>SVNN01000088.1 GCA_015066905.1 Ruminococcus sp.
AATCGAAAGAAACCGTATACTGTGTCGGATAATAAGACTCCTCCAGCATCGCCTGTGCGGCAGCCAGACCAGCGCTAGAGCCGTTCTCATAAATACTCTTGTACGCGGTAATCCGATCAATTGCATCCTCAGGAAGAATGCCATGAATATCGATTCCCTGACGAATCAGCTCCAAATCGCTCTTTTCGTAACCAAGTTCCGTCAGTGCCATCTCGATGACAGCCGGGCTCTTGAGCGTATAAACATCAAACTGCTTGCCCTGCGGGTCGAGTCCCTCCTCGATACCTGCATGTGTAAAGCTGACAAGCGCGGTCAACGTCTTGTCCTCATAGTTGTGTACGGACAACACTGCATCTGTCAACGTCAGTGCTGCAGCAACCACTGCAACAACTACCCAGATCAGAAAATACTTTTTCAGTTTCTTGATGATGCCGATAATGGATACAACCGGTTCTTCCTCCGTATGCTCATTCTTCAATCGGATATTTAAATACTTTTCATCTTTCTCTTCCATTTGCAACCTCCACAAAATACAATATTAAGTTAAGTATAGCATAAACCCAAGCCCTTGTAAAGAATGAAAAGTATTAAAATTCGTGTTGATTCCCCTGAGGTTTCTCATCAAAATCACAAAGAATGCGACAAATTTTGTGTATTACATATAAAAACCGTCCCTGCCTCAACAGAAACGGTTTTATATCTGCTTTATGCAAAATTCATCACATCGGCTCCGCGCCGAAGATCAGACGGAACAGCCAGTAGCTCACCCAACCGCTCTGCGAAAAGCCCAGCCACAGGCCATATGCCAGCAGTACAACATCCATCAGGATGGCGATGATTGCAAGCGCGACACCAATCTTCACATGTCTTGTTTCTTTTTGTTTCAGATTCAGCGCGAGGCTGACAATTGCCGCCACCAAGCTCTCCACCGGAAGCGCGAACCATGCCAGAATCACTGCAGCCGCCGAGAGCAGAACCCCCGGTACAAAAAACTTCTTCTCGTTCATATCAATCCCTCTCCCATAACACATATTTCTGATGATTCTCGTCGTCATAATAATACAGCGTCTCAAACTTCTCGTAATCCTTCGCAGAATCCCAGAGCAAAACCCGTTCCTCCATTCCGCCGTCCAGAATCACAAAATTCATCAGCGAGAGGATCTTTCTCTGTTTCAGCGTGATCGTATAAGCACACACCTGATCCCGGTCAAATTCCTCATCCTGCATCGTGTTTCCATTGCTGTCGAGCACATTCGGGTGAATGAAATACGCTTCCGCCGCACTGCCCGTTCTAACAAGCCACACACTGCCGTCCGCATCTTCCTCAACCCACACATTCTCCGCAAGATGATACTTCTCGTAATCCATCGTGCAGTCGGTATTCACAAGCCACATCAACAGAAATCCGCCAAAAATCAAAACCGCAGCTGCAAGAATGCATGCAACTACCGCTTTTTCAATGCGGATCCGCCGTTTAATGCGCTTGATTGCCGCAATGTCCGCTCTGCTTTCTACCGCAATCGTTTCGCTCATCTTCTCAAGCTTGCCGCGGCACGCTGCACATTCCGCAACGTGCTCTGCTACCATACGGCGGCTTTCCTCGCTGCAGACGCCGTCTGTGTACAGCGGAAGAAGATCGTCAATCATATTACACTTACTCATTTCTGCTCCTCCAACTCATCAATCATTTTCAGCTTTGCCCGATGAAAGGTCACTCTTGCCCAGCTTTCAGTCTTGGAAAACAACGCGCCGATCTGTCTGAACGACAACTCTCCGAACACGCGCAGGGTAAAGACCTCCTTATACGGCTCATCCATCCCGTGCAGGATCTGATGGATCCTTACCGCCTGCTCCTGATCCGCTACCGCGTCCTCGATCGAGATTCTCTCGTCTGTCGCCGTTTCGGGAATCCCATCACCGCTGAACCGCGCCTGCTGTCTGCACCGGGTATAAAACGTGTTTTTCGCAATCTGACAAAGCCATACTCTGATGTCGCAGTCTCCCTTGAATCGGTCAATCGACTTCATTGCCCGGAAAAACGTGTCCTGTGTGATCTCTTCGGCAATGTCATCGCTGTGACTCAAGGCTCTGATGTAAAGATAGACATCGTGAAAATATGTATTGTAGAGCTCTTCAATTTGTTTCACATTCTCAACTCCTTACACCCATAAGACTACGCTGTCTTGGATTCGTTACAAAAATTCTTAAGAAAATTTTCAGCGCTTATCATTTTATCATATTTCCTGTCCACAGGCAAGCCGTGACCGTTTCTGATATGGTCTGAATCCTCCACTTACAGGGGCCATTGCCGCCCCCATATTATTCGCATCCGTCACGCCAAGATCCACGATCCTGCCGATGGTGACTGCCGCCACATGCGGTCCGTCACCCGACCGCTCCAGCACGACCGCGCCGGAAGCGGTACAGGTCCACTGTGCGCTCGGTGTACGCTGTCCGCCATAGGAAAGCGGAAAACGGAATTGCCGCTCCGCAGTCGAAAAATGTGAGGAAGTCACCGCAACCGCCCGTGTGCCGTTTCCGCCGCTGAGCAGAAGAGAGGATACGACCAGTCCCTCCGCCATGGTAGAACACGCCCCGTACAGCCCGAGAAAGGGAATATGCAGATCACGCAGACCGTAGGTACTGCCGATACACTGGTTGATGAGGTCGCCCGCACAGATAAAGTCCACCTGCTCGGTCGGGATCAGTGCCTTGTCCAGCGCCAGCTGCACGGTGCGCTTCTGCATCTCGCTCTCTGCTTTCTCCCAGCTTTCCTGTCCGAAATATGCGTCCGGTTCGACCTGATCAAAACAGGTGCCGATCGGTCCGCCGCCTTCCTTTTTGCCGACGATCGCCGCAAAGGAACGGATCACAGGTCCTTGCTCCGGCACATAGGTCGAGCTGCCCAGTTTTTTCGCCATATCGCTTCATTCTCCTTTTGGTTTCTTTCTGTGCTATTATCTGTCTGTATGCACCGCTTATTCAAACCACATTTTGACTTATCATATTTTGTCCGACAAAATCATAAATTGAACGGACGAACCAAAGGGAGGCGGCTGAATGTGACAAAAGGACTCACCACCGCGCAGGTCAGACAGCGCGGCACCGAAAAAAATACACTGCGGCAGAAAAAAAGGACACCTGCCGTGGTCTTGTTCGCAGGACAGTTCCGCGATGTGCTGATCCTGATCCTGCTGGCAGGTGCGGCAATCTCCGCGCTGCTGGGCGAGCTGACCGATGCGGTGACAATCATCCTCATCGTTCTGCTGAATGCAATTTTAGGCTTTGTACAGGAATACCGCACAGAAAAAACGCTGGAAGCACTGACCGCGATGACTGCGCCGACCGCCCGTGTCTACCGCGACGGCACAGTCTGCGTGCTGCCTGCCGCAGAGCTTGTAACGGGCGATCTTGTCGTACTGGAAGCAGGCGACCGCGTTCCTGCGGACTGTACCGTGCGCCATTGCCGCGGCTTACAGACGGACGAATCCATCCTCACGGGAGAAACCGTCCCTGTATCCAAATCCACCGCGCTGACAGAGCCGGCAGACAATGCATTCGGGCAGGAATCTGTCCTCTACGGCGGCACGACCATTACAGCAGGAAATGCCGAAGCGGAGATCATCGCAGTAGGCGAACAATCGCAGATCGGAAAAATCTCCGGTATGCTCAGCGATATTGACGCAGGACAGACGCCCTTGCAGCAACGGCTCGGTATCCTCGGCAAACAGCTCGGCATTCTTTGCATCATCGTCTGCATCGTGGTATTTTTAGCAGGCGTTGCACGCGGCGAGCCGGTCTTTGATATGCTGATGACGGGAATCACGATCGCGATTGCGGCAATTCCGGAAGGACTGCCTGCTACGGTGACGATCGCACTTGCCCTCGCCGTGCGGAGAATGCTCAAAGCAAATGCACTGGTACGAAAACTTCACGCGGTCGAAACGCTCGGCTGCGCGTCCGTGATCTGTACCGACAAAACAGGAACCATCACCGAGAATCGTATGACCGTCACGCGGCTTTTTGTCGGCGCGGAACAATTTGATGTGCTGGGACACGGATACCGCATTGCAGGCGAGCTGCGCCAGAACGATACCCCGATCCAGCCCAAGTCATTCCCCGCGCTTACTTCCTTTTTCCGCTGCGCCGTGCTATGCTCACACGCGAAGATCCATGCCTCTGAAACAAAATCAGGCAGACAGCGCGGCAGAAACGCAAAAGGCAGCTGGGAGGCGGTCGGCGATCCGACAGAGATCGCACTGCTGATTGCCGCAGAGAAAGCAGGTGTTTCCACCGACACGCCGATGCCGCCGCTGATCGACGAACAGCCCTTTGACAGTGCGACCAAGCGTATGGCGGTGCTGGTGCAGGAGCCAAACGGAAAAACTGTCTATATCAAGGGCGCACTTGACGTTCTTCTGCCGATGTGCGGATTTTATCAATGCGGCACCGAAGTACTCCCCCTGACGCAGACCATGCGGCAGAAGATCCTCCTTGCCGCTGAAGATATGGCGCACGGCGCACTCCGCGTGCTTGCTCTCGCACAAAAGCAATGTGCACGGCTGGAGGATGCACAGTCCGGACTGACCTTTCTCGGCCTGTGCGGCATGGTCGATCCGCTCCGCGCAGAGGCAAAACGCGCGATCGCACTCTGCCACAAGGCAAACATCCGCACTGTGATGATTACAGGAGATCACCCGGCAACCGCAAAAGCAATCGCAGAACAGGCTGGACTCCTGCGCGGCAGAAAGCTGATGACGGGGGCGGAGCTGGATCGTCTTTCGGATGACGCACTCCGTGCCTCGATCGACAACTACGCTGTGTTCGCGCGTGTGAATCCCGCACACAAGCTTCGTCTGGTGCGTGCATTCCGTGCGCGCGGCGAAGTTGTCACGATGACGGGCGACGGTGTGAATGACGCACCAGCCATCAAGGAAGCTGATGTCGGCGTTGCAATGGGCAAAACGGGAACCGATGTCACCAAACAGGCAGCAGACGTCATCCTGCTCGATGATAATTTTGCCACGCTGGTAAATGCGGTCGAACAGGGGCGCTGTATCTATGCCAACATACGGAAATTCGTGCGCTATCTCCTCTCCTGCAACATCGGCGAGGTGATCACGATGTTCTTCGGCATCCTGATCGGCATGCCGCCCGTATTGCTCCCTGTCCAGCTCCTGCTTGTCAATCTTGTCACTGACGGACTCCCCGCCATCGCGCTCGGACTGGAGCCGCCCGAACAGAATACCATGCACCGTCCGCCGCGCAGACGGGATGACAGCTTTTTCTCCGAGGGATTGTTTTTCAAGATCGTGCTGCGCGGTGTGCTGATCGGGCTTTGCACACTGGGCTGCTTCTCCGTCCTGCTCCGCGGCGGCGCAGGACTGGACGGCGCACGGACAGGTGCGCTGATCACGCTCATCCTCTCACAGCTGATCCATGTGTTTGAGTGCAAATCCGAACACGGCACGCTCTTTTCCGTTTCCTATCACAGCAACGGAAAACTCCTGCTTGCGGTGCTGTTCTCGCTGCTGTGCCTGATCGCTGTGATCTGTCTGCCTGCGCTCGCGGTCGTATTCCGCACTGTAATACTCACGCGGCACGACCTGCTGACCGCCATCGGCTTCAGCCTTGCTGTTCCTGTCCTGTCCGGAATCGGCGGTGTATTCCAGAGAAAAAACTAACGAAAAAGTCCTGCTGTACTCCATACAGCAGGACTTTCTGTTTATGTTTTCGCTTCATCCGAATACCGTTGGCGGATCGACACGAAGCGATCCTTCACCTTTTCAAAACAGCGGAGCATGCGCGGTGAGAACGCGCCGCATTCGCCGTCCATGATCATACGGAAGGCTTCGTCCGTGGAATATGCGTCCTTATATACACGCACAGTAGTCAGTGCGTCATATACGTCCGCGATTGCGACGATCTGTGCAGAAAACGGAATTTCGTCGCCGCGCAGTCCTTCCGGATAGCCGCGGCCGTCGTAACGCTCGTGGTGATACCGCGCGATCTCGTAGCCATAACCCGATTCATCCGCGCACTCGGTCACACAAGGAATCTCCTTTGCGATATCCGCACCGATCACCGTGTGCTGCTTCATCACTTCAAACTCCTCCTTGGTCAGCCGCGCAGGCTTGAGGAGGATATTATCCGGCACACCGATCTTTCCGACGTCATGCAGCGCAGACGCTTCGGTGATGCTGTGGATCTTGGAGTCGTCGAGATTCTGTTCGGGGAACAGCTCGACCGCCGCCTTGAGCAGCTCCTTGGTGTAATCCTTGATGCGGCGGACGTGCTCGCCCGATTCCATCGAACGATACTCCACCATGGAACTCATCAGCTCGATCGTCTTTCCGTAGTAGGAAATCAGCTGGCGATTTTTGTCTGAAACGCGGTTTTCCGCTTCCAGCACCGCATGCTGCAGACAACTCTGCTCGCGCTGATGACGGGTTTTTGCTTCGTGAATATCCGAAACAAACAGCACCAGCATACTGTGTCCTGCCTGTTCAAACCGGCGCAGGGTGTAGGAGCACCAGCGATATTCCGAATCACAGTTCGGGCGGCGGCGATATTCAAACTGCACCTGCTTGAAAAGCTCCGGAACAGAAACCGTGTCCGGATGAAAATCTCTGACAAAACGCGCCATATCATCCGGGTGGATATGAACCACCGCATAACGATGTACGCTTTCAATCGTCATATCATAGCGCGGCAGACGGAACAGTCCCGACTCACCGTACTGAATCTCATACAGAATGCGGTTGTGCAGATCCATCTCCAGCACAGATTCATAAGAATGGGTCACTGCATAGGAGAAGACTTCCATATACCGCTTTTCATCCTCGATCAGCTTGTCTTGATGGATATTGCGGAACGTACAGATGACAATCGGTTCTTCTTCCGCGGTTTTCGGCTCACGCATCGACATCGTAACCTCAACCCACTCATAGCGATCGCCGAATTTACGGCGGTACTGGCGCACATAACTGAGCTGCCCGTCCACGCGTTCTGCATTCTTCACAAAGGCAGACAGGCTGAGTACGTCCATCATAAACGCCGCGTCGTCCGGATGGATATAATTCTGTGCATAGCTGATGATCCAGGAAGCATAATCCCCGGTCGGCGTGATCTCTGCGGCATATTCACAGAGATTCTGCTGGATGTTATAGTAGATGCCGCTGCGCGCATCGACGTAATAGGCGGCATAATACTGCGCTGTGGTATTCACAAGCAGCTTATGTGCACGGGTGATACGCACCATCTCGGCGTTGATGTTGTGTGTGATTGTCACGGCAACCTTTTTTCCGTGGAAGATCGCGCGCTTGCTCTGTACAGAGAGCCAGGTATATTCGCCCGACAGTGCGCGCACACGAAGAATGCAGTGCATCTTCTCGCGGCGGACCAATTCAGAAATCTGATCGCGCAGCGGCTGAACATCCGACGCGTGGATATAGGAGAAGAGCGAGCGTTCCCTGACGCCCTCCTGAAACTCCGCCAGACTTTCGTGACCGACCAGACGATACAGTTCCTCGCTGCAATAGACAATCTGGTGCGGCTCTCCCGCCGTTGTCACCAGCAGTCCGCCGTTGACAAGCTCGCCGATATTTGCAAGATCCTCCAGACACAGATGCTTCGACAACTGCTGCTGAGAAACGACCTGCGCCGCACAGCCGACATAACCACAGATATCAAAGCTGAAAAATTCCAGCCGCATATGTCTGCCGAACGTATCCAGAAGGCTGTGTGTTTCCGCACGGCACGCTCCCGTTGCCACGCGGCGGAGCTTTTCCCTCTCCTGCTCCGAGCTTGCCGCGAACACAGCACGATAGCTGCGTCCCATCAGCCGATCTGCTGACAGCCCGCTGAGGACCTCAAATGCGGGATTCACATAAAGAAACACCGCATCCTGTACCCCGTCCGTGCGCATCAGCGCAAACGGGATTGGATTCCGATCATACCCCAATTCGATCTGCCGCAGATTCAGGCCGTCTGTTTCAGCCTCTGCGCGGATCTGTTCTAATTTGCTGTTCATATACTCCTCCAATTCTGTCAAAGCCGATCCATTCTGTCGCGGAGCGTTTGGCGCTCCTATCTGTTCATCCCCAAAGATTAAATGCCTTACTCTTAGTATAGCACCGTTTTGTACAAAAGTAAATAGTAACCGCCAATTTCATTCGAAAATTTGTACATATTAAACATAGTTGCAAAATGCAACTATACAAAAAGCCGAAAAAGGAGACTACTCCGATTCCGGCTTATTTGTGATTCAGTTGTTTTCCGACAAGAAATGATCCAGTTCGCGTCTGAGCCGCGCAACGGGAAGTCCGACGATCGCGTAGTAGTCACCGTCAATCCGCTCGACCAGCAGTCCGCCCTTTCCCTGAATGCCATATCCGCCTGCCTTGTCGAACGGTTCGCCTGTGG
>SVNN01000089.1 GCA_015066905.1 Ruminococcus sp.
CGCGCCTTTGCAAATACGGGCGAGGGATCGACTGATATTTATACTCCGTCAGCGTCGGGCTTGCGGGACTGTTCTGTTTGCCCGCGCCGCGCTCACAGCGGTTGCCGGAGATATGCTTTCTGCCGTCTGAGAAACGGACCACACTCAGGCTGCAGTGTGCGGTACAGCCGTTGCAGTGTGCTGCTGTGGTCTGATAGGTGAAATTCTCCAGCGCCTCTGCGGAAATCAGCGCGGAGGCTTCGGGTGCGTGCTCCTTGGCGTAAAGCGCCGCGCCGAATGCGCCCATCAGTCCCGAGATTGCAGGACGGATGACATTTCTGCCCAGCTCCTGTTCAAACGAGCGGAGTACCGCGTCGTTGAGGAAGGTACCGCCCTGCACGACGATATTTTCACCCAGCTCATCTACAGATTTTGCACGGATGACCTTGTAGATCGCGTTTTTGATGATGGATGCAGACAGACCGGCGGAAATATCCGCGACGGTTGCGCCGTCCTTCTGCGCCTGCTTTACACTGCTGTTCATGAATACGGTGCAGCGCGAACCGAGATCCACCGGACGCTCTGCGAACAGACCAAGCTGTGAAAATTCTGCAATGTCATATCCCAGAGCCTGTGCAAAGCTCTGGATAAACGAGCCGCAGCCCGACGAGCAAGCCTCGTTGAGGAGGATGCTGTCGATCGCGCCATTTTTGATCTTGAAGCACTTGATATCCTGACCGCCGATGTCGATGATGAAATCTACCTGCGGACAGAAGTGGGATGCCGCGCGGTAGTGCGCCACCGTTTCGACGATGCCGAAGTCGATGCCCAGACCGGCCTTCATCAGTTCCTCGCCATATCCCGTTACCGCAGAAGCGCGGATTTTCAACGCAGGATTTTTCTCCGCATAAATCGTGCGGAGCTTTTCGGCGATTTTGTCAAGCGGCTTGCCCTTGTTGGATGCATAGTGGGAATAGAGCTGCTTGCCCTCTTCGCTGATCAGCACCAGCTTGGTGGTGGTTGAACCTGCGTCTACACCGAGATAGGCGTTGCCTGTATATGTTTTCAGATCTTCATACTGGAGATCATGCCGCTTGTGGCGGTCGATGAAATCTTCGTATTCCTTGTGCGATTCAAACAGCCTGCGCCCTGTCAGCGCTTCCGCCGCGGGTGCAGCATTTTTCACGCGCAGAAGCGCTTCAGAGATCGGGAATGTATTACCGCCCGTTTTGGCGAACAGCGCACAGCCATATGCAACGAACACCGGTGCAATCTCCGGGAAGATGGCGTGTTCTTCGTCGAGGTTCAGCGTCTGGACAAATGCGCGGCGGAGTCCCTTCTGGAACGAAAGCGGTCCGCCGAGGAAGAGAACCTTCCCCTTGATCTCGCGTCCCTGTGCAAGTCCCGAAACGGTCTGATCCACCACAGCCTGAAAGATGCTTGCAGCAATATCCTCTCTGCGCGCGCCCTGATTCAGAAGCGGCTGAATGTCCGACTTTGCAAACACGCCGCAGCGCGACGCGATCGGATAGACCTGTTCCGATTCCATCGACAGGCGGTCAAGCTCATCCGCGCTTACGCCCAGCAGCGTTGCCATCTGGTCGATGAATGCTCCTGTACCGCCGGCACAGGAGCCGTTCATTCTCTGCTCCACGCCGCCTGTGAGGAAGATGATCTTCGCGTCCTCGCCGCCCAGCTCGATCACCGCGTCCGCGTCTTCATATGTTTCCTTGACCGCGATAAATGCGGCGTGCACTTCCTGTACGAACGGAAGCTCAGCTGCGTTGGAAAGTCCGAGTCCCGCCGAGCCGGTGATAGAAAGATTGAATTTTCCGTCGGGATATGCCTGCTGAATCTCCTCCAGCTGTGCGGCAACGGTTTCCTTGATCAGGGACATATGCCGCTGATAGCGTGTACGGAGGATCTTGCCTTGTTCATCTATTACAACGGTCTTGACGGTGGTGGATCCAACGTCGATGCCGAGGGAATACTGCGTCTGTGTCAATTTCAGCATTCTCCTTTCTGTGACAAGTTTCAATACTTATACATATTATAGCACATTCTTTGCAAAAAAGAAAGCCCAATTTTGCGTGCGGAAAATATTTTCACCCACCCGCTGCGCGATTGACTTTTCTTGTCTGTTGTGGTATACTTGTGCTATCAGAAACAGGGGTTTTAATCCCGACGAGGAGGAGTAAAAATGAAGGATATTTTCTTTTGTCCCGATCTCTGGCGCCTGGACGCACAGGTTGCCACGACTGTCGGCGGAAAGCGCGAGCTGACCGCAGTAGACGGCACGCTCACCGAGGTATGGCAGATCGGCGACTGGAATTACAACTGGTCTACAATCCGTACCGACATCAAGCTGGAGGCGGGTGAGGAATATTGCCTGCGCTTCTGGCTCAACGGCGGCGAAAATGACCGCTTTGACGAGATCTGCAACCTTGAGATCTTCACCGAGGAAGGATATGACCAGCGTCTGACCTTCAAGCTCAACCGCGGATTCACACCGTTTGAGCAGTACAAAAACGGCTGGTATCTCTTTGCTGTTCCGTTCACCGCACCGGGCGAATCGGTCACGCTCCGTTTTAATGTCATGAGCGCGGTCGCAACCTTTGCCCCTGCTGATAATTACGAGCAGTTTATGGACCTGCCCTCTGACGAAGAAAACTACGACAAGCCCCAGCGTCATAACATTGTATTCAAAAACGGCTGGCCGAAGTCCGACAGCGATGAAGCATTTTCCTTCGAGCTTGCCGGAAACGAGATCCGTGTGACCAAGGGACAGCTCAAAACCGGTGCGAAGATTGCAGGCGGCATCCTTGCGGGTGCGCTGATCATCCGTGCGCTCCGCAAGAAGAAATAAGGAGCGAGGGTACGACATATGTCTTTGCTCACCTGTTCCGGTGTGACTATGCAATATGAGGGACAGCGCGTCCTGACCGATGTTTCGTTCAGCGTTGACCGCGGCGATTTTCTCTGTGTCGTCGGCGAAAACGGATCGGGAAAAAGCACACTGATGCGCGGTATCCTCGGACTCAAGGCGCTGTCCGGCGGAGAGATCTCCTTTTGTGAGGGCTTCGACCGTCGGGAGATCGGCTATCTGCCTCAGCAGACTGCCGCACAGAAGGAATTTCCGACCGCGGTGGAGGAAGTCGTTCTTTCGGGCTGCCTTGGAAAAAAGCAGTTTCTGCCGTTTTATAACGCGGAGGATCGCCGCCGCGCGGCACAGGCGATGCAGCGTCTTTCGATCTCTGATCTGCGCCGCCGCAGTTTCAGTGCGCTCTCCGGCGGACAGCGCCAGCGTGTATTACTCGCACGCGCGCTCTGTGCGACCGAAACCCTGCTGCTGCTTGATGAGCCTGTATCTGCGCTCGACCCTGTCGCAACGGCGGAGTTCTATGAGATCATCCGTTCGCTCAACAGTGAGGACGGCATCACCGTGATTATGATCTCGCACGACATCCTCACAGCGGTCTCCTGCGCGAACAAGATCCTGCATCTCGACGGAACTGTATCCTTTTTCGGCGACTGTCACGCCTATCGCCACAGCGATGCCGGCAGACGGTTCTTTGAGTGCGAGCACGCAAAATCGCAAACCGTATGAATATAAAAACGGGACAAGCCCCACACGGAGCTGTCCCGTTTTTTGTTTACTCATCCAGCGAGGCAATCACATCTTTGAGGATTCCTGCGGAAAAATCGCCTTCAATCACGCGGACATCCTTGCCGCCTGCATCGCGGACGCGCTGTGCCATTTTTTCATACGGTACATAGGCGCGTTCTGCCACTGCCAGCATCGGCACATCAAACGGACTGTCGCCTGCTGCGAACATCCGCTGTGCGCCTGTGATGCCCTTGAGCCGCCGCACTGCCATTCCTTTGTTCACCGCACGGGACATCACAAACAGTTTTTGTCCGCCCCAGAGCGTTTCGGTGAGTGCAGGGTGCATCAGCTCCCGAAGGCGCTGTTCCATCCACTCTGCTCTGCGCGTCCAGCACTGTACATAGGTGTTGTCCACCCTGCGGATGCGTTCCGCGCCCAGAGATTCCATAATGCGCTCCGCCTGTGCAAATTCCTCCGCCGCAGGAGCAAGCAGACGCTGTGCAAGCGCACCCCATTCCTCATCCTCCACGCCGTCACGGAACAGATGCGCACCGTGTGCATATACCGCGAATTTCGGTGTGGGGGTGGAGAGATAGAAGATGCGCTGATACTGCATCCGCGCACGTGTGGTCACAGGTGCAAAGAGGATCTCCTTGGGGAGATGCTGATATAATTCGTGCGCCTCTTTTGAAAGAAGCGACAGCGGTTTTGCATTCAGATATTCCACACAGAGGTCGCCCGGCGCGTAGTGATGCCGGCTGTGCAGAAAGGTTGCGTCCAGATCGCACGCAAGCAGGATTTTCGGTGTATCAGACATCCTGCATCTCCTTGATGATGCCGCACGCGGTATAGTTTTCAAGCGGATAAGGCACGACCTCCACGCCCTTTTCCTTGGCCAGCTGGCGCATATGCGCGGTCACTTCGCTTTCCATTCTGTCCGCGCGGATGAGCAGCTTCCACGGCACTCTGCGGAGCAGCACCCGCGTTGCTTCACCAATGCTCGGCTTGACCAGATTGATGTCGGAGATGCCGAATTCCTTTGCAATTTTTTGCACCTCGTGCAGACCTGCACCCGCTTCCTCTGCGGTTCTTGCAGGAATCTCTTCAGGCTGGATCTGCCCAAATGCCGCGCAGACACGGTCGATAAAGCCATAGGTCTGGTCAGCGTCCTTCATCTCGCCGTAGTAGACTGCGCCGTGAAAATCGTCCGCGCCGATAAGATCGTCACGCAGTACCGTGCGGCTCATCAGTCCTGAGATGGTCGAATTCAGACACGCACTCGGGATCAGAAAATCATCGTGTGTGCCGCAGAAATCGGTAATACGGGCAGGATCAGACAGCACTGCGAGCATCGGGTCGATGCCGGGATATGCCGCCATCTCTTTTCTGAGGGTGTTATCGATCGCACCCTTGCCTGTCCAGCCGTCTACAAACTGGATCTGCTTGGGAGAATATTGCTCCAGCAAATGGCGCATTGCATTGCTGTCGATGCCGCGTCCGCGGATGATGGAAATGGTGTAATGCGGCACGTCGATCTGATAGCGGAACTTGATCCACCGTTTGATCAGCACACCGATGGATGTACCCGCGCGCGCTAAGGATACGAGCACGACATCCTTGCCCTTGTCGCGCAGGATCTGCTCTGCAACGGTTGCGGCGGCACGGGCGCACTGCTCGGTCGATTGTTCCAGCGCGTTCTGATACGCCGCAAAATAGGGCGGTGACGGTACATATTCTAAGGGCAGCATCTCAGAGTAATGTGTGCCGCTCTGGATCAGCTTTTCTCTTGTTTTTGTATCGGTCGGCTCCAGCTGACCGGTAATATCCTTGAGGAGGATGGTGACGTCCTCGGCAAGATAACTGCTTTGCATGAAAACCTCCTGTGATGTTCCATGTGGAACATCGGTATTTGCGATTAATCGCCGATGAGAACGGCGATGATATTGTTCGTATTATATTGCGCCAGTGCGCCGCAGAGGGATTTCAGCCCCTCCTCATATTCCCCGTGTGCGTCCGTGACGATGAACGCCGCGTCATATGCGTCAAGATTGTAAAGATAAGTCACGCGCGACGGATCATACAGACTTTTGAGCTGTACGCCGTTTTTCGCAGGGTATCCGTCACGGTCACAGATTGCGATCGGACTGCGCGTGGTGGCGTGACAGCGCACCTGGCAGCCCGTCTGCTGTTCGATCACTGCACCTGCCCATATCGCAGGCGCCATGCATTCCTCTGTGCCAAGAATCAGAATCCGTGCACCATCCTTCTTCGGAATCAGCGGCAGGATCGCCTGTGCAACCGCTGCACATTCGTCTGCATATGCCACGGCATGCACGCCTTTACGCGGCATAGAAGCAAACGGTACACGCAAAATCTGCGGCAGCACACCGTCTGCACAGGGCATTGCCGCCTGCGCATTCAGATTCGTTGTTTTCGCGGTATATTCCGCCTCGGTCGCGTCCGTGTCTTCGCTGTAACACAGTGCCGCAATCTCGACGCCGCGCTGTGCAAATTTTTCCCGCGACGCCGCGTTCATACGGTTGATTACCGAAGCAGAAACCATCCTGCAGTCCGCAGAAAGATAGGGCGCAAGACAGCCAAGCAGATTGAGGATGGTATTCCCCGTGGTCAGCTCATCGTCGAGCAGGATGATTGTTTTTGCGCCGCGGAGCATATCTTCCAGACGGTCTGTACACAGCTTCTGCTCAGTTGCATGGCTGTGCACTTCAGAGAAATACAGAAACGGCTGCTCTGCGTCAAACTGCTCGCGCGTGGTGGTGAGATAGCTGCACTGCTCCCCCAGCTCCTTCGCCAGAATTGCGCCGATTGCGGTTGCAGTCTCGGCAAAGCCGATCAAAAGCGTGGGCAGTTCCCGGCAGGATGCAGGAAGCTTTTTCGCCAGTGCTTTGCACATACCGATTGTCCTGGCGGGCGAAACGGGAACATGCTTGGCCTGGAGGGGATTGACCAGCAGATAGGTGCGTTTCTGATTATTCACACGTCCTGCCAGAGAAAACAGATCCTCTGCGCAGTAGGTCGTCTCAGACATATGCTCCTCCTGCGGTTTTGGATTTCTGTGAATCGTTCGGCTTGCACAGCAGGGAGGAATTCACAGTGACGATCGGCTCGTCGGGCATATCAGAGCCTGTCACGCTGTCGGGCTTTACGCCGTAAATCTCAGCCAGGGTGATGATCTTTCTTGCCCAGTTTTCATGCACCTTGCGCTCGTTCATACGTGCGTCGCCGCTGCTTTTCGCAACTGCAAGACCGCCGTTGTTCCAGTGCAGAATCTGCATCGCGTCGTCGTAGTCGTGCTGCGAAACCATCAGGCTGTCGCGGATTGCAGGCAGCTGAGAGGGATGGATCGCGGTCTTGCCGATGAAGCCGTTCAGCCGATCCAGCGCCAGCTCGCGGCAGAGTCCTTCGCGCCATGCGTTCGAGCCGTCCTTGCCGTCAAAATATTCCCACACGGGACCCGAAACCACATAGTCACGGCCGAAGATATTCACGATATCCGTGAAGATATCGCGGATGATGTCAATGTCATGAATCGTCTGATGAATCGTGCGGCGGAGTCCGTAGAGATTGCAGAAATCGTTTCCGCCGACGCGGATATTCAGCACATAGCGGCGGCAGCCGTCAAGCATATGGCGCAGTGCGGTCAGCGACTCAATTCTGCTTTCGCGGTATGCGATCTCCGCACTTTCTAAAATCGGCATAATATAAAGCGGTGTCTGTCTTGCGGCATTGATCTCAGAGATCAGAGCGATATAAGCTGCCGCATTGGACAGATCGAACTTCGGAAGGATGAAGCCTGTCAGTACATCTGCTGCATTTCCCAGACTGCGGTACAGCGAAGCGAGGTGGTGGGGACTGCGGATCCGCGCAAAGAGGAGCGGACGATTTTCGCGGTTCGGCAGTCCGATCCCGATGTCGGCAAGCGTCGTGCGAAGCTGCGCTTCTGCGAGCGGCAGCGCCTCCTCGTCGATGGTATCCTCCAGGCAGAACGCAACTGCGCTCAGACAAGGAATGCTCTGAGAAATGATCTTTTCTGCGATTGTTTTATTCAGCGCAGGAACATAGAGCAGACCGCCGACGCTGTATGCAAGGACGCGGCGCTCCTGTGTAATGGGTGTGCTGTTCATAGTTTTCCTAATCTCCTTTTTATTCTACTTCGACGCCGTAGCTTCTGCACAGCGCGTCCATGCCGCCGTGATAGCCGCTGCCGATTGCCGACAGCTTCCAGCTGTTCTGATAGCGGTAAAATTCAAATCCGACCATCGCCTTTTCTGCGATGAGTCCTTCTACTTCAAAGGTATAAATCACTGCACCGTCTGCGGACACAGCCAGCGTGAGATGATGCAGACTGCCGAAGACTTCGCTGCGGTTGTCGCCATAAATCGCAAACGCAACGGCAATCCGGTCGATCTCTGCAGAAACGGTGCCGAGCGATACAGACAGCGCGGCGTCCTTGCCGCCGAGATACTGCAGATTGCCGTCCGCCGACTGCGGCTGATTGAAAAAGATCAGGTCGCTGTCACCGCGCACCTTGCCGTTTTTGCAAAGGGCGAATAAAAACCCGTCAATCTCCATCTCTGTCGGGCGCTGATCACAGTACAGACGAATTTCCATCGTACGTGCAGCATTGTCACCGAGCGCGATTCTCTGTCCGCGCGTCAGCTGCTGTGCGCCGTTGAAATCGGGTTTTGGGGAATGGCCTGGCGGTGTATGCTGTGCAGAAACGGGCGGAGCGGATACAGGCGGTGTATTTGCCGTCGGCGGAGCAGGGATC
>SVNN01000090.1 GCA_015066905.1 Ruminococcus sp.
GTCATCCTGATTCTGATCTTCAGCGCAAACCCTGTGTTCCCTGCTCTGTCCGTGAGCAGCGGCGCGCTGTTTCTGATTCTGGCACAGCGCCGTTTCCCGAAACCGATTGCTTTGTTCGGCTGGCTGCTGACCATATGCGTCATCACGCTGAGCAATCCGCTGTTTACACATCGCGGAGCAACACCGCTGTTCTTTCTGAACCAGAAACCATTCACGCTAGAAGCACTCCTTTACGGTGCCAACAGTTCCGTCATGCTCGTCGGCGTACTGTTGTGGTTCAGCTGTTTTCAGCTGTGTTTTACCGAGGACAAGCTGCTCTATCTGTTCGGACGGTTTTCCCCGAAAACCGCTCTTCTTCTGACTACGACCCTGCGCTTTCTGCCGATGCTGCGCCGACAGGCTGTCAGAATACGCGACGTGCAAAAAGCAATGGGACTGTTTGCATCCGATACCTGGACCGACAAGCTGAAAGGCGCACTCCGTGTCTGCTCTGCACTGCTTACATGGGCGCTCGAGCAGGCAATCGACACAGGAGCAGCTATGCAGGCGCGCGGATATGGACTGAACGGAAAAACTGAATTCCAACAGCACCACTTTACACCGACAGACGCAGCCGTGCTTGTCATGATCCTTACAGCAGATGCCGTTATACTCAGTGCCGGCTTACAGGGTGATCTTGCATTTTCGTTTTATCCGCAGGTAACCTATCATCCCCTCGGATTTGTAAACTGCATCGCCTTTGCGGCATTCGCTCTGCTTACAGCATTCCCGTCCATTCTCATCGGAAAGGAGGCACTGCAATGGCGCTATTACAGATCAAAAATCTGAACTTCCGCTATCCAAACGCAGACCAAAATGCAGTCGAACAGCTGAATCTGACGATCCACGCCGGAGAATTTGTCGTGCTCTGCGGCGAGTCGGGCTGTGGAAAATCCACACTGCTTCGGCTGATCAAAAAAGAGATCGCACCATTCGGCACATCTGACGGCGAGATTCTCTATCAAGGGAAATCGGTTCACGATCTGGATGACCGAACTGCTGTCGCGGAGATCGGCTTTGTGTTCCAGAATCCGGAGGCGCAGATCGTTACGGATAAGGTGTGGCACGAACTTGCATTCGGACTCGAAAACCTCGGAACATCCACTGCACAGATCCGCCGCATCACGGCTGAAATGGCTGGCTATTTCGGAATTGAGCCGTGGTTCCATCGTGATACGGACTCGCTTTCGGGCGGACAAAAACAGCTTCTGAATCTCGCTGCTGTCATGGCGATGAAGCCGAATCTGCTTCTGTTGGACGAACCGACTGCACAGCTTGATCCTATCGCCGCCGCCGGTTTTCTTCAGACGCTCCGCAAGCTGAATCAGGAACTTGGTCTGACCATCCTGCTTGCAGAACATCGCCTGGAGGAAGTCTTTCCGATCGCAGACCGCGTAATACTGATGGAGCACGGCACGATCAGACTGCACGAACCGCCGCGCAGCTTCTGTCTGACAGATACAGATCACCCGATCTACGCCGCCCTGCCTGCTGCAATGCAGATCGGCAAAGCACTCGGCGCACAGAACGATTGTCCGCTGACCGTCCGGGAAGGCAGAGCCTTTCTTGCAGATTTTATCGCTGACAGAAAGCTTCCTGCCGCACAGCCTGTGCAGTCAACAGCCAACGGCATCGAACTGCTGCGACTGGAGGATATCTGGTTCCGCTATGAAAAAGACAGCGCCGATATTCTCCGCGGCACATCGTTCTCGGTCTATCAGGGAGAACATTTCTGCATGCTCGGCGGAAACGGAAGTGGAAAATCCACGCTCCTGCGCGTGATTGCCTCACTGCTCCGCCCATACAGCGGCAAAATCTGCCTGAAGGGAAAAAAACTCCGCGCCCACGGCTCTTCACTTTATCAGAACATGCTCGCCCTGTTGCCACAGGATCCACAGACAGTATTCCTGGAGCAAACACTGTATGACGATCTCGCCAAACGATGCAGTGAGATCGGACTGAACGCGCAGGAAACCGAAGACCGAATTCATGCAGCGGCCGCGCAATTCGGTCTGACCGCACATCTGCAAAAGCACCCGTATGACCTCAGCGGCGGCGAGCAGCAAAAAGCCGCACTTGCGAAAATTCTGCTCCTTCGTCCAAAACTGCTTTTGCTGGATGAACCGACCAAGGGCATTGATGCACAAGGAAAAGCGGATATCACCGCCTTGCTCCGATCGCTCTGCGCAGAAGGCATGACAATCATCACTGTCACGCACGATATAGAATTCGCTGCCGCTTCCGCAGACAGATGCGCCATGTTCTTTGACGGCAATCTGATTGCATCAGACACACCAAAAACCTTTTTCTCAGAGAACACCTATTATACCACAGCGGCACACAGAATCGCACGCGGTTATGTCCCCGACGCTGTGCTGTGTGAAGATATCATCGCCCGCTGCCGTGCAGGTCAGACTCCGGAGGATGCACACCATGACACAGTATAAAAAGCACATCACCGCCGCTGTAATCATTCTGCTCACGCTGGTCGCGATACTCGGCGGAATACTACTCCGTGAAAAATCTCTGGCATGGCTGACGCTTTGCATAACGGTTCTGTCGATGCTGCCGCTGTTTTTCAGCTTTGAGCGCAAAAAAAACAAATCCGGAGAAATCGCCGTTCTGGCGGTCATGATTGCAATTGCAGTTGCAGGCCGTTTTCTGTTCGCTTTTCTCCCCGGCTTCAAGCCAATCACTGCAATTGTTATCCTGACTGGTATCAGCCTTGGCAAGGAACAAGGCTTTGCTGTCGGCGCGCTGTCTGCTGTGGTATCGAATTTCTATTTCGGTCAAGGACCATGGACGCCGTTCCAGATGCTTGCGTGGGGACTGATCGGTTTTTTGGCTGGTATTTTCGCGACATCGCTCCAGAAATACCGCTGGCTGCTGTATCTGTCCGGTATGATCGCAGGCGGACTGTTTTCCGCAATTATGGATCTCTGGTCAACGCTCTGGCTAGGCGGTACATTTTCGCTGAGCCGATATCTTGCCGTGACCGCTACATCCCTGCCCACCACGCTCGGATATGTACTATCCAATCTGATCTTTCTGATCCTGCTCACGCGGCCAATTCTTCAAAAACTTGACCGTATCAAAACCAAATACGGTCTGTTTAAAATATCGAAAAAGGAAGGTACACAATCATGAAAAGAATCTTATCCATCTCTCTTACTGCACTCGCACTTGCCCCCTGCTGTGTCGGCACTATTACAGCTGAAGCGGAAGATTCGGCGCGTGTATTTGTCACGATCGCGGATGAAAACGGCAAACTTGCACTTGCACAGGCTGAAGTTGCAGTGACCGACATCGATGGCGACGGCGCACTGACGCTCTGTGATGCGCTCTATGCTGCACACGAAGCCAATTACCCCGGCGGTGCTGCCGCAGGCTTTGCTTCCTCCGAAGGACCGTTCGGTAAGCAACTGGATCAGCTCTGGGGTGCTGAAAACGGAACCGGCTACGGCTACTATGTCAACCATACCTCCGCAATGAGCCTCGGCGATCCGATCTCTGACGGTGATTATGTGGCTGCCTTTGTTTATACTGATACTACAGCATGGTCTGACAGCTACTGCTGGTTCGACTGCAACACTGCAGAGATCAGCGAAACAGAATCTATCACGCTGACACTGTCTGCAGCCGGCTATGACGAAAACTGGAATCCGATCTCGCTTCCTGTATCCGGTGCGGTAATCACCATCAACGGTGAAAAAACAGAGTATATTACCGATGAAAACGGCAGTGCCGCAATTCGCTTTGAATCAGCCGACTCTTATCTCATCAGCGCAGTGAGCGACACACAGATCCTTGTTCCGCCCGTCTGCAAGATTGCAGTCAGCGCACAGGAAACCACGACTACGCTGACCACACCTGCTGACACAGAAACAACCACTTCCACCGCACAGACAGCACCAACGACAAGCGATCGCGGAATCGGCGCATATTTTAGCGCAGCCGCTGTTTTGTCCGGTATTGCGCTGATCAGCAGAAAGAGAAAACATGAAACGAACTAAACGATTCTGTCCGCTTCTTTGCCTGCTGACAGCAATCTTTCTGTGCCTGAGCAGTGTGATCCCTTGCTGCGCCGAAGGATCTGATTCTCCGCACGAAACAATGATACGCGATATCCTCGCGCACCATTGCGGTGACCGTGATATACAGGAGTGGATCGACGCTGATCTCACAAAACAGATCGGACAGAACGCAGAATGGTATGTTCTTGCACTCCGCAGACACGGTGACGATTCCTTTTCCGCCTATCAGTCTGCGCTGGAGGCTTATCTCACAGAACACGATGAAAAATCTGCCGCAAGCCGGCAGAAATTTGCGCTGGCTCTGCTCTATACTGGCAGTACCAGCGCATATATCCAGGATACTGCCAATCAGACGATCGGCGAACAGGGCGTGATGAGCCTGATCTTCGGTCTGCACCTGCTCAACAACGGATGCCGATCTTCTGCGTACACAACTGAATCGCTGATTGAAGCGCTGCTCTCGGTACAGCTTTCAGACGGCGGCTGGGCTGTGATTGGCACAAAAAGCGACGCAGATGTGACTGCTATGGCACTGCAGGCACTTGCGCCGTATGCAACGGAATCTGACGCGGTACATTCCGCCGCAGATCGCGCACTCGACCTGCTCTCGACACTGCAGCTGGAAACAGGTGAATATGCAAACCGCGGTGTGCATAATCCGGAAAGCGCCGCCCAGGTCTGGATCGCACTGTCAGCACTCGGCATCGACGCACAGAGCGATGCAAGGTTTATCAAAAACGGCAATACAATCTGCGACGGCATCCTGCGTTATCGCCTGCCCGACGGTACCTTCCGCCACGAAGAAAACGGAATCAGCAACGATTCTGCCACCGCACAGGTATTCCTTGCAGCCGTGGCATATGACTGTCTGCTCAGCGGCAGCACACCACTCTATCTGCTTGATAAAGACGTATCAGACCAAACAACAACCGAAACTGAAGCAGCGCAGACAACGGTTTCCACGCCCCCGGCTGAGGAAGAACACAATACCGGCGGATATCGCCCGTATGCCTGTGCTGCGGTCATTGCAGTCGGCGTACTGCTTTGCGTTGTGCTGATTCTGAAAAAACCGCAGGCGAAGAAGAATTGTGCCATAATCCTGCTTCTCACAGCCGTTGCAGTATGTGTGATCCTGTTCACGGATTTCCGCACGGCGGAGGATTATTACAGCGACAACGTCTCCCGCCCACAGGATGTGACAGGAACAGTCACACTGTCGATCCGCTGCGACGCTGTTGCGGATTCAGACGGCATCCTTCTCCCGGAGACAGAATATGCCATCGGATCAGACACCACAGTATATGACCTGCTGCTCACAGCAACGAAAGAACACCAGATTCAAATTGACGCAAGCGGCAGCGCAGATTCCGTCTATGTCCGCGGCCTTGGCAATCTGTATGAATTTGATCACGGTGCGCTTTCCGGCTGGATCTTTGAAGTCAACGGCACCCAGCCTGCGGTCAGCTGTTCGCAGTATATACCGCTGGATGGCGATAAAATCGAATGGCTGTACTCCCTTGCTCCGGACGGGGATTCTTAAATGAATCCTCGCCGGATCGGGAATACAGCCATATTTGTTTACCAGTATTTTTCTTCCGAAGGACAGCGCATCTGCGCTCTCGCGGCACGATGTTCGACATAGCAGCCACAAACCGCGCACAAGCCGTCGTGCAGCTCGGAGCATTCCTTACACTGTGAAAGCCGTCTGCGATATACATCCTCAGCAGTGCGTTCTTCCGCAGGAATCAGCGCAATCAGCTCAGCAATCGTCTGATATGCCGCTTTGTCCGCTTCTGCAAGCAGACAGCGTTTACAGATTCTCATCGCAGCGTCAGCAGTACAACAGAACAGGGCGGAATCTTCACCGTAAAGCCATCAGCAGACAGCACCGCGCTGTGCGGACGGATCGTGACGCGCTCGGGGAAGTCAAAATCATTGTGGGCATGACAGTCCCCTGTCAGCAGTCTGACATCCGCCGACTCCGCACGCATACCGTTGACCGCACAGAAGATCTCCGCCTCATCGTCGATTGCACAATTGGCGATTGTGACTGTCAGTACATGATCCTTTACAGACGCAGAATGGGAGATCATCGGGATGCGGTTGGTTTTTCCGACCATACTTTCTTCACAGAAGCTGTAAACCAGCTCGCCGTCATGATGTCCCTGATAAAGATCAAACACATGATAGGTCGGTGTCTTTACCATCTTCTCACCCTCGGTGAGGATCAGCGCCTGCAGCACATTCACTGCCTGGGCGAGATTTGCCATCACAACACGATCGCTATGGTGGTTGAAGATGTTCAGATTGCACGCGGCAACAATCGCATCACGCATCGTATTCTGCTGATAGAGGAATCCGGGGTGGGTGCCCGGCTCGACATCATACCAGCAGCCCCACTCATCCACGATCAGACCGATTTTGTGCGCGTGGTCATGCCGGCTCATCACCGCACAGTGCTGCTCAATCAGCTCGTCCATATACAGTGTGTTGAAGATCGTGGAGTAATATTCTTCTTCATCAAAGTCAAGCGCACTTCCCTTTGCATTCCAGTTATTCGTCGGAATGGTGTAGTAGTGCAGCGAAATCGCTTTTGTATGGTATTCGTTAAGATTCGCCATCAGCTTGTCGGTCCAGTCAAAATCCCCGCCGTTCGGACCGCAGGCAATCTTATACAGCTCATTTCCGCTGAAATTCTTGCAGAAGGACTGATAACGGCGGTATTCATCTGCATAATACTCAGGACGCATACTTCCGCCGCAGCCCCAGCTCTCGTTGCCGATTCCCACATATTTCAGCTTCCACGGCTTTTCCCTTCCGTTTTTACGGCGCAGATTTGCCATCGGGGAATCGCCGTCACAGGTGATATATTCGATCCACTCTGCCATTTCACGAACCGTACCGCTGCCGAGATTCACAGCGAGATAGGGTGCACAGCCAATCTCCTCGCAAAGCTCGAAAAACTCATGCGTGCCGAATGAATTATCCTCTGTCACAGCACCCCAGTTGGTGTTGATCATTTTCCTGCGCTCCGTTTTTTCACCGATGCCATCCATCCAGTGATATTCATCTGCAAAGCAGCCGCCCGGCCAGCGCAGAACAGGCATATGGATCTGTCGGAAAGCCTCCAGCACATCTGTGCGGATGCCGTTTTTGTTCGGGATCTTGGAATCCGTGCCGACATAAATGCCGTTGTAGATGCATCTGCCCAGATGCTCGGAAAAATGTCCGTAAATCTCCGGACTAATATGAGATTTACGATCCTTCGCGTGGATGACCATATTCAGTTTACGCATCTTGATTTCCCTTCCTTTCCAAGCAATATTAAAGAAATACCACCACTGTCTCAGTGGTGGCCTGATCTGGTTGGGATAGATGGATTCGAACCATCGAGTGACGGAGTCAAAGTCCGTTGCCTTACCACTTGGCTATACCCCAATTTACTGCCTTAATATTATAGCAGAATCTGAAGAGAAATGCAAGGGCTTTGGACAATTTTTTGCAAATCGCAAGAAAATTACAAAACTACTTTACGAATCAAACGGGATATGCTATAATGTGGCAAGAAATATTACAGAAATGGAGTCAAAAATATGAAATACAAAAACCCGATCCTCTCCGGGTTCTATCCGGACCCAAGCGTCTGCCGCGTTGGTGATACCTATTACCTCGTCTGCAGCACGATGCACTACTTTCCCGGCGTTCCCATCTTTGAAAGCAAGGACCTCCTCAACTGGAAACAGATCGGCAACTGCCTTACCCGCGAAAGTCAGGTTGCTCTTTCTGATGTCCCCTCCTCAGGCGGTGTATTTGCCCCTACGATCCGCTATCATGACGGCAGATTCTATATGGTCACGACCAATTCCACCAGCCAGAAGAATTTTTATATCTGGACAGACGATATTCACGGTACGTGGTCAGAGCCGATCTATATTGATCAGGACGGTATCGACCCATCCCTCTACTTTGAGAACGGCAAGACCTACTTCATGTCCAACGGCACCGACGACAACGGAACCGGCGGCATTGTACAGTGTGAGATTGACATCGTAACCGGTGAAAAGCTGACGCCGAGCCAGTGCATCTGGCAAGGCTCCGGCGGTCGCTATCTCGAAGGACCGCACCTCTATAAAATCAACGGACGCTATCTTCTGCTCGCCGCTGAGGGCGGAACGGAATGCTATGTTGCTGCTCTTTCCCATGATACACCTGCACGCCGGAGGGCGCTTTCTTTTTCGTAGTTTCTCTTTGATTATACCACATCCTTCCGAAAAAAGCAACAC
>SVNN01000091.1 GCA_015066905.1 Ruminococcus sp.
GGAAGGATCGTCAAAGCGATCGGCGGACTGCTCAACTGGTTTTCCATCCGCTACGGCGGAGAATCGCTCCGCAGCGGTGATCTCCGCAATGGCAATCGCCGCGCCAAGCAAAAAGGGGAAGAGGAGCTGTTTTTTGAAGGCAATCTGATCCATGCGGCGAAAAATGCGATGGAAAACGAACGCCGCGGCGACCGCTACCCGAGTCTGATGCCCCGCGACCGCGTGCTGCTCCGCATCTCGCCTGACGGCACAGAAACCATCCTCGCGCATGGCGTGCTGGATTATGCGATCGCATCGACGGGAGCAATCTTCTGTTCCAACGGCCAATATCTCCTGCAATATGACGCTGACGGCAAAAATGAACGTATTCTCTGCAAGGCAAAGCTGGCGGTATCGCTGGCAGTAGAGGAATAAAACAAAAAGACCGCGCTCTGAAAATCAGAACGCGGTCTTGATTTTTTAGTGAACGCCGTAGTTGTCGTACTCACTCCAGGATTCGTAGTACTTCTTTGTGCTGGTATAGCGCAGCAGGCAGATCAGCCCCGCACCAACCGCACACAGCAGTGCCACAAGAGTAAGCACCAGCGGCAGATTGCTCTTGGTTGTGGTTTCGCAATCAGATTCACACTTTACAACTTTTGCCATAAAGATTCCTTTCCGGCGGGGGCAATCAGACAGTGGGCTTGTCGAGTGTGGTGCCGCCGCTCATTTCAGCCATCAGGCGCTGCAGTTCAGCGTCAACCTTGGCATTCTTTTCAAGCTCTTCAAAGCTGTCCGGCTCACCGGTCACGCCGCCGATCTCAGCGAATGCAGCAGCTTCAGCCTCTTTCTGCATCACCTTTTCTTCCATGCGGTTGAGCTTATCGAAGGAGCTGTTGGTGTCAATACCGCTCAGCGACTTTGCAAGATTCTTCTGCGTATCAGCCATCTGGGAACGTGCGATCAGCATTGCCTGGCGGCTCTTAGCCTCCTCCAGCTTTGCCTTCAGCACCTCAACCTGATTGCGGATTGCATCGGTCTGTGCAGAGATGGTTTCGTACATTTCCTTGTAGTTTGCAACATCAGCGTCTGCCTTCACCTTGTTAGCCAGTGCCTTCTTTGCAAGCTCCTGATCTCCGGCAGCGAGTGCAGCCTTTGCCTTTGCTTCCCAGTTCTGGGATGCTGCAACAGCAGTGTTGTACTGCTTTTCTACCATACGCTCGCTGGCAACTGCCTTGCCGAGTGCCTGTGTAGAAGTGTTCAGCTCCTGCTGCATATCAATGATAATCTGCTTTACCAGCTTTTCCGGATCCTCTGCCCGGTCGATCAGGTCGTTGATGTTTGCCTTGAGCAGATCGCTCAGTCTCTGAAAAATACCCATGATGAGTCATCCTCCGTTCAACATAGTATTGTCTGTCCGACACTCCTATTATACATAACAATTTGCAAAATGTCAAGCAAAACCACAAAAGCTGCCGATAAAAACCGGCAGCTTTTGTTTTATGGAGTGAAAAATCAAAGAGTACCCAGACCTGCGAGGTAGAGAGAAAGTGCAGTAACATCGCCTGCGTCCACAGATCCGTCCGCATTGGTATCAGCAGCCTCGAGGTTCTCAGCTGTCATCTCAGGGTTCAGATCAGCGTCCTGCGAAACGAAACGTGCAAGACGTACCATATCAACGATATCAACCTTGCCGTCGCCGTTGGTGTCGCCCTTCAGGACTTCAGATTCACCAGCGGTGGTCTCTTCGGTTGTGGTAGTGGTTTCCGTGGTCGTGGTAGTAGTGGTGGTTTCTTCGGTGGTTGTGGTAGTCTCCTCAGGAGTTGTGGTGGTATCAGGATCAATGGTCTCCGGATAGAAGTAGTCAGAGAACATGAGCTTGATGGAAGTCATCTCAAAGGACACGGTGTCATCGGTCGCAGCAGACCAGGTCCACCACTCCTCAACCTTGAGGTAGTCATAAGCGATGTCGCTCTCAACCATGATCGCGTTGCCGTCAGCGTCCTCACCGGTCTGATAGGTGCCGGACATTTCGGTTGTGAAGTTGTCATCACCAGCGCCGAGGTACCAGTTGATGAATGCCCAGGTGGTGTCATCTTCGAGGTTGAACTGGATTGCACCGCCGCAGCTGTAAGAAGAGCTGCCGCTTGCAGAAGAAACAGTACCGTTGATTACAACAGTTTCGAGGTGAGAAAGACCGCTCTCGTGGTTTGCTCTGTAAGGAGAAAGGTCAACCAGCCAGAAGGTCTTGCCGTTTTCGTCAACCTGTGCAAGCGCGTCAGCAGTAAACTCAATGCTGTTGATCTTTTCCATGTCGATCTCGCCGCTTGCGTTCTTGAAGTTGTTTTCGATCTCAGAGTTGTACCACTTGAGGTTCTCTCTGTCGAAGAACTTCATATCGCCGCTGTTGGAAGTATCCCACAGAATCGGGCAGATGCCGTCGTAGGACAGTGCGATGTTGTTGACGGAATCGATAAAGTCAACGATGGAGTCAACATCCTTGTTGTCCTCAGTCAGAACGCCGTACTCGCCGATGATAACCGGAACGCCCTGCTTTGCAAAGGTGTTGTACATCAGCTCAAAGTTGTTTGCAAGGGTCTGCTTGTCGGAAGTAGTGCCCCAGGTGTCGGTGTAGCCCCAGGAAGTACCTGTGGTTGCAACACAGAACGTAGGCGGTGTGTAGTAGTGGATGGAAACCGCGAGCATATTAGCGGAGTCGTTCGGCATATTGAAGCTGGAAGAACAGGTATCAGTCATATCGGTGTTCTTACCTGCAACGAGCAGCAGACGATCCGCGTTGTTGCCGCCGGTCGCACGAACGCTGTCAACGAATGCCTGGTTCATCGAACGGAGGGATGCGTAGTCAAACGTAACCTCGTTCATGCCCTCGAATACGAGCTTGTTGTCATATTCTGCAAAGTAGTTTGCAATCTCAGTCCACATCGTGGTGAACTGGGTCTTTGCCAGCAAGCCGTCATTCAGCCAGCAGTCACCATTGCCGCAGAAGTCCCAGTGCATGTTGATGATAACGTACATATCCTCGTTGTAGCAGTAGTCTACAACTTCCTTGATTCTTGCGAGGTAGTCGTCGTCGATGTCAAATGTGGTGGCATCGGTTCTTTCAGCCCAGGTGACAGGAATACGGACGGTGTTGAAACCGGTATTCTTGATCGCGGTGATCATGGACTGCTGGGTAACCGGATTCTGCCAGCCTGTTTCGATGTCGGGCGCCCAGCTTGCAACAGCGTGAGAGTCAAAGGTGTTGCCGAGGTTCCAGCCCATGCCCATATCCTCAACCAGCTCGATCGCTGTCATATCCGCTGCGTCTACGGATGTGTCAGCTGCCGGGAAGTTGGCGATGCCTGCGCTGGCTGCCATAGCAAATGCCATTGCTGCTGATGCTATCTTTTTGTAAAGCTTCATGGTAATCATACTCCTTTATAAGTTTGTTACTCTAAATTTACCATACCGCGCAACGAATGTCAAGAATCTTTTAATATTTTGTTCCCATCCAAACCACCAATCTTTTGTTCGTGTTTTTGTTGGAAATCAACAACGGTCCGCGGAATAATTCTGTAAAAACCAACAGCAGAAGGGGCAATATATTCCGAATTACTTGCACCATAGTTTTAATTGGCGAAAAAAGCGCACAAAAAAGGGACAATCTTGCCGGTAGGCAAAATCGTCCCAAAAACCAATCGTTTAATCAGCATATACCGAGTCGATGCCGAGATATTCCTCCAGCGTCAGACCGCTGTTGTAAACCGCCGTTGCCGTATCCACACCGAGATAGCGCAGATGCCACGGCTCATATTTATATCCGGTGATATGGCTCTTTCCCTCAGGATAGCGGACGATAAAGCCATATTCATGCGCGTGCGCCTTTACCCAGTCGGACTCCGGCGTGAGTGCAAACGCGTCGTTGATCGTGTTAAGGTCGAACGCAAGCCCCGTCTGATGCTCGGAATGTCCCGGACGCGCAGAGAAGGTGTCTGTCTTTTCTACGCCGTATGCCGCAACATTGTTATTATAGATCCGTTTCTGATAGTCGTAGGAGCGATATCCCGAAGAAATGTAAAGATTCAGCCCCTCTGCCGCTGCTGCCTTCTGCATCACATCAAACTGTGCCTTGACTGTCGGATCAAGATCGCCGGGTGCATAGGTTGACGGCAGAGAATAGGTCTTGTTGACGATCAGAATGCCCTGAATATAGGTCGGCTGCGCTTCCTGCGGCAGTGCGGTCTGCGTGGTGGTCGCTTCCGTCACAGTGCCGGTCGTTGTTGTTTCTGTTGCCGTAGAAGTGGTCGCCGCTGCGCTTGTCGTGGTCTGTCCGGATTCGCCCGACGCGGCGGAACCCGTCGTTACAGCAGCCTCCGCTTCGGATGCGGCTGTGGTCGTGGTCTGTGCCATTGTTGTCCCCTCCTGCTTTACGGTGGTGGTCGTTTCCGCCGGAAGGTTCGCGGACAAGGATTCGGTTCCGCCGCTCTCAGCGCCGCTGCGCTGTGCCAGAAGAACAACACCGAATACAAGAAGCACGGTCAGAACGCCTGTCAGTCCTGCGAATGCAGGAACATTCACTCTGCGCTTTCTTCTGCGCGCTGCGGACGGCCGCTTTGCCGTACTCCGCTTTTTTCCCCCGGTAGAACGTTTGTTCGTCTGTGCCATTGTTTTCTGTTCCGTTCCTTTCTGATTCTCTGCGCGGACCGCGCACTTTAGGATACTACTATATATAGTATATCATAATCAATCGCTTTTGTCACTATGAATTTTCATAATTTTGTGTTTCCAGTTTTGTCAAAAACATCAAAAAACCTGCTTAAATTTAGACAGAGCGCGAATTGACGGGCTTTCTAATCTATGCTACAATTAGGTTGCAATCATACACAAATTATTTTAAGCATTATTTAAGAGAGGAAGTTTTCAATTTATGAAACACAAAATCAGCAAGCTGCTGTCGGGAATTACCGCGGCGGCACTTACGCTTGGCGCGGTTCCGCTGACCGGCAGCTCATCCTCTTTGCCCGCTGCAGAGGCATTCACCTCTGTGGAGGATCAGATGAACTGGGGTGCTGTCAAGATCGGCGGCGGCGGATTTGTTTCCGGTATTGTAACCGGAAAGGAAGTTATGTACGCGCGCACGGACGTCGGCGGTGCATACAAGTACAACTACGAGAAAAAGTGCTGGGAACAGCTCATGAGCTTTATCAATGACACAGACCGCGGCTACCTCAGCGTAGACGCAATGTGCATCGACCCCAACGACGACAACACCGTCTATATGCTCTGCGGCTGTGCATATTTCAGCGCCGAGCGCACGGCGATCTTCAAGACCACCGACGGCGGCAAGACCTGGGAAGAGCATGACGTGACCGAGCTGATCAAGGTGCACGGCAATGGCTACGGCCGTCAGTGCGGCGAGTCAATCGCTGTGGATCCCGACAACTCCGACATCCTCTACTGCGGCGGCGACACCGACGGTCTGATTATGAGTACCGACGGCGGCGAAACCTGGGAATATGTTGACAGCTTCAACGAGCTTGGCCTTTTCACGAATGAGATCAAATGGCCGACCTGGGGTTCTGTTGTGGAAAAGACCACAGAAGGCAGCGACTACGGCAGCTGTAACGGAATTGCAACCATCGCGATCCAGAACGGCAAGGTCTATGTCGGCATCTCCGACACCACAATCGGCGCGAATGTCTATGTTGCTGACGTGGGCAAGGATAACTGGGAGCCGCTGAGTGCGGATCTCCCCACAGGCGCATTCCCCTCCAGAATCAACAAGGACGCAGACGGCAACCTGCTCATCGCTTATGTCGGCGGTCTTGCATTTGCCGGAACAGGCGGCGGTCTCTACAAATATAACACCACCACCGGTGCTGTAACAGACATCTCTCCCACAGGCAACAGCTTCGGCGCATGCGTCAGCCTGCCTGACGACGCAAACACCCTCGTAGCAACCACCTGTGGTGTGTGGAGTTCTCAGCTGTGGTATGCAGACGCGTGGGCAGATGATAAAGTCTGCTGGGGCGACCAGTTCTATCGTTCCACAGATGGCGGAACGACCTGGGAAAGCATCACCCCCGGCAACGAGAAGTCCTGGGGCGGCCCGCTGCAGGCGGATTATCTCGATGACGCAGGCTACGATTGGATCCGCAACAAGGCGATCCACTGGTGCGGCGCTCTCGTGCTGGATCCCCGCGACAGCGACAGAGTGCTGATCACCTCGGGCAACGGCGTGTTTGCCTGCGACAATGTCTGGGATGAACTGCCGCACTACTACTTCCACCCCGACGGAATTGAGGAAGTCGTTGCACTGGATATGACCAGCGTTCCCGGAGGGGACGTATTCTCCGCGATCGGCGACTACGACGGCTTCAAGCACACAAGCCTCACCTCTCCCGGCGCACAGCATCAGCCGAATATGGGCTCGACCGGCGCAATTGCATATTGCCCGCAGAACCCCGATGTCATGATCCGTATTGCAGAAAATAACAACGATACCGCCCCCGGCTTCTACACCCTCGACGGCGGTGCAACATGGACAAAAATGTCGAATTCTCCCGGCGGCAAGGCAGCGATCACCCAGCTGGATGAGGGCTCCTACCGCTTCTTCAAGAGCAACAAGGATGACGGCGGCGTTTCCTACTCCGACGACTACGGTCAGACATGGACCGCCTGCAGCGGCATCGACTCGGCGTACGGCTCCAAGACCACCCATATGCTCGTGGAACCGGATCAGCCGAACGTGGTTTATGCATATGTAACCTACTACAACTCCTCCTGGGGATATTCCAAGCCTGAACCTGAGTTCTCTGACGCACACTACACCATCTGCGTCAGCACCGACTACGGCGCAACCTTTACCGGAACAGATGTTGCAATGTACGACATCTGCGACAGCGCAGGACGCATCGGCTATCTGGGCGAGAACCATCTGGCACTCGCAGCGGGCTGGTATGGCCTTTATGACGCTGTTGTGAATGGCACCGACGTGACCCTCACCAAGACGGATGTATTCTACTGCAAGACCGTTGGCTACGGCGCACCCGAAAAGGCCGGCGATCCCAACACACTGTATATCTACGGAAAGCCCACTGAGAGCGATCCTGAAGGCGTATATCGTTCGCAGGACGGCGGCAGCACCTGGGTGTGCATCAACACCGATAAGCTTTACGGCGGAACCGGAAACGGCAACTTCCTTGTCGGCGATATGAACACCTTCGGCACCGTTTATATGTCCACTGTCGGCTGCGGTATCATCTACGGCCAGCTGGGCGACGGCAGCAGCGCAGGCGAAGAGGAAACCGACACGATCTACGGCGACGTCAACCTCGACGGTGCAGTTTCCATTGCAGACGTTGTACTGCTTGCACGCTATGTATCACAGGATGACACTGTTACAGTCAAGCCGCAGGGCAAGCTGAATGCAGACTGTGCATTTGACGACGTGATCGACGCATCTGATGTATCGCAGATTTCCCTGTATATCGGCGGTCTGATCGAAGCATCCGGCCTCGGCCCGAAGTAAACATCTGAAACAACACCGCCCCTCCGGTACAAAAACGGAGGGGCGGTTCGTTTTATATCCGCATAAAAAATACCGTACAGAACAATCCTGTACGGTATTTTTGTGAAGCTTACTTCTTGTTGACAGCCTTGATCGTCTTCTTTCCGCGCTTTTCGCAGAGCCATACCCAAACCGTCGGCGCGATGCAGAGGGAAGAGTAGGTACCGGAAACCATACCGAAAATCATCGGAACGGAGAAGCTGAGGATCGAATCCAGACCCTGAACCGCTGCCACTACGCTGACCACGATCATCGCGGAAACGGTGGTGATCGAGGTGCGGAGCGAACGGCGCATCGACTGGCTGGAACTGGTGTTAATCAGCTCTGCAACCGTGGTGGAGCCGGGCATCGACTTCTGATTCTCACGGATTCTGTCGTAGATGACGATGGTATCATTGACGGAATAGCCGAGGATCGTCAGAATAACTGCCATAAAGTTTGCGTTGATCTCATATCCGAGCAGGTTAAACGCACCGAATACGATGATCAGGTCGTGGAAGAGCGCGAGGATCGCGCAAAGACCTGCCGACCAGCCGCTGATCTTCTTGAAACGAAATGCAATGAAGATCAGGAGAACGACTGCAGCAAAGATCGCTGCAACCAGACACTTGAGGAAGAATTCCTTACCGGAGGAAGGGCTGACGTCGTTGGATTCCAGTACTTCAATCTCGTTCTCCTTGCACAGCTCGGAGATTGAAGCGGTCAGCTTATCCTGCAGCTCCGGTGTGAAGCCGCCGTCTTCATAGCTGAAC
>SVNN01000092.1 GCA_015066905.1 Ruminococcus sp.
AAAACTGGCGGAGGAACGCTATCTGGACTATCAGAAGCATGCCTGCGATGACTCAAAGGCACTGGAACAGCTTCACGCTTTGCTGGGCGGCAAAGAAGTGCTTGTTCTGGGACCGAGCCGAAGCATCGGAACGCAAAAAGCGCAGATCCGCAGTTATATCGACAGCAGAAAGCCGATTGTTCTGGCAATCAATTTTATTCCGCGCGATTTTTCGGAGGATATTGCCTATCTTTTCCTCACGAATTCCAAACGGTATGCACAGATGGCGTCCGCGCTGGCGAAAAATACGACGCTTCCTGTGATTGCAACATCGAATGTCACACGCACGAACGGCACATTCCCTTTTGTTCTGAACTACGAGGCGTGGATCGATCGGGATACGGAAATCCCTGATAATTCGCTGATTATGCTGCTGAAGGTGCTGTGTGCTGCAGGTGTCAGACAGGCTGCACTTGCCGGCTTTGACGGATATAGCGCGCAGGAGGTCAATTACTACAATATTGACATGGAATATAGCTTTGCCCGCGAAAAAGCGTCCTATCTGAATCGCTATGCGCGGACGATGATCGGGCAGATCAGAAAGGATATGGCGGTGGAATTTGTAACCGCATCGAGGTATCAGAACGATGAAAAAACTCATGATTTTTGATCTGGACGGCACACTGATGAACACGTCGGAGGGCGTAGTCGCGTCTGTGATCCACACCTATCAGACGGAGGGAATTCCGCTTCCGCAGGAGGATATTGCTTCGATGTTCATCGGACCGCCCATTCAGATCGGTTTTCAGAAGGCACTCGGCGTGGGGTTTGAGGAGGCCCAGCGGCTCGCAAAGATCTTCCGTGATTATTACAAGGGTGACGCGCTGCTCCTGGCAGAGCCGTATCCGGATATATTCCGTCTGTTGGATGCATGCCGTGCCGCCGGAATCCGGACCGCTGTTGCAACCTATAAGCGGCAGGATTACGCGCGCAGACTGCTCACGCATTTCGGCTTTGACCGCTATATGCAGACGATGCTGGGCGCGGATATGGAAGGAAAACTTACAAAGGCGGACATCATCCGCGCTTGTCTTACAGAGTGTGGATGTGCCCCTGAGGATGCGGTGATGATCGGTGACTCGACAAATGATGCGACTGGTGCGCAGGAGGCGGGTATTGATCTGATCGGTGTGACATACGGCTTCGGATTTCACAGTCACGCGGATGTGCTTGCGTGTGAAAATGCGATCGGTGCGGCGGACAGCGCGATGGAGGTGCTGTCGATTCTCAGAAAGGATGGAAATTCCTGATGAAGGTTTCGGATTATATTGCCTCGTTCCTTGCCGAAAACGGGATCGAGGATGTATTTTTAGTTACAGGCGGCGGTGCAATGCACCTCAACGATGCGATCGGACACCATCCCGATCTGCGGTGCATCTGCAACCATCACGAGCAGGCATGCTCGATCGCCGCAGAAGGATACACCAGATATTCAGGTAAACTGGCGGCAGTCTGCGTGACGAGCGGCCCCGGCGGAACGAATGCGATCACCGGTGTGCTGGGCGCGTGGACAGATTCGATTCCCATGTTTGTGCTTTCCGGACAGGTCAAGCGCGAAACGACGGTATGGAGCACCAATGTTCCTCTGCGCCAATTGGGCGATCAGGAATATAACATTATTGCTTCGGTCAGCCCGATGACAAAATATGCGGTGATGGTCACAGAGCCGACGGAGATCCGCTATCATCTGGAAAAGGCGCTTTATCTTGCGACGCACGGCCGCGGCGGTCCTGTGTGGCTGGACATTCCGCTGGATGTGCAGGCGGCACAGATCAATCCCGATTCACTCCGCGGTTTTTCACCGTCTGAGGTGATGCGCACGGAGATTCCTGTGCTGAAAACAGGTGTCGTATCCCGTGTTGCGGCGCAGATTCATGCCGCAAAGCGCCCTGTCATCCTCGTCGGAACAGGCGTGCGGCTTTCGGGTGCATATCAGGATTTCCTGCGCGTGATCGATCATCTCGGGATTCCCGTTGTGACGGCATGGAACGCGCATGATGCTCTGCCGGATGCACACCCGCTTTACTGCGGCAGACCCGGCACAGTCGGCACGCGCGGCGGCAATTTTGTCGTGCAGAGCTGTGATCTGCTTCTGGTGCTTGGGTGTCGGCTGAATATCCGCCAGATCAGCTATAATTTCGCGGCATTCGCACCCGATGCATGCAAGATTATGGTAGATATCGACCAGTTTGAGCTTCAAAAGCCCACTGTGCGCCCTGATTTGCCCATCTGGGCGGATCTGCGTGATTTCCTCCCCTTACTGGCAGAGGAGCCGTATGAGCAGAATCCGGCTCATGCAGCGTGGCTGGAGCGTTGCCGCAAGGTGAATCAGCAATTCCCTGCAACGCTGGAATCCTATTATCAGACTGCGTCGCCTGTGAATCCGTATGTGTTTATGACGGAGCTGTTCCGCGGACTGGATGAGGGTGATGTAATTGTGACCGGAAACGGCAGCGCCTGTGTGATCTCTTTCCAGGCGGCAGAGCTGAAACGCGGTCAGAGACTGTTCACCAATTCGGGCTGTGCGGCAATGGGCTACGGCTTTCCTGCTGCCATTGGTGCGGCATTTGCAAATCATGGGAACCGCGTGATCTGTCTGGATGGCGACGGCAGTTTCCAGATGAATATCCAGGAACTGCAGACGGTGGTATATCACAATCTGCCGCTGAAGATTTTTTATCTCAACAATAACGGCTACCACTCGATCCGCCAGACGCAGACAAATCTGTTCCAGCCGCCTCTGATGGGCGTGTGCGACGGAAACGGAATCAGTTTTCCGGACATGGAAAAGATCTCTGCGGCTTACGGCATTTCCTATGTGAAGATCTCTGCGGTGTCTGAGATTCAAAGTGCTGTACAGCAGGTGCTGGATACGGACGGCGCGGTGCTTTGCGAGGTGATGCTGGATCCCGCGCAGAATTTTGAGCCGAAGCTTTCTTCGCGCGTGGAGCCGGACGGCACGATCACCTCGCCGCCGATCGACGATATGTATCCATTTCTGGAACGGGAAGTATATGAACGAATCAAGCATACGGAGCTGATAGGATGAACCTCAGTCATGTGATTATTACCGGGCCGACGGGCGTTGTGGGGCGGAATCTGATCGACGCACTGCTTAAGCAGGATGTCCGCGTTACAGCAGTCTGCCGTCCGCAATCACCGCGGCTTGGTACATTGCCGCAGCATCCGCTTCTGCGGACGGTGGAGTGTGAGATCGGTCAGCTGTCACGGCTTGCCGCTGTGTTGCCGCCGCAGGACGCGTTCTTCCATTTTGCATGGGGCGGAACGGCAGGTGCGGCGCGAAATGATATGGCATTACAGATGGCTAACATACAGGCAGCACTGGACGCTGTGGAGGCGGCGCGTGCATTCGGCTGCCGTGTGTTCATCGGCGCAGGCAGTCAGGCGGAATACGGCAGGGTGGAGGGCGTTCTGCGTCCCGGTACTCCGTGTTTTCCCGAAACGGGCTATGGCGCGGCAAAGCTGAGCGCAGGCGCGATGACGCGCGTGCTTTGCAATACATACGGCATCCGCCACAACTGGTGCAGGATTTTAAGCATATACGGTGCTTATGACGGCGTACACACGATGGTTATGCGTGTTGCAAATCAGCTTCTTGACGGCAAAGCACCTGCATGTACCAGGGGTGAACAGCTGTGGGATTATTTATATGCAAAGGATCTTGCGCGTGCGCTGATCGCGATTGCGCGCGACGGCAAAGAGAATGCGGTCTATTGTCCGGGAAGCGGTGCGCCAAGACTGCTGCGCGATTATATTCTCGCGATCCGTGACGCGGTGAATCCGCAGATTGTGCCGGATTTCGGTGCTGTGGACTACTATCCGAATCAGGTGATGCACCTTGAAGCGGATAATACCGCGCTGACGGCAGATACAGGCTTTGTACCGCAGTATACTTTTGAGGAAGGAATTCAGGAGACGATCCAATGGATGAGAGAACAGAGAAACGGTTGATTTCAATTATGATTCCTTGCTACAATGAGGAAGAAAATGTCAAGCCGATGTATGACGCGGTGACGGCGCAGATGGCTCAGCTGCCGCAGTACGACTATGAACTGCTGTTTATTGACAACAAATCAAAAGACCGCACACGCGACATTCTGCGAATGATCTGTGCGGAGGATAAGCGTGTGAAGGCGATCTTCAACTGTAAGAATTTCGGACAGTTCAACTCGCCCTATTACGCGATTTTACAGACAAGCGGCGACTGCGTTATCACAATGTGCTGTGATTTCCAGGATCCTGTGGATATGATTCCGAAATTTCTGACAGAGTGGGAGAATGGATATAAAATCGTCTGCGGCATTAAAACGACCAGCCGCGAAAACGGGCTGATTCGTTTTCTGCGCACCTGTTACTATAAGCTGATCCGCAAAATGTCCTCGGTGGAGCAGATCGAGCATTTTACGGGCTTTGGGCTGTATGACCGCTCGTTTGTCGAAACACTCCGTTCTCTGGATGATCCGATTCCGTTCATCCGCGGCATTGTCGCGGAGCTGGGGCCTGAGCGCAAGGAGATTCCGTATGAGCAGCAGCGGCGGCAGGCAGGCAAGACAAGCAACAACTTCTACACGCTATATGATGCGGCGATGCTGAGCTTTACCTCCTACACAAAGATCGGTCTGCGTATTGCGACCTTCGCTGGTGCATTTCTGTCGGTGCTGAGTCTTTTGGCGGCGTTTGTCTATCTGATCATGAAGCTGATCTGGTGGGATCGGTTCCCGGCAGGCAATATCCCGATTCTGATGCTCGTTGCAATCTTCGGCAGCGTACAGCTGTTCTTCACGGGACTGATCGGAGAGTATATTTTAAGCATCAACACACGGCTGATTCACCGTCCGCTCGTCATTGAGGAGGAACGGCTGAATTTTGAAAGCGGGGAGGAAAAGAAATGACCGCGTTCCTTTCTGAGCGCAAGGCAGGAACGCTTTCGCTCCCGTACAAGCACCTGCGGTTTGCGGCATTGCTCTTGCTCGCGTCTCCTGTGCTGATCTTTTTTCTGACCTGGCTCAAGCTCTGGGTGGGAATCCCTGCGGCGGCGATCGTGACCGCAGCCCTGGTCTGGTCGTGGAAGCATGACACAGACGACAGACGGCTGGAGATCCCGTATCTTTATCTTGTCCTGATTGTCCTTGTGCTCGGTATCTGGGTATATTTTTCGGGCGTGGGCGGATTTTTCACGCAGAAAAAGGATCACGAGATGCGCAACGCAATCTTCCATGACCTGATTGATTACACCTGGCCTGTGCAGTATACGGGCGGCAGGTCGCTTTCTTACTATATCGGCATCTGGCTGTTTCCGTCGCTGATTGGTAAGCTTGGTGCGGCGATCAGCGGTGCAGAGGCAGGGTGGCTGGCGGCGCGTGTTGCACTGTACTGCTACGTCTTATTGATGTTGGTCGTGACGGTACTGCTGGTTTATGTGAAACTAACTATCAGCACAGGGCATCAGCTTGCACTGCTGCTTGGTGTTCTGCTTTTTTTCAGCGGCATGGACATTCTCGGTGTGGGAGGTGTCAATCTCCCTGGCGGCACAGGGTACAGCAATATGGGGCATATCGAGTGGTATGCCAGACATTATCAATACAGCAGCAACAGTACACAGCTTTGCTGGGTATATAATCAGTCTGTGCCTGCTTGGCTTGCAACGGGACTGTTTCTGAACGAGAAGAATCCATACAGCTACGCGATGATCGGTCTGCTGACGCTTCCCTGCTCGCCGCTTCCGCTTGTGGGACTTGCGGTGCTGATGGTTGCGATGGGTGTGAAATATGGTGTGGAGGCAATCCGACAGAATGCACTCAAACCGTTTCTTCGTAAAGTTTTCGGCTTTGAGAATGTTACGGCACTTACTGTTGTGCTTGGTGTGTTCGCACTGTATTACATGCACAACAGCCACACCGTAAGCGGTACAAACAGCGGATTCCGTATGTCGCTCAAGCCGTTCTATCAGCCTGAGCGCACACGGCTGTATCTCACCTTTGTTGTGGTGGAATTTCTGATCCTCTGTCTGCTGCTTCTGCGGAAGAATAAACACACGCTTTATATCACAGCGTTTGTTCAGCTGATTGTCTTCCCGTTTTTTGTGATGGGAACAGCCGCTGATTTTGTCATGCGCGCGTCGATTCCTGCACTGTTTGTACTGATGGTCACAGTGCTGGAGTATCTTTTCCCGCTGCTGAAAAAAGGGGAGGGGGATCGCTTTTCCCTGCGCGCAGTCTGCGTCTGTGCCTGTCTGATCATCGGAATTGCGACGCCTGCCGCAGAGTATATTTCGGGCATCCGTCATTATATCAACTCCGACGGCCGCTCGAAATATGCATATGACAACCACTCTCTGGAGGGGCTGACGGATAATGCAACAATCAACTTCATGGCGCATGATGCGGAGAACAGCCTGTTTTACCGTCTGATCGCGCGCGACTAGGCACTCTACGGTTCGTGGATTGCGTCTTGGCACATTCTGTGGTACACTGAAGTCACAGGAGGTGAGGGATATATGGATTGCAGTAAAGTCGGAAATCTGATTTTACAGCTGCGGAAAGAACAGGGACTGACGCAGCGTCAGCTTGCAGATGCATTGCATCTGAGCGACAAAACGATCTCAAAATGGGAGCGCGGTCTGGGGTGTCCGGATGTCACGCTGCTGCGTGGGCTTTCTGCTGTGCTGCAGGTGGATCTGGAGCAGCTGCTTTCCGGAACACTGCAAACGAATCAGACGGATGGAGGAAATATGAAACGGATCAGATTTTATGTTTGTCCCGATTGCGGAAATATTCTGACTGCGACAGGAGAGGCGGCACTTTCCTGCTGTGGCAGAAAGCTGGAGGCGCTTGCGGTGAAGCCGTGTGATGAACCGCATACAGTCAAGCGGGAGCAGGTGGAAGATGAGTGGTATATCACCTTTTCTCACCCGATGACCAAACAGCACTATATTTCGTTTTTTGCCGTTGTGGCGTGTGACCGCGTGATCATACAGCGGCTTTATCCGGAACAGAGCGGTGAACTTCGTCTGCCGATGATCCGCGACGGTTCTTATCTGTTCTGCTGTAACATGCACGGAATATTCCGGATATAAAACAGGATCAACTGTATACTTCTCATATGAGCAAAATGAAAATAACCCGTGAAGAACTTCTTCACGGGTTATCATTTTTTGTGACCTATTCCGCATCCTTTTTGTGATGGTCCGCGTTTGTGCCGTTACATCCGCCGCTGCATGTTCCGCCGCATTGCTTGGCGTAGGGGCAGCCGATGCAGGTTTCGCCGCGCTGTTTCGCTTTATATAAGTACAGGATGATGGCTCCGGCAATCGCGAGCAGGATCAGGATGACGATAAGATTTGACAGAATTGTTTCCATAGCGATCAGTTTACAGCATATTGCTTCTGCTTCTTGCCGTTGAGGGCATATTCTTCCTTGAGCTTCTTATTGGTGTTGCAGATCAGGAAGATTATCACGCCGACCATCACTGCAACCGCTGCAAGACCGCCGAGTGCCGCGCCGACATGCAGAGAAGCAGGTGCTGTAATGAGCGTGCCGATCGTATAAACCAGATAGGAAACCGTGTAGCCAACAGCCATCTGCAGGCCGATTCCGCCCCAGAGCCACTTCGCGCTCTTCATCTCAGCGTTCATAGCGCCGATTGCTGCAAAGCAGGGCGGTGTGTAGAGATTGAACATCAGATATGCAAGCGCCGCTACCTTGGTGATTGCCAGAATACCCGCAACTTCAGAACCTGCACCTTCCATCAGCGCAAGCTCTTCGGTGTCGAAGAGGTTTTCAAGTCCGACAAAGCAAACGGCAAGCGTGCCGACGACGTTTTCTTTTGCGATAAAGCCGGTTACTGCAGCTGCAGCAAGCTGCCAGGAAAGCACGCCGACGATCGGAACAAGGACATAGGCAAAGGGAGAAGCGATGGATGCAAGAATGGAAGTATCTGCAGTTTCAGCAACCTGGAGGCTCCAGGTAAATGTCTGCATCAGCTGTACTGCCATGTTGCAAAGGAGGATGATTGTAGCGGCCTTGACAATATAAGCCCAGCCGCGGCTGCACATCGACTTGAAGGCACCCCACAGAGAGGGTGCTTTATATTCAGGCAGTTCGATGATGAAGAAGGATTTTCTTGCTTTATAGCCTGCAATTCGGTTGACCAGCAGTGCACCAAGGAAGATCAGGAGGATGCCTGAGAAATACATCAGTGTGCTGACCCAGCCGGCATCCTCAAAGAATGCA
>SVNN01000093.1 GCA_015066905.1 Ruminococcus sp.
ACTGCTTGAGCAAGTCGGCTTTCTCTGGAATCGCCTGAGCTTCAACGCAAAGATCACCGTGCGGAATCTCTCCCGCTATAAAAGCCGCGTGATGATGACCATCATCGGCGTTGCCGGCTGTACCGCACTGATGCTGGCCGGCTTCGGACTCCGAAACGGCATCGCTGTAATCGGCGATATCCAGTATGAGGAACTGTTTTTATATGATGTCATCACCGTATTCGACAGCGAAGCGCCCGAAGACGAACGAAATGCATATACCAACGCATTCACCGAACAGGAATACATCAGCGAATCGCTGAATCTTGTACAGAAAACCGTCACGCTCTACGGCAACGACGCAAATTCCACCGCAGTTGTTTTTGCACCTGAGAATGTGGAAACGCTGCCCGCAATGGTACAGCTGCGCGAACGGGAAAGCCAGGCACCGCTCACACTCTCTGCTGACGGTGTGATCCTGACCGAAAAGCTTGCAAAGCTTCTGAATCTCGCTGTCGGCGATACCGTCGGCTTTGAGGGCAGCAACGCACGGCTGACAGTCACAGGAATTACAGAGCAGTATCTTTCGCACTACATCTACATCACACCTGAACAATATGAGGTCGTCTTCGGTGACTATATCCCCAATACCTGCATCGGAATTATGACCGATCCGTCGCAGGAGGACGCACTCTCCGAGCAGATGCTGGAGCATGACTGTGCGCTGCTGGTTTCTTATACCGCAGGCGCGGGCGATACCTTCCACGACCTCGTTGTCAGCATGAATATGATCGTCATCCTGGTCATCGTTTCATCCGGCGCACTGGCGTTCGTGGTGCTTTACAACCTCGCGAATATCAATATCACCGAGCGGATGCGTGAACTCGCAACGATCAAGGTGCTTGGTTTCTTCGACGGTGAAGTCGCGGCATATGTCTACCGTGAAAACACAGTTTCCTCTCTCCTCGGCACCGCCGCCGGGCTTGTGCTGGGCATCTTCCTCAACAGCTTTGTTCTCTCCCACGCCGAGGTAGACGCCGTAATGTTCTATCCCGAACCGCCGCTGTATGCCTTTGTGCTTGCGGCACTGCTGACGATCGGTTTCACTGTGATGGTCAACTGGCTGCTCTACTTCAAGCTCAGAAATATTGATATGGCAGGCTCGATGAAGGCAATCGAATAAACAACAAACGGAGTGTTGAAAAATTATGATCAGAACCCTCTCTCTCGCAGGCGAATGGCAATTCGCACTGGACGAAGCGTGCGAAGGCGAATCGCTCCGCTTCTATGCAAACGCACTCAGCGACACCATCACACTGCCCGGCACAACTGCACAGGCGCAAAAGGGCGCACTGTCTGATCGGCGCGAAACGGGCTATCTCACAGAGCTTTACCCCTTTTCCGGCTGGGCGTGGTATCAGAAAACCGTGCATATTGCCCCGGAAGCTCTGAACAAGCCGCTTCTTCTGACGCTGGAGCGTACCAGGCTCTCTGCACTCTGGGTCAATCATGAAAAAATCGGCAGCTGTGACAGTCTGAATACACCGCACCGTTATCTGCTCGCGCCTGTATCCGCTGAAACAGATCTGCACATCACCGTGCGGATCAGCAACCGCGATTATCCCACAGGCGGCGGTCATCTCACCTCGCCTGACACCCAGACCAACTGGAACGGCATCACAGGCGAAATCTCACTTGCTGTGCTGGATGACGTCCACCTCGAACAGATCCGCACCTACCCCGACATCTGTGAAAAAAGCGTAACCATCCGCGCAAGACTCGTCGGTGCAGATTTTGTACAGCTGACCGCGTCTGCCGTTTCAGTATCGCTCGACGGCGAAGGTGCACATACCGTAGACGAAACGAAATTCGACCTGACCGCACAGTCAGGAGAGATCTGCTTTACGCTCCCCCTCGGCACAGACGCACTGCTCTGGAGCGAGCATACGCCTGTGTTCTATCGGATCTCGCTGTGCATCTGCGGCACAGACGAAACCGCAACTGTGGTCTGCGGTCTGCGTGAATTCAGCGCAAACGGGCTGGAATTTCAGATCAACGGCACACCGACCTTCCTGCGCGGCAAACATGACGGTCTGATCTTTCCGCTGACCGGCGCGGCACCAACTGATACCACAGAGTGGATCCGCATCCTGTCGATCGCGAAACGCTACGGCATCAACCACTACCGCTATCACACCTGCTGTCCGCCCGAAGCGGCATTTACAGCCGCCGATCTCCTCGGCATCTATATGCAGCCCGAGCTGCCGTTCTGGGGCACGCTTGCTGCACCCGGCGAGGAGGGTTACAACGAAGCCGAACAGGATTATCTGATCCGTGAAGGCTTCCGTATGCTCGACGCGTTCGGAAATCACCCCTCGTTCTGCATGATGTCGCTGGGCAACGAGCTTTGGGGCAGCGCAGACCGCATGGGCGAGATCCTCCGCGGCTATCACGCGCACGATCCGCGCCACTTATATACGCAAGGCTCCAACAACTTCCAGTTCTGGCCGCAGATCCTCCCCGAAGACGACTTCTTCTCCGGCGTGCGGATGGAAAAGGAACGGCTGTTCCGCGGCTCCTACGCGATGTGCGACGCGCCGCTCGGACACATCCAGACCACAGAACCCTCCACGCGCCATAATTACGACGCGGCAATTCTCCCTGCACAGACGCAGGGCGTTGACGGCGGCGAGCGAGAGATTGAAATTCAATACGGCACAGGTGTCAAAAAGGTCAAGGTCAGCGCAAGCGTCGGCGGTTTGATACCCACAAAGCCTGTTGTTTCCCATGAGATCGGTCAGTTCTGCGTCTATCCCGATTTCCGCGAAATTGAAAAATATACAGGTGTGCTGCGCGCCCGCAATTTTGAATGCTTCCGCGAACGACTGCACGCACAGGGCATGCTGGATCAGGCACTGGATTTCTTCACCTGCTCCGGCAAGCTGGCTGTACAGTGCTATAAAGAAGAGCTGGAAGCGGCAATGCGCTCGCAGCATCTGGCTGGCTATCAGATTCTCGACATTCAGGATTTCAGCGGACAGGGAACAGCACTGGTCGGCATTCTGGATGCATTTATGGACAGCAAGGGGCTTGTCACTGAAAATGACTGGCGCGGATTCTGCCAGGATGCGGTACTACTCGCGCAGTTTGACCGTTATGTCCTCCAATCCGGTGCGCAGTTCACCGCCGATATCGCACTGCGTTGCTATCGCCCCGACCTCAGCGGCACAGTCTGCTGGTCACTCACCTGTGGCAATGAAACAATCCGGGAAGGCACGCTGCCCCTCCCCGAACACCCGATGCGGCTCGTTTCGCTCGGCACGATCTTTGCACAGCTGCCCACCTGCGAAAAAGCAACTGCGCTGACGCTCACGCTGTCGATTCCCGGCACAGATATCCAAAACCACTATACGCTGGAACTGATGCCCGACGCATCGCCTGGGATGCAGCCGCAAAGCTTCCGGATCGCTCACACGCTGTCTGAAGCAAAAACGGTTCTCGCATCCGGCGGCAAGGTGCTGCTTTTGCCGAACACCGTCAAGGAAAAGATCGCAGGCTTCTACTGCACCGACTTCTGGTGCTATCCGATGTTCCGTTCGATTTCAGAGAGCATGGGCAAACCGGTTCCCGTCGGCACAATGGGTCTGCTGATCAACCAGGCGCATCCTGCCGTTTCGGATTTCGCAACCGAACGATACAGCACACCGCAGTGGTATCAGATCGTTTCGCACGCAGACTGTGCGATCCTCGACCACGCACCGCAGACCTTCCGACCAATCGTTCAGATGATCGACAATTTTGAGCGGAATCACCGTCTGGGCATTCTGTTTGAAGCCAAGGTCGGCGCAGGCAGTCTGCTGGTCTGCACCGCGCGTCTGGATGAGATTGCAGCATATACCGAAGGACGCGCCTTTGCTGCACAGCTGATGCGCTATGCCGATTCTGAACAGTTCGCTCCCGAACAATCGCTCCCGATCGACCTGCTCGAATCACTGTTTGACTGATCCCGATTCCATCGCTCCGGCTCCCAACGTCGGAGCGATGTTTTTCGTCCGCCAAGCGGATTTTCGCTTGACAAACCAAGCAGAATATGCTATAATATTTGTTGTTATTTTATATTTGCCGCTGTGGTGGAATTGGTAGACACAAGGGACTTAAAATCCCTCGGTAGTGATACCGTACCGGTTCGATTCCGGTCAGCGGCACCAGATTGCCGTTTTCTTCGACCATGAGAAAACGGCATTTTGATTTTTCATATGCAAAAAAACAACCTGAGAAGATGTGTGTTCTTCTCAGGTTGTTGTTTTATCAGGAATTTTTGCGCTTGAGCGCCAGTGCAAGTCCGCCTGTGATTGCAACACCAAGCAGCGGCAGGGCAATCATACGGTCTGCTGTATTCGGATTCGATACATCCGTAGATCCGGTCAGATTCGATGATGGAGTCGTTGTTGTGGTTTCGGTCTGTGATTCTTCCATCGTGGTGACAACATCCTGATCCAGGAACGACTGGCTGACCGATGTGGTCTGAAGCTCATCCATCAGCTGTGTTTCTGTCGTAGTCGTGACCGATTCGTCCAGCATCACAGAGGTGTCGGATGTGGTAGTGGTTACTGCAGACTCTGTCGTATCCGCCGTAGTGGTTGTGGCAGCAGTTGTCGATTCCGTGGTAGCAGCCGTAGCTGTTGTAGTAGTTGTGGTGGTCGACTCCGCAGTAGATGCCGCAGTCGTTGTAGTCGTCGTTGTTGTTGTCGATTCTGTTGTAGCAGCCGAAGTGGTAGTCGTAGTGGTTGTTGCCGGCTCCGTAGTTGTTGTAGTTGTGGTCGATTCCGTAGTGGAAGCCGCAGTCGTTGTGGTGGTTGTGGTCGATTCCGTAGTAGAAGCCGCAGTCGTTGTGGTGATTGTAGTATACTCCGTAGTGGAAACTGCGGTCGTAGTAGTTGTGGTTGTTGTTGTCGATTCCGCGGTGGTTGCTGATGTTGTAGTGGTCGTGGTGGTCGATTCCGCAGTTGTGGTCGTTGCCTCAGTCGTTGTTGTAGTAGTTTCAGCGGTCGTGGTGGTCGTTTCAGCCGTCGTAGTGGTTTCTTCAATTTCCACAACAGTCGGGTTGAACATGGAATATCCGAACTCGATACCGCCTGTGAAGGAATTTGCAATGGTTGCACCGGAAACGTGTCCGCCGTTGTTGCCTGTTACATCCGCAAACGGAGCAAGGGTAGAGCCCTGAATCGAACCGGAATAGTGGAAGCTTTCTGCTTCGGGAAGATTGAACAGCAGCGCATTATACTGCAGTTCGCCCTCACCGCCATGCGGTGTTCCGTCCGGAGTCAGAATTTTTACATTGGTCGAGGGCATCGTCACAGATTCACCCGGCACATTGATGACCAGATATGAATCCTTCGGGATCTGCACCACAAGCTCGATATAAGTGTATGCACCTGTGGTCGCAGCCTGCCAGGCAGCCAGCTGATCGCCCTCCAGCGTTAAGATGTTCAGATGTTCGTCTGTACCTGTTACAGTCCAGCCGCGGTCGTAGTAAGGATTGATCGTCAGCTGTGCGTTGGATTCCATCTGTGCAAGCTCTGCACTGCGTTCCTCCAGCAGCGCGAATGCTTCATCAAAGTCGAACAGCTGTCCTTCATAAACCGAACAGCCCGTGCCGTTGAGAATCGCGTCATCCACGTTCAGGGCCGTGCCGACAACAAAATTATTGGTGCCCGGGCTGAACTGCGTCAGCGTATCGCCGCCGACAACAACGTGCGCCGCGTCAGAAGATCCTGTAAACTTTGCGCCGACAGAATAGTTCAAAAAGGTTCCGATGTTTGCATTTCCACCGACAGCAAGTCTGCCCTCACAGTCGGATTCCTCTGCGGCGAAATCCTCACGCAGAAATACGGAAAACTGCGACGCTACGCCGAAATAATACGACTCCGGATCGCTGATTCCGAGCAGTGCGCTGCGATTGGTGTCATCCACCGCAACCACTCCGGTAGCAGCCGTGCTGATTGCTGTCACTCCCGCCAGCGAGATCGCCAGTGCCGATGCACATGCAAAGATGCGTTTTGTTTGCTTCTTCATATAATACTCCTAGCCTTTCCGACAGTTGCCTGTCACATACCCCCGGACATTTTTCGTCCCACAAATATTATTTTCTGTATAATTTTCCACAGCTTTTACTGTCTGCAACTATTCTACCATAAGACAAAGCAAAACGCAAGTAGAAATCATCTCCTCTATATATAGAATTGTACTATATTTTCAACAAAAAACGGGGAACACCCGTCCGGCATTCCCCGTTTCAGCATCAGCTGTTCAGATATTCGATAAAGCCGCTAACATCCGATTTCGATGTCGGTCTGGAGAAAATATACTCCCAAAGCTGTTCAGAAGTATATTCAACTTCTGTGCCGCGTAAAAGGAGTTCCAGTGAGTAGTAGTGCAGGATATATGCAATATCGCTTGCATTAACTGAGGCGTCATCATTGACATCCATAGCAGCCTCAAGTTCATCAGACGTACTCATATCATAGCCGATGGATATGAGATAGTCATTCCCTATTTCCGCGCTGCCAATCAGCTTGTGGCTATAATACATCATTGTCCAAACGGCATCGTCCGCTGTACAAGCACCGTCTCTGTCAACATCGCCTCTGGGATAAACCGTTTCCTCCGCGGAAACGCTGAAGAACACCGTACCCGTGCAAAGCAGTGCACCTGCGACCAGTGCAGACAGGATTCTTTTTACGTTTTTCATCATAACAATTACCTCCTAGTCGATCGCATAAACATAGCCTTAACTAACCGAACAAGTCGGGTAGTGAACTGAGAATATAGTTATTCACCTGCAAATACTTTTTCCCAAATTTCATCGGGAGTTAAGCCGCTATTCAGCAGAGCAGTAGAATAGTATTTTAATATCATGACAACATCGTCAGCATCAACTTGACCGTTGCCTGTAATATCGGATGCCAAAACGCGTTCTTTGGAACTTCCGATTCTGTCCATCCATTCAAAAAACTCATCTTCGGTTCCCGTTAAGGTCGCACTGTAATAGTACTGTGCAAAGACCGCATCATCTGAAGTTATCGCTCCATCATTATCAATATCGCCGCAAAGGATCGTCTCCTCCGCCGAAACAGTAGAAAACACCGTACCCGTGCAGAGCAGTGCGCCTGCGATTACCGCAGACAGGATTCTTTTTACGTGTTTCATAACAATTACCTCCTTAAATCATGGTTGTGACAAGCAGCATCTGTGTGCTTGCCGGTTCGTGTTCTTCATCGGCATATTTCCATCAACCCGCGTATCAGCTGATTCCACACCGATTTTTTCAATTGCATTATAATATCGTATCATTGCAATGTCAAGTATGTGATTAAATAAAGATGATTTCAGAAATCAGGTTTGGCATTTTTGACAAGTCAAATCGCCAGAACTTGTAAGATATTACAAATTGAGATCCCATCGCATACTTCTCCGCACAAATTATTATACAAGCTGTATTACAATTTTTAGACCATGATTCCCCTTTCTGCTCTTATCACGATTCAAACCGACAAAGGTGACACTTTTTCATTACGATTCGGGGACTTTGGATCATTGCACAAAACCAGATTTCATTTTTGTCACAAGCCACGAGAAAACATCTGTGAACGATCCCGATCCGCGACGATACAAATAAAAAAACACGCTGAACCCTTTCGGGAACAGCGTGTTTTTCGCATTGATATTTTACTTTGCGTAGCCGTACAGCCCGCTGATTTTCTGATTCTTGACTGCATTTGCAACCAGACCTGCCACAACATTTGCGCCTGTCTCGCAGAAATGTGTGCCGTCGGTCGAACCCTCAACCGCACCCATCAGGTGATAGGAAAGCGCGGTATTATAGCCCACGGAATTATAGTGGTTGACCATGATCGTGTTCAGGTCGATGCACGGGATGCTGTACTTGGAAGACAGATTCTTGCACGCGTTGCAGTAGTCAGTGTAGCTGTTTGTAAACTGACCGGTCGAGCTGTTATATGCCTTCATGCCGATTACGGTGGTCACAAGAATCGGTGTTGCGCCCTTTGCCAGCGTATCGTTGATAAACTGCGTCATATACCACTCA
>SVNN01000094.1 GCA_015066905.1 Ruminococcus sp.
CATTCGCCGCCTGCTGATGGATTCCCTGATCCAGACGTTCTGGATTTGTCACAAAGAGGTCATCTCCGACCAGCTGAATCTGCTCGCCGAGTCCGTCCGTAATCTGCGTCCAGCCCGACCAGTCCGACTCACCCAGCGGATCCTCCACCGAAACGATCGGATATTCCGCACAGAGGTTGTCCCAGTAGGAGATGAGTCCCTTGCGATCATACTCCGTGCCGCGTTTCGGAAGACGGTAAAGACCGTTTTCGGTCTGCCACTCGCTTGCCGCTGCGTCGATCGTCAGCTTGACGTCATCCGTGCTGTATCCTGCACTGCGGATCGCCTCCAGCACGCACTCGATTGCTTCCTCGTCCGAGGAAAGATTCGGTGCAAAGCCGCCTTCATCTCCGACGGTTGTGGGCAGATTCTTCTTTCGCAGCACACCGCCGAGCGCGTGATAGATCTCCGTGCCCATCCGCAGCCCTTCTGCGAAATTCTTTGCCCCGCGCGGCTGTACCATGATTTCCTGAATATCCACATTATTGGACGCGTGTGCGCCGCCGTTCAGAATATTCATCATCGGAACAGGCAGCGTTACTGCCGATACACCGCCGATATAGCGATACAGCGGCAGATGATAATGCCGCGCCGCTGCCTTTGCCGCCGCAAGGGATACCGCTAAAATTGCATTCGCACCCAGATGCTCCTTGTTCGGCGTGCCGTCCTCACGCACCATGATTTCATCAATGCGGTACTGATCAATCGACGTACTTGCGCGAAGTGCAGGGCGCAAAATTGTATTAATATGCGCCACAGCCCGACGCACACCGCGTCCGTTGTAACGCGCTTCCTGATCGCGCAGCTCATGCGCCTCAAAGGTACCCGTAGACGCACCCGACGGAACACTCGCTGCGCCCATCGAGCCGTCAGAAAGAACAACCTCCGCACGTACCGTAGGATTGCCGCGGGAATCGAGGATCTCAAATCCGCGCACCTGTTCAATCTTCACGCTCATCTCAGAATCCTCCCTGTCCGGTATAAGGCGCAAATTCTCTGCGGATGAAATTTCCTCTGGGATGTCCGCAGACAGGGCAGGACTGCGGTGCTTCGGTCGCACTGTGAATCTTTCCGCAGTTGATGCAGAACCACTCAGCCGGCGAAGAATTCTGGAACAGCGTACCGCTCTGCATCGCGCGTGCGAACATCGTCAGACGTTCCCCGTGAATCTTTTCGATCTCCGCGATCTGACGGAATTTCGCCGCCGCTTCCGCAAATCCTTCTTCCGCAGCAATCTGCGCGAATGCGGGATATGCGTCGTTTGCTTCCTCAAATTCGTTGTGCGCCGCGCTGTTGAGCACGTCGATCATATCCTGTGACTGGTCCACCGGATATGTGCCGTCAATGTGAATAGAATCACCGGAAAGAGATTTCAGCAATCCGTAAAAAACGTTTGCGTGTGCCAGCTCCTGATTCGCGGTAAAGTTAAATACTGCCTCTAAAATCGGAAGCTGCATCTGTTTTGCCTGCTCCGCCGCAAAGGTATAACGGTTTCTCGCCTGGCTCTCTCCAGCAAATGCGCGCATCAGATTCAGACAGGTCTGACTGGTTTTGAAATTCACTGCCATATATAATCCTCCTTTGATTTTGGAGTTAGTATATGCCAGAAGACAAGGAGTATACAAAAACGGACGCCGATTTTTTCAGCGTCCGTCTTATATTATTTTGATGCGCGCTCTGCGAGAATTGCAAGCATCTCGCCGACGTTTTTCATACCTGAAACTTCCTTCATCTGAAAACGCATACCAAACTCCGCTTCCACGGCGGAGATCAGATTGATATGCTCGATGCTGTCCCATTCCTCGATATCATTTGCCGTGGTCTGCGCCGAGATCACGATGGAATCATCATCAAACACATCACGAAACACGTCAGTCAGACGGTTCAGAATTGCTTCATTGCTCATACCGTTGCCTCCTCTCCCAGTTTTACATCAATGACATGATTCTGTTTACTGTATCCATCCACGGACAGCTCCCAGTGCGATTCGCCGTCCTCGGATTCAGACAGTTTTTTGAAACCAAACGTTGCGTACAGCTCTCTGACCATTCCGTTTTTCGCGGTCGGAAGATAAACGCCGTGAATTGTGCGAATGCCTGCGCGTCTGCAGTACGCTACCAATGTATCGAGCATTGCAAGCTCCATATCTCGCTTCAACACACGACAGCTCATCAGCCACAGCTGGATTTCCAGCCGATCTCCCTGCATTTCACCGATCGTCAGCGCAACGATTCCATTGTCACCGAACCGATCCGCAAGCCGTCCGCAAAGGTGAATATGCCGGTCGCTTTGCAGCACCTCGCGCATTTCGCTTTCTGTATAACGCCGCGTGGTAAGATTAAACTGGTTGCTCTTGTTTGTCAGCTGGGTAATGCGGGGCAGATACAGCTCAGAAAAGGGGCTGATCTCCGCGTGCATCTCCAGACTGAGGAGATAGTCTGTATAATTTTCAAACTGCGCTGCCTGCTGCGTGCGCGCTGCATTTGCACGGTACATCTCGTCACGTGCCGCGTCATCCTCAGAAAAATCAGTGACTTCAAAATAGCTGTTCCGATCCAGAACGCGGATATATTCCTCCACCTGCTCCAATTCCGGCACGGCAACGCCCGGCAGCTGTCCGCGGACGATCGCACGCTCTGCGGGGTTGTCATCGACAAACACAAAGCTTTCAGGCAGCAGCGTCAGTTCCGCTGCAATCTCAGCGATGTTCCCGCTCTTCGGCTCCCAGTTGGCACGGATTGCGCGGAAGTCATCCGGACGCAGTACATTTTCAGGATGTTCCAGCCCAAGACGCGCATTCTCCGCCTCATTCTTGGAACATACCGTCAGCAGAACACCCAACGACTGATGCGCCTTCAGATAACTCTGAAACGCCGCATATGCCTGACCTTGTGCGCCCTCCTGACCGATCTCGATTCCGCTGACGCCGTCATCACCGATCACACCGCCCCACAGCGTGTTGTCCAGATCCAGCGCGAAAGCCTTCTTGTTTTTACCGAGCAGCGACTTGAAGATCTTTGCAAGATTATGTGCAAAGGCAGGGATCATCTCCACCGCCATCGCATATTTGTACAGACACCAGTGTGCCTCGCTGTGCCACTGATCCAGTCCGCAGCACGCAGAAAGCGACAGAATATCATGCACATAAAAACCCTTGTGTTCCTGCGCGTACCGATTCAGACGGCTGTTCAGTTCCAGAACGTAATTCGTCATGCCGTGTACGTCGCTGACATCGGAATTACCCAGCATTCTGTACCGCGGCAGTTCAAAATTGTTCTGTATCACCGCACAGCCATATGTTGTACGCAGGCGCTCCCACATCATCGAGAAGCGAGAAAATTCACGGTCTGCCGCAGCCGTGCAATCCGCAGCGGATTGTTTCATATCGAGATGATACTCCGTCAGATTGCGCGTTGTAGTATGAATATAGATAAAATCCGGCTTGAACTGTTCGAGTGTATCATTCGGGAACATCGCGTCCTGCCAGTATTGTCCGTACTCCGACTGATAGAAGAGCGGTTGGATGCCTTGGTCAAGCAGGAAGATCTCCAGCATCGAGCAGATGTCCGTCGTAGTCGATCCGCCCAGAACAGCGATCCGCTTTTTGATCCTGTCTCGTCCATCCGCCAGCAGCTGTTTGCGTATCTTGCGTCTGTTTTTCAGCAAAAATGCGCTGTCAAAGGGATATTGCAGCTCAGTCATGCTTTCCTCCCATAAGAAATTACTGCGTCCGCAGTGTTTCGAGTTTCTTGTAGTTGCTTCCTGTAGCACTGAATGAATTCATTGCGAACAGAACATCGGTGACACCGCGATCCTTCATGAAGGTGATCGCATTCTGTTTGAAGTAGCGCATATCAATAACATAGATATGCTCAAACGATGCGGTCAGGAAGGACGGCAGCGCGTTGCCGTAGCTGTCCTTGATGATGCAGAGCGATCTGCCGTTTTTGCACTCGGTATCTACCTGCGTCACACGTTCATCACCGCCGAGATAGACCAGATACCAGCTGACCGGCTTGACGTTGTCCAGATTCAGCAGCAGATTGCCGTAACGCGGGTTGGACATATCAATATTGTAGTAGGTGGTGGTATAGGTCGTGTTCGGAATATAGTAGATGAAGTCCTCAGGATTATTCTTCAGCTTGATGTCACCCGAATAGCCATACAGCGTACCGACATAGCCGGGCTTGACCACTTTCTGATAGGTCGTCAGATTCTTGAACGGAACATCTGCCGTTTTTGCAAATTCCTGCGCGGCATAATATGCGCCGAGACCGGTCCAGTGGTGATCCGTGCGTGCTAAAATCGCTTCGTCCTTGTGCGCTTCCATCACGCCGTATGCGTCCACCGGAATAACATCGACCAGGTGGTCGTTGATGTTGTTGATGTTGTCAAACTCACTGCCGATCAGATACTGGAATTTTTCCGGTGTATAGAACGAGCAGGAGGTCGGAATTACCATCGAGTAGACATTGACATCCGGGCCAAGATCTGCCTTATACGCATTGACATAGGCTGCATAATTTCTGCCCGCATTGAAGCTTCCGCCGTAAAGCATGATACCGCGGTTCTTATAGATGAGAATGTTGTTGCTCAGCTCACCGCCGTCGTCGTCGTCCTGTCCATCGTTTACCGTTGTCACTGCGGTTGTGGTATTGGACGCAGCCGTTGTATTGGTCGTTGTCTTCGAGGTGGTCGAAGCAGATTCCGTTTCGGAAGTTGTATCAGACGTAGTCGTCTGTGTGGCAGTGGTCGCCGCAGTCGTTGTGGTGACGATCACAGGAACCGTTTCCTCCACTGGGGCATCATTCCCCTCCGGCTCTTCCTGATCCGGCAGCTGATTGCCGCTGTTCATATGGATCGTCGCGCCGTCCTCTGTCTGCAGACCCATATACTGACGGATCGTTGCAGTCAGATGCTTGAATGTTTCGCGTCCGGGTACCGTATCATCAAAGAAATTTGCAATTCCTGCGGTAAAGGAGCCGTCAAAATAAGACTCCCACGAAAACTCCGGGAAGGTTGCAAGATTACGGTTTTCCGTTTCGGACATAGTCGGGCGCTCGCCGAGGATCGTCCAGAGTGCGGTAGCGGCAAATACAACGCCGAGGATAAATACGTTCAAAAGCGCGATTCTGCGCTCTGTACTGCGCTTTGCCTTCGGTGCTTCCGCGGCAGGCTGCTTTGCTTGATTCAGTTCCATTCCTGCCCCTCCTTAAAATCTGAAATACAAAAACGGATTGTTTGTCGCGTCTACAAGCAGAATGCTGCTGGTCAGAAATACGGCGATATTGAAGATGATCTGTCCCGCACCGACAGCAATCTGCGAAGCTTCTGATTTTTTTGCCAGCTTTCCGAACAGCTCACCGATCGGGAAGCAGCACACCAGCGCCGCCAGAAGCAGAAACAGGTTGTTCATAACCGACAGCTTGGTCACTTCATCCACGAGCATATTGCCGTTTGCGCCGACGAGGTTACGGAAAAAACCGCCGAGCCGCGGCAGGCTTTCAAAATAGAAGATTCCAAAGCCGAGGATGATGACAATTTTATTGTAGAAATGACGGATGCCGATCGGAATTTTTTTCATCCTTTTCTTGCCGAGCTGACGCTCCATGAAAATAAAGATACCGAAGTACAGTCCCCAGATGATGAAATTCCAGCTTGCACCATGCCAGAGTCCTGTCGAAAACCATACAAGGAACAGGCTTGCATACGGACGGCGTTTTCCGAACAGCGGAATATAAAGCAGATAGTCGCGGAAGAACGAACCGAGCGAAATGTGCCAGCGCTGCCAGAATTCTGTGACATCCTTGCAGAGGAAGGGGTGGCGGAAGTTTTCATCAAAGTGAAAGCCGAACATCCGACCCATACCGATCGCCATATCCGAATAGCCAGAGAAGTCAAAATAAATCTGCATCGCATAAACGATCACGGCGTACCATGTACCGAGTACGGATACACCGCCCAGTTCTCCGCCAAAGAAGGAATCGACAATCACAGACAGATTGTTCGCTAAAATGACCTTTTTACCAAGACCGACAATCAGGCGGCTGATGCCGTAGCTGATATCCTCTACGGTCACAGAACGCTCATCAATCTCCTGTTCAATCGTGCTGTAACGGACAATCGGACCTGCCACCAGCTGCGGGAACATCGAGAGATAAAGCAGCAGCTTCCAGAAGCTTTTTTGCACATTCACACGCTCCCAGTAGCAGTCCACCGTATAGGAGATCGCCTGGAAGGTGAAAAAGCTGATACCGATCGGAAGACGGATATCCGGTACAGGAATCGAAGTGCCTGCAATCAGATTTATATTTTCAACAAAAAATCCTGTATATTTGAATCCGAAAAGCAGACCGAGATTCAGCACCAGAGATAGAATCATAACCGCCTTTGCGCCGGCTTTTCCGCGGAATTTTTCAATCAGCCGTCCGCTCAGATAATTCTGGAATGCGCTGAAGATCAACAAGGATACCCAGACTGGTTCCCCCCATGCGTAAAAGATCAACGAAAACAATATCAGGATAAAATTTTTGTATTTTAAGCTGCCAACCGCCCAATAGCTGATCAGACAAAGCAGCAGGAATATGTAGATAAAGAATAAACTGGAAAAAACCATGATTGACTGCCTCTTTCTATGTTCTGTACATCGACAAATTTCTGTTTTTCTAGATAAAATTCATTGCAAAAACAATTATACTACAAAGCTCAGACGCTTTCAAGTGGCAAATTCAGTTTCATGATTCCATACAAAAGTATTTCTCCGAACCGTGTTGAAATTGACACTTCGGCAGTTCAGCTGCAAGATAGAGCGACCCACAGATCACTGCCGTTCCGTGATGCAGCTGAGCAAGACGCACCGCCTCTTCTACCGCATCAGAAAGCTTTGCGGGCGTACCATTGCACACAGCGGCAAGCTCTTCACGATCCATCGCATTCGGTGCAAAGGAATCAACGCAGAATATCCGCTCTGCCACAGAACCAATCTGCTCTGCCACACCGCGTACATCCTTGGTAATCAGCACACCCAGCACGGCAAAAACCGGTTTCGGCGCATCTGCACGCAGCGTGTCGCAGAGTGCTTTCATACCGTCTGCGTTGTGTCCGCCGTCGAGTAAAATCAACGGCTCTTTACACAGCACCTGTATCCGCGCACCAATATGTGCCTGCACAAGTCCCTGCCTGACTGCATCCGGGGGGATGCAAATACCAAGCTGATTCAGTACGGAAATCGTTTCAATTGCCGTGAGCGCATTCATATGCTGATGCTTCCCCGGCATCGTCAGATGATATTCCGTTCCATGGTATGTAAAGACGCTGCCGAACACAGACGTCGAAACAGCGGAAAACGCAGAAAGATCAGGCTGGATCAGTGATGCATCCTTTTCCCGTGCCGTCTGTGCAATCACTTGGCGGACATCCGCCCCATTATCCGCAGACAGCACAACTGGCCGCCCTGGTTTGATAATCCCTGCCTTCTGTGCGGCAATTTCAGTGGTAGTATTGCCTAAAATCCCCGTGTGGTCAAGCGAGACCGAAGTGATCACCGACACAAGCGGCGTTACCACATTGGTCGCATCCAGCCGTCCGCCGATTCCTGTTTCCCAGCAGACGAGATCACACCGCTGCTGCGTGAAGTACAGAAGCGCGATCGCCATCGTGATTTCGAACTGCGAAAAGGGAAGATCCGGTGCAGCTGCTCGGACCATCTCACAGCAGCAGCCGAGTGCTTCGTCCGGAATATTCTCGCCGTTCACACGGATTCTGTCCGCAAAACAGTGGATAAACGGCGAAGTAAAGCTTCCCACACGATATCCTGCCACCTGTGCCGCTTCTGCGACATAGGTCACAACCGAGCCTTTTCCGTTCGTACCTGCCACATGGACAAAACGCAGTTTGTCCTGCGGATTGCCGAGCGCCGCAAGAAGTACGGACACGCGGGAAAGATCCTGAACAGGCGCACCGAGATGGCTGAAGGATGCAATATAAGCAAGCGCTTGTGATGCGTTCATAATACCCTCCGAAAAAACGGGAGG
>SVNN01000095.1 GCA_015066905.1 Ruminococcus sp.
GAGTTTATCAACAACTATGTATTCCCGACCGTTCAGGCGGGTGCTGTATATGAAAACCGCTATCTGCTCGGTACTTCCTTCGCACGTCCGATCATCGCAAAGCGTATTGCTGAGATCGCACTCGAGGAAGGCGCAGACGCAATCTGCCACGGCTGTACCGGTAAGGGCAACGACCAGGTTCGTTTCGAGCTTGCAATCAAGGCGTTTGCTCCCGATATGGCGATCATCGCTCCGTGGCGTGAGTGGGATATCAAGTCCCGTGACGAGGAGATCGACTACGCTGAGGCGCACGACATCCCGCTGAAGATCAACCGTGAGACCAACTACTCCAAGGACAAGAACCTCTGGCACCTCTCCCACGAGGGTCTGGATCTGGAGGATCCGGCAAACGAGCCGCAGTACAACAAGCCCGGCTTCCTTGAGCTTGGCGTATCCCCTGAGCAGGCTCCGGATGTTCCTACATATGTAACCATCCACTTTGAAAAGGGCGTTCCGACCGCAATCGACGGCAAGGAGATGGGCGGCGTTCAGATCGTTGAGACCCTGAACAAGCTCGGCGGCGAGAACGGTATCGGTCTGGCTGACCTTGTTGAGAACCGTCTGGTCGGCATGAAGTCCCGTGGTGTATATGAAACACCGGGCGGCGCAATTCTCTATCACGCACACGAGGTTCTGGAGACCATCTGTCTGGACAAGGAAACTGCAAGAATCAAGCAGTACCTCAGCATCAAGTTTGCTGACATCGTTTACAATGGTCAGTGGTTCACTCCGCTGCGTGAGGCGATGACCGCATTCGTTGACAAGACCCAGGAGACCGTGACCGGTGATGTTCGTCTGAAGCTTTACAAGGGCAACATCATCAACGCAGGCGTAACTTCTCCGTACACGCTGTATGATGAAGAGGTTGCAACCTTCGACGCTGACGAGGTTTACGATCAGAATGACAGTGCAGGCTTCATCAACCTGTTCGGACTGCCGATCAAGGTTCGTGCAAAGCTGGAGCAGAAGAGAAAGTAATTCCATCATTTCCACAGCGGATATGATGATTTGCAAGAGGGGCGGCTGCGGTCGCCCCACTGTGTTTTACCGCATTTCGTGATTGATAAAAGGAGGCTGCTATGGCAAAGCTCTGGGCAGGCAGATTTTCAAAAGAGGTTGACGAAACCGTGAATGCATTCAACTCATCCATCGCCTTTGACGGAAGAATGTACCGTCACGATATTCTCGGCAGTATCGCGCACGCAACGATGCTCGGCGACTGCGGGATCATCACCAAGGCGGACAGCGAAACGCTGATCAAAGGACTGCAGGAGATCCTTTCGGATCTGGAAGATGGCAGACTTTCGCTGGATCCCACCGCGGAGGATATCCATATGTTCGTGGAGGCGGAGCTGACCAAGCGTCTTGGCGATGTCGGCAAGCGTCTGCATACCGCAAGATCGAGAAACGATCAGGTTGCGCTGGATGTGCGCCTTTATCTGCGGGATGAGATCAAAGAGATCCAGACGCTGGTATATGATCTGGTGGATGCACTCTGCGCGATGGCGAAAGAGCATCTTGACACCATCATGCCCGGATATACCCATCTGCAGCGCGCACAGCCGATTACGCTGGCGCATCATCTGATGGCATATGCGAATATGCTCAGCCGCGACTACGACCGTCTGACAGATACCGCAAAGCGTATGAATTACTGTCCGCTCGGCAGTGGTGCGCTGGCAGGTACGACCTATCCGATCAACCGTCAGCAGACGGCATCTTTACTCGGATTCACAGCCCCTGTGGCAAACAGCCTCGACGGTGTATCCGACCGCGACAGCTGCGTGGAGCTGGCGGCTGCACTTTCTCTGCTGATGACCCATCTCTCGCGTTTTTCAGAGGAGATCATCCTCTGGTGCTCGTGGGAATTCAAGTTTATCGAGCTGGACGATGCCTATGCGACAGGCAGTTCGATTATGCCGCAGAAGAAAAATCCCGACATCACAGAGCTGATCCGCGGAAAGACAGGCCGCGTGGTGGGTGATCTCACCACCCTGCTGGCGATGCTCAAGGGTCTGCCGCTTGCATACAACAAGGATATGCAGGAGGACAAGGAGGCAATCTTTGACGCGGTGGATAATGTCAAGCTGTGTCTGCGCACCTTCACTCCGATGCTCCGCACGATGCGCGTGAATAAGGACAAGATGCGTGCGGCTGCGGCAGGCGGCTTTATCAACGCGACCGACTGTGCCGATTATCTCGTCAAGCACGGTATGCCGTTCCGTGACGCATATAAAATCACAGGCACGCTGGTTGCGTCCTGTATTGATCAGGGACTCACGCTCGAAACCCTGCCGCTGGAGCAGTATCAGGCGATGACGCCGCTGTTCGGTGAGGACATCTATCAGGCGATCTCTCTGGAGACCTGCGTGGGTGAGCGAAAGTCTGAGGGCGGCCCTGCCCCTGAATCCGTATCCCATCAGATTGCGCTGATCGAAGCGCAGATGGAAGCGTGGGAAAGATGAACGCGAAGAAGCTGCGGTTTATCTTTCTGCTGACGCTGATTTCAGTTCTGATTTTTCTCGCGGGAGAGATCCTGCTTTTATTCGTATTCGACAACAATTCCTCAGCCGTATCGCTCGGCTGGCTGATCGCTGTTGTGGTCGTTACCGTGGTGATCAGCGCGTGGAAATGTCCGCGTGATTATGAGGACGACGATGATTCAAACGAAAAGGAGTAACGCCATGTCTACAAAGGTATATATTGACGGTCAGGAAGGCACCACAGGTCTGAAGATCTTAGAACGCTTTGCCGGACGTACTGATATTGAACTGCTGACGATCGACCCTGCGCTCCGCAAGGATGCGGACGAGCGCAAGCGTCTGATCCACGCGTCCGACATCACCTTCCTCTGCCTGCCTGACGCCGCTGCGATCGAAGCAGTTGCGCTTGCAGAGGGAAGTAATACCCGCATCATTGATGCCTCTACCGCGCACAGAACCAATCCTGCGTGGGCATACGGCTTTCCTGAGCTGAGTGCGGCGCATCGCGAGAAGATCACAAATTCCGCGCGCGTTGCTGTCCCCGGATGCTACGCAAGCGGCTTTAATGCACTGGTCTATCCGATGGTTTCGTCGGGACTTCTGCCGCAGGACTATCCGGTACAATCCTTTGCGGTATCGGGGTACAGCGGTGCCGGCAAGAAGGGAATCGCGCAGTATGAAGACGAAAACCGCGACCGCGGACTTGATTCCCCCAGACTCTATGCACTCGGACAGAATCACAAGCATATCCCTGAGATGCAGAAGATCTCAGGTCTTTCCCATCCGCCGATGTTCAATCCGATGGTCTGCGACTATTTCAACGGCATGGTCGTTTCTGTGCCGGTGCAGACCAGATTGCTGAACAAGAAGATCGGCGTGAACGATGTATATGAAATGTTCTGCAAGCACTATGACGGACAGCAGTTTGTGCAGGTGCGCGCATTGCAGGGGGCAGATGTTCTGCCGGACGGATTCCTTGCAGCAAATCCGCTTGCAGGAACCAATCTGATGGAAATTTTCGTGTTTGGAACAGACGAACAGATCCTGCTCAGCGCACGGCTTGACAACCTCGGAAAGGGCGCGTCGGGTGCGGCTGTGCAGTGTATGAATATCATGCTTGGCGTTGGGGAAGAAACGGGACTGATTCCTGCGCAGAATTAAGGAGGATTTGAGATATGGAACTTCAGCAGTTTGAAGGCTTTACCCCCGTGGACGGCGGTGTTTGTGCCGCAAAGGGATTTTTAGCAAACGGTGTATGCTGCGGCCTTTCACATAAAGCACTCCCCGGAGAGGAAGAAAAGCCGAAGGAGGATAAGCCGAAGAAGAACGATCTCGCGATGATTTATGCGGAGAATCCTTGTTCTGCGGCGGCAGTATATACCACCAACAAGGTCAAGGGCGCACCGATCCTTGTGACGAAGGCGCACCTCGAAAATGGCATGGCGCAGGCGGTGATCGTCAACTCGGTCAATGCGAACACCTGCAATCCCGACGGCGTTGAAAAGGCACTGAAGATGTGCAGTCTTGCGGCAGAGGGGCTGAAACTCCAGCCGAGCGATATTGTGGTTGCATCCACAGGCGTTATCGGACAGGTGCTGCCGATTGAGCCGATCGAACAGGCAATTCCTGCGCTGGTCGAGGGACTGACTTCCGACGGAAACAACCGCGCGATGGAAGCAATCATGACGACGGATACCCGCCCCAAGCAGCTGGCGGTGGAATTTAAAATCGGAGATACGGTCTGCAGAATGGGCGGTATGCTCAAGGGCAGCGGTATGATTCACCCGAATATGGCAACCACGCTGACCTTCATCACCACCGACGCGGCGATTGCACCCGCGATGCTGCAGCAGGCACTTTCTGATGTGGTCAAGCAGACGCTCAACCGCGTCAGCGTGGACGGCGATACCTCCACAAACGATATGGTCTGTGTAATGGCGTCCGGCAAGGCAGGCAATCCGACCATCAAGAAGAATGACGCAAACTATGAAACGCTGAAAAAAGCACTGTATATCGTGATGATGAATCTTGCGCGGATGATGGCGCGTGACGGCGAGGGCGCAACCAAGCTGATCACCTGCATCTGCACCAAGGCGGCAAGCGAACAGACTGCGGAAACTGTTGCAAAGAGCGTGATCACCTCCAGCCTCTTCAAGACCGCAATGTTCGGTGAGGATGCGAACTGGGGAAGAATCCTCTGTGCAATCGGCTATGCGGACGCAGAGTTCAACATCAATAAGGTCAGTGTGGACATTGCCTCTGCGGCGGGATCCATTGCTGTCTGCCGCGAAGGTGTCGGTGTGGAATTTTCGGAAGAGACTGCAAAAACCGTGCTTTCTGAGGAAGAGATTGAAATTCTAATCAGCCTGAACGAAGGCGAAGCAGGCGCGATCGCCTGGGGTTGTGACCTGACCTATGATTACGTCAAGATCAACGGCGATTATCGTTCTTGAGTGCGTGAAAAGGAGTTATATTCAGAATGGAACAGATTTCAAATAAGATCCGCTCGCAGGTGCTGATTGACGCCCTGCCCTATATCCAGCGGTATAATAAAAAGATCGTCGTCATCAAGTACGGCGGAAATGCGATGACAAACGAGGAGCTGAAGCAGGCGGTGATGAGTGATATCGTCCTGCTTTCTCTGGTCGGTATCCAGGTCGTTCTGGTACACGGCGGCGGCCCTGAGATCAACGAGATGCTCGACCGTCTCGGCATCGAAAGCAAGTTCATCGGCGGTCTGCGTTATACCGACAAGGAAACCGCAGATGTGGTACAGATGGTGCTTGCAGGCAAGGTGAACAAGGCGCTGGTGGCACATCTGACAGAGCATCAGGGCAACGCGCTCGGTCTGTGCGGCATCGACGGCAATATGCTGGTCGCTGAGAAGATGGCGGGCGATGTGGATCTCGGTTATGTCGGCGATATCGTTTCTGTGAACACCCAGCCGATCCTCGACGCGATCGAGGGCGGTTATATTCCTGTCATTGCAACCGTTGCAAGCAGCAAGGAGGGACAGACCTACAACATCAACGCGGATACGGCGGCTGCCAGAATCGCGGCAGAGCTGGGCGCGGAGAATCTGATCCTCATGACCGATATTGCAGGTCTGCTGCGCGACAAGGACGATCCTTCCACACTGATTCCGACCGTAAACGTAAGCGAGGTTCCTTTCCTCAAGCGGCAGGGCATCATCTCCGGCGGTATGATTCCGAAGATCGACTGCTGTGTGGAGGCAGTGCGCCGCGGCGTCAAGAAAACCTCGATCATCGACGGACGTGTGCCGCATTCGATCCTCATCGAGATCCTCTCGAACGAGGGAATCGGCACGCAGTTCAAATAAACGAAATAAATTCACAATTGATGTCTTGAAATTTTGATGAAACTGGGATATAATAAATGGTATCCTATTCTTCTGTGAAAGGAGTAACGTATGAGTACCATTGAACAATTCGACAATGCCGTAATGCATACCTACGGTCGTCTTCCGATTGTTCTGGAAACAGGTGCGGACAGAATTACCACAGACGAAAACGGGGATTCTTTCCTTGATTTCGGAAGTGGAATCGGCACCAATTCGCTCGGCTACTGCAATGAGGCGTGGGCGGATGCAGTCTGTGAACAGGTGCGGAAACTGCAGCATACCTCAAACTATTTTTATACCAAGGTGCAGTCTGATTTTGCAAACCGCCTTTGTCAGATCACCGGATATAAGCGCGTATTTTTCGGAAACTCCGGTGCGGAGGCAAACGAATGTGCGATCAAGCTGGCGAGAAAGTACAGCTTTGACAAATATGGCAAGGGCCGCCACACCATCATCACGCTGAAAAACTCCTTCCACGGCAGAACGCTGTGTACGCTGTCTGCAACAGGACAGGACAGCTTTCACGACTTTTTCTTCCCCTTTGTCGAGGGCTTTACATATGCAGAGGCAAACAATATTGATGATCTGAAAGCGAAGCTGGATGATACCGTCTGTGCGGTGATGATCGAATATGTACAGGGCGAAGGCGGTGTCAATCCGCTGGAGAGTGCCTATGTCGATGAGCTGTATAAACTCTGCGGGGAGAAAGATGTTCTCGTGATCGCTGATGAGGTGCAGACCGGCGTCGGCAGAACAGGCACATTTCTGGCAGGTGAACAGTATGCAAAGCGCGCAGATATCACCACACTCGCAAAGGGTATTGCAGGCGGACTGCCGATGGGTGTCTGTCTTGCAAACGAAAAGTGTATGGATGTTCTGGGAAAAGGTACCCACGGCTCGACCTTTGGGGGAAATCCCGTTGCGTGTGCCGGCGCGATGGTTGTGCTGGATACGGTCGGTCAGCCTGATTTTCTGGCATCGGTGCTTGCAAAGGGCGCACATATCCGTGCCGCACTGCAGCAGTGCGAGGAGGTCGCGGAGATTACGGGCCTTGGCATGATGCTCGGTATCCGTCTGAAAACCAAATCGGCACCGGATGTTCTGAATGAGGCACTGCGGCAGGGACTTCTGGTTCTGACCGCAAAAGAGAAGATCCGTCTGCTTCCGCCGCTGAATATCACTGAGGCAGAGCTGGACGCTGGTCTTTCCATTCTTAAAAAATGTCTGACAGCATAAAATATTAAGCTGTGCGGAAGGAGGCACAGAATGGAACTGAATATTGTTCCGAAGGGGAGCAAATTTCTGGTGCAGGACAGTGCAGGCCGTCTGGCTTATACGATCAAGAAAAAAGGGTTCGGCTACAAATACGTCATCTATGACGCAAGCAACTATGCGCTGTACACCATGTCCGGTGATTTCACCGAAAAGCACCCGATCTATATGGTCACACATGACTCCAATGCAGATCCCGTTTTGTGGATCAAGTGTAAATCCCGTTTTCTGGAGCCTTCTATGATCATCATCAACGCCGACAGTGAATATCTGCTGAAGTCGGAGGACAAAATCAATTTTATCCTCTGGAAGGGGAAGGAGCAGGTCGGTTCGATGACTGTGAACAAGATGCCGAATGGCGATGTTCAGTACAGTTTTACTGTGAGCGACAAGGAATTTGACGACGCATGGCCGTTTATCGCGCTGTGTGTGGATTCTTCCATTATTGCATATAAAAAATAACGTATCGGAGGATATTGAACTTATGAAACATCTGCTGAAAATGCTGGATCTCTCGAAAGAAGAGATCATTGACATCTTAAATCTGGCGGATCAGCTGAAATATGAACTCAAGCACGGAATTCCGCATCCGCACCTTCAGGGCAAGACACTCGGTATGATCTTCCAGAAGGCATCCACCCGTACCCGCGTTTCCTTTGAAACCGGTATGTATCAGCTCGGCGGCTATCCGCTCTTCCTCTCTGCGAATGATCTCCAGATCGGCCGCGGCGAACCGGTTGAGGATACCGCACGTGTGCTGTCCCGTTACCTCGACGGTATCATGATCCGTACCTTTGCGCAGAAGGAAGTGGACGATCTTGCCTCCTACGGTTCGATCCCGATCATCAACGGTCTGACCGACTTTGCACACCCGTGTCAGGTGCTTGCA
>SVNN01000096.1 GCA_015066905.1 Ruminococcus sp.
CTGGATAATGCTGCAGAGGTATGGGCACTGGTCGATATGATCATCAAGGTCAAGGAGCCGCTCGCTGAGGAATATGGTTATTTCCGCGAGGGACTGATCCTCTACACCTATCTTCATCTTGCCGCTGACCGCGAACAGACCGAGGCGCTGATGAACGGAAAGGTACATGCTGTTGCATATGAAACCATTCAGGAAGTTGACAACTCCCTCCCCTGTCTGGCACCGATGAGCCAGATTGCCGGCCGTCTTTCCATTCAGGAGGGCGCAAAGTATCTCGAAAAGAAGTTTGGCGGCGAGGGTATTCTCTTAGCGGGTGTTCCCGGCACACCAAAGGCAAATGTCGTCATCCTCGGCGGCGGTACTGTTGGTATGAACGCCTGCAAAATCGCAGTCGGCATGGGCGCAAATGTCACCATCCTCGATATCAGCCTGAAGAAGCTCGAAGAACTGGATAACCGCTTCGGTTCCCACATCCAGACGCTCTACTCCAGCGACAGCAATATTGAACGCGCACTCCGCGACGCGGATCTCGTCATCGGTTCTGTTCTGATCCCCGGTGCATCCGCACCCAAGCTCTTCAAGAAGAAGTATCTCTCTGAAATGAAGGATGGTTCCGTATTCGTTGACGTTGCTATCGACCAGGGTGGCTGCGGCGAATCCTCCCGCGTGACCACGCACGATGATCCGATCTATATCGAAGACGGCGTTGTACACTACTGCGTCGGCAATATGCCCGGTGCTGTTCCGAGAACCAGTACCATTGCACTGACCAACGCAACGCTGAAATACGGTCTGGCGATTGCCAAGAACGGTCTGGAGGCTGCCGTGAAGAACAGTGCAGTCATCGCATCCGGTGTCAATACATACGGTGGAAAGCTGACCAATGCAAATGTTGCCGCAGCGCATAATATGGAATATACCGCGCTGAACACACTGATCTGAATCTGAACGATGAAAAGCCACTTTTGATACGATATCAAAAGTGGCTTTGTGATAAGCAAGGAGAGTACATATGATTACAGATTGCTTTGACGTTGCAACAGAACCAATTGCCAGCCTGAAGGATTTTTACGGTGAACCAAACCATATTGTAGATCTGTGTCTGATCATCTTTTCGAAAGAAATCCACGATCATCTGCTTTCCACATACCCCTGTGAACAGATCGGGGCTTTAATTTCCTGTAACGGAAATATTATCATCTACAAAATAAATTATAAAGGCAGAGATATTGCGTTTTATTTGACAGGCATCGGCTCTGCACTGGCATCTGCATTCTGCTATGAAGCCCATTGGCAGACAGGTGCTACGAAATTCATTATGTTTGGCTCTTGCGGCAGCCTGGACAGAGAAACAACAGAAGGCAGATTTATCATTCCGACAGAGAGCTATCGTGGTGAAGGTTGTTCCTATTACTACGCTGCACCTGCCGATTACATTACAATTAAGAACAGCAAAACGCTTGCCGCTATCTTTGAACAGTTAAATGTGCCCTATGTAACGGGAAAAGTCTGGACAACAGATTCTATGCTCCGAGAAACCGCAGGACTGGTTGCAAAGCGGAAAGAAGAAGGCTGTATCGCAGTTGAAATGGAACTTGCAGGTGTACAGGCTTTGTGTGATTTCTATGGTTTAGAGCTTTATGATTTCCTCGAAGCAGGCGATGTGCTGGAATCCAACGGATATGATGTCGAAGGTCTTTATGATGCAAACCATAGTTTAGGAAAGCTGTATATTGCGCTGAATACAGCGTTGCTTTTATAATTCCCAGCTGATCACCAACCGAACCCAAAAAGAAGCGATCCGCAGGCACAACCGCTTGCGGATCGCTTTTTCTGATTTGTTATACGTCCTCGCTCGGATTCCATTCTACGAAGCCGTAGCTTTCAAGGATGTGGAAAAACTGCGCGAGGCGCTCATAAGTGGGTTTTGCCTGATCGCCGAATCGTTCCTCCAGCGGTGCGCCCATATCGCCGATCGTCCGCTTTCCGTCCATCATCGGCCAGACAAAGCTTCCGATCTCATCCAGATGAATGTGCGAAATCTTCGGCTTTTTCAGCAGCTTCTGCGCAATACGGTTCATCAGACCCTTATTTTCAATATCGAGCGTGACCAGCCCCTGCTCGTCAGCCGACCACATGATCCATGCAGGACGGGCAGGACGCCGATCCAGATAGTTTTCATCAGATTTCCGGTTTCGTTTCATTTACTTTTCCGCTTGCCTTTCGTTTCTTCCACACAGAAAACTTCAGGAGTGTGAGGATAACCAGACCAAACAGCACGATGCTGCCGATATTCAACACAACGTCGGGCAGTCCGAGCTTGCCGGAAATGTCAATCGCCTTATCTACATTAGCAACTGCCAGCAATGCAAGCACAATACCGACCAGACCCTCACCTGCAATCATGCCGGAGCTGAAGAGGATGCCGTCGTTGATGATCTCCTTTTTCTCCTCCTCATTTCGCTTCATCTTGTCGAAGATCAGACGGACAATACCGCCGATGAAGATGCAGGCATTCAGGTGGACAGGCAGATATACACCAATTGCAAAAGGCAGAACGGGAATTCCGATGACCTCAACGAGAATGGCAATGAATGCACCGGTGAATACAAGACCCCACGGCAGTTCAGCACTCATAACGCCCTCAACGATCATCTTCATCAGGGTTGCCTGCGGCGCACCCAGTTCAGCAGAGCCGAAGCCCCACGCGCTGTCAAGCAGATACAGGGTTCCGCCAATTGCCAGAGAAGATGCAACAACACCGATGATCTCACCGATCTGCTGCTTTTTCGGTGTGGAACCAAGCAGGAAACCAGTCTTGAGATCCTGCGAGGTGTCGCCGGAGATTGCCGCTACAATACAGATGATCGAGCCGATCGAGATTGCTGCCACCATGCCAGCACCGCCGGTCATACCGGTTGCCTTGAGCAGCAGTGTAGAAACGAGCAGTGTTGCAATCGCCATACCGGATACGGGGTTGTTACTGCTGCCGACCAGTCCGACCATTCGGGACGAAACTGTCGCAAAGAAGAAACCGAATACAACAATGATGACTGCGCCAAGCAGATTCACAGGAATTGCAGGGATCAGCCAGATTGCCAGCGTCAGTACAACAATTGCACCGAGTACGATCTTCATACTGAGATCCTGCTGGGTTCTTTCAGTAGAACCGGAACCACCGCCGAAGCCCTTGAGCGCATCCTTAAAGGTACGGACGATCAACGGAAGTGATTTAATCAGGCTGATGATACCGCCTGCTGCCAGCGCACCGGCACCAATATAGCGGATGTAGCTGCCCCAGATTCCGCCTGCGCCATCAGCAGCAAAAATCTCCTGGATGCTTGCCTCAGCACTGGGATAGATGACAGCGTCGCCGCCAAACATCACAATCAGCGGAATCAGCACGAGCCAGCTCAGTACGCCGCCCGCAAACATGTAGGAAGAAATGCGGAATCCACAGATATAGCCGACGCTCATAACGGCAGGATAGATCTGGGTACCGATCTCGCCCGCAAAGCCCTTGACCTTGAAGGAAACCTCGCCCGGAACTGCCTTCAGACCGTCGATGATGAACTTGAACAGAGCTGCAAAGCCCATACCTGCAAAGACAGTGGACGCATTGGAACCGCCCTCCTCGCCTGCCAGCAGTACCTCGGCGCATGCCGTTCCCTCCGGATAAGGCAGAACGCCATGCTCACGCACGATCAGCGCATTGCGGAGCGGCACCATAAAGAACACACCAAGCAGACCGCCGATCATCGCGATCAGTGTGATCTCAAGGATGCCGGGCTTTTCGATGCCGAGCGAATCATCCGCTGCCCACAGAAACAGTGCAGGGATTGTGAAGATCGCACCTGCGGCAACAGATTCACCTGCAGAGCCGATCGTCTGTACGACATTGCTTTCAAGAATTGAGTTTTTCTTCATCGCAACACGGATGACACCCATTGCGATAACCGCTGCAGGAATCGAAGCGGACACGGTCATACCAACGCGCAGTCCCAGATACGCGTTCGCCGCACCGAACACCACGGCAAGCAGAATGCCCATGATGATCGACGTGACCGTAATCTCCGGCGTGATCTTTGACGCCGGTATGTACGGCTTGAATTCTTTGTTTTTATCCATTTTAACCTCCAGACTGTCATATTTCATGACGCATTAACCTGTATATTATAACACATTTCGACAAATAAAGCAAGCAATATTTATCTGAAATCATTAAAATTATTCTTTGAAGCATCTAAAAAATTATGCAGTATTTTACACATCACATATTTTGTAAGAATATAAACAAAGGAGCGTCCGGATGACGCTCCTAAATTGGATTCAGATTATCTGCTTCGTCTGAGAATCTCCTTGACAAATTCCCAGGTCCGCGCAACAGATGCGACATCCATACGCTCATCGGGTGTATGGATATCATGAATATCCGGCCCGATTGAGATCATATCCGCATCCTTCAGCTTATTGGAGAAAATTGCACATTCCAGTCCCGCGTGGATTGCAGAGATTACGGGCTCTTTACCGTACTGTTCACGGAACACCTCAGTCATCAGCTCGCGCAGCGGTGAATCCTTGCGGTATTCCCACGGCGGATATGCACCGCCAACCGTTGCATCCCCGCCCAGTCGGGAAATGAACGCTTCCGTTGTCTTCAGCAGATCATCCCGTTCCTCAGTGAGATTGCTGCGGATCAGGAAAGTTCCCTCTATATGATCCTTTTCCAGTCGGAACACGCCAAGATTCAGCGACGTCTGGACAATGCCCGGCATCGTTTCGCTCATCGCGGTCACGCCGTTAGGAGCATCCGCCAGAAACGTGATGATCTTCGCCGTGCTCTCTGCATCACAGATACGCGCTGCCGCCGTTGCCGGACGAATGGAGCATACTGCATCAGGATCCGTCTCACCATATTCCGCTGCAAACTGCTTCCCGAAGGATTCCACACATGCGCGAAGTGTGTCCGCGCCGTCAGAATCTGCGTGAATCACAGCTGTTGCAAGTTGGGGAATGACATTCGGTTTGTTACCGCCTGCTGCAGAGCAGATTGAAAACGGAACCTGTTCCGAAATTGAACGCAGCATCGCGCCAAGTGTTTTCAGCGCATTCGCACGGTTTTTACCGATATCCGCACCGGAATGTCCACCGCGGAGTCCGCTGACTGCAATCTCCCAGAAATCGCCTGTGGATTTCTGCGCAGCTGCAACAGGAATCGAAAACGAAATATCAACGCCACCTGCACAGCTGACTGTGAGGATACCTTCTTCTTCGGAGTCGATATTCAAGAGCGTTTTTCCGTGAATCAACGATTCATCCAGCTCTTCTGCGCCAAACATTCCAGTTTCTTCATCCCGTGTGATGATCGCTTCGATCGGCGGATGAGGAATATCATCGCTGTCAAGCAGTGCGAAAATGAACGCCAGCGCAATTCCGTCATCTCCGCCGAGCGTGGTTCCTTCCGCCCAGACAAATTCACCATCGGTACGGAGGTCCAGCCCCTCTTTCGCCATATCCTTATTACAATCTGCCGTTTTTTCACAAACCATATCCATATGCCCCTGCAAAATAAAAGGTGCACTGTTTTCATATCCGGGTGTGCCATCGGCATAAATAATCACATTCCGTCCGCGATCCTTTACGGCTCTGAGTCCTCTTTCTTCTGCGAAGCGAAGGCAATATGCGGCAATCTCCTCCGTATTTCCCGATCCTCTGGGAATTGCGGAAATCTCTTCAAAGAAATGATAGACCTTCTGCGGCTTCAGTTCGTTTAACTGTTGCATTTCATCCTCCTGCCCTGCGGACAATCCGCGCTTATTTGATATCATTATACTGCAAATCCTCTGAAATTGCAAGCGAGAAATCGATTCCAGGCTCAGACAGACATGCTCCGTGTATGTGAAACTGCGTTCTTTGGAATCGTTCTGTACAACCGCACAAAACCGCACGATCAATTCAAACATGTTAGCCAAAGAAAAACCCATAACAGAACCAGACGTTCGGTTATGGGCTTTGGATTATCCGTCGATCTTGATCAGTCCGTTGCGCTCCAGATTGTGGAGGAACAAAAAGCGTGCTTCATCGCGGCATTCGGGCTTGATCAGATAATACATATAGTTCTCAAGCAAAAACAGCTTTCCGGCTGTACGTCCCTCAATCTTGAAGTGCTGGAATCCCATCGGGACATAGGTATTCCAGATCGCGTCGGGGCTGAGGTGATGAGAACACTTCTTGCTGTCAAAGATGTTGTTTCCGCCTGACGGACACTTGATATTCTTCTTCACCGTCACATCCGAATAATCCGACATTCTGAACGGCTTATCGGGATGTTTTTTCAGATGCTCACAATATGCGATCTGCTGCAATCCGACCAGACGATATTCCTCACTGCGCGACGCACATTTCGGCACGCAGCAGGAATTGATCAGGAACTCGCATTTTTCTTTGTGCGGCAGCTTCTCCAGAATCTCAAACTTGTTGTTCAGATCATAATCCAGAACGACAACGTGATAATCACGCTCCAGCTCAGCGTGCAGCTCGGTTTCGTCGGTGATGCGCTTGCAGGTCGAGCTGGTGATCTTATAGTTCGGATATTTGTCGCGGATATATTCTTCCAACAGCGGTGAAGCGACAATGACCTCATTCAGTCCGTTATCCGCCAGCTTCATAATCTTGTTGCAGAATTCATCGTGCAGATGTTTCTCCTCCAGAACAGGATTTGTAAACGTAAATCGAAGCGGAATCCCCTTGCTGTTAAACGCAGACAGGATGTTCTTGACAAATGTTTCATCGCAGAGATATCCGCCGATCGTGCGTCCGCCGTTCCACATTGCAGGAGAAAACGCGTCATAAAATGAAGCGATCTCTACATTATCCCGAAAGAACTGGGGCATATTCCGGTACATATTCAGAAATACGAGATTAAATTTCGCATTTACGGTGAAACCCGGAAGATGGAATTTTACTTTTTTCTGTTCCATAAACTGACATTCCCTTCGTGTGCCGAAAGCATATTATTTTTACTATGATTTTAGCACACCGACGCTGAAAAGTCAATATCTGTCGCCCGACATGACGTGGCAGCTTATACACCGTTCGCAGGATTATCCAGCACGGTGCCGTCTGATGCAAACCGCGATCCGTGACACGCACAATCCCACGAATGCTCCGCCGAGTTCCAATGCAGTGCACATCCCAGATGCGGACAACGTCTTCCCGTGAACGAAAGCAGATTCATCACCGCTTCCGCGCCGTTGACAAACAGCTGCGGTCTGAGCATACTTCTGGACGGGCGGAACAGCCCTGTATATTCACTTTGTTTTCCCAGCACCTGCTCCGTGAGCAGCATTGCTGCAAGCATAGCTCCGGTCATCCCCCATTTATGAAATCCGCTCGCGGTAAACAAACGTGGTGTTCCCAGAGAATACTGCCCGATATAAGGCATCCCATCCAGACTCATACAGTCCTGTGCCGCCCAGTGGCAATACTCTTTCGCTCTGGGATAATGCTGCTGTGCAAAATGCCGCAGTTCCTTCCAGCATCCGCCCTGTTTTCCCGTCCTGTGTCCGCCGCCGCCGAGCAGCAGATAATCACCGTATGTCCGGAACGAAAGTCCTGTATGGTTTTCATCCACATACATCCCGTCAAGATTACCTGCGTGCTCCAGCGCAAGCACATAGGAACGGTGCTGATACAGCTTCAGAAAATAGCCGCCGTGCCGGTTGATAAACGGAAAATGCGTTGTAACAATCACATGGTCCGCCGTGATGCTGCCCTGCTCTGTAACCGCAGTACGTCCGCGTATTTCTTTGACAAAGGTATCCTCAAAGACCTGCAATTCCCGTGCAAGCGCTGACAAAAACTTCAGCGGATGAAACTGTGCCTGGTTTTCCGTCATCACCGCACCTGCCGTCGGGATCGGCAGTGGCAGCTTTTCCCGCAGATGTGCCTGACAACCAATCTTTTCAAGTGCAAAAAGCTCCTGTTC
>SVNN01000097.1 GCA_015066905.1 Ruminococcus sp.
CGATCTTATTCCCTCCCCCTCTCTCTGAGGATGTTTCGTATGGTTGCGGCAATGCTCTCTCCGGCGCTGATCGGTGCGACCTTGCCGGGCAGTGAGAGCGCCCAGATCGTTTTGATTCCCAGCTGCTGCGCTGCATCGAAATCCACACCGCCCGGCTTGGAGGCGAGATCAATCACCAGCGCATCTGGCGGAAGCAGACGCAGCTGCTCCTGCGCAAACAGCAGTGCAGGAACCGTGTTGCAGATCAGATCAGTTTCGCCGAGCAGATGCTCCAGCTGTGCAATCGGCACCGCCTTGCAGCCGCAAAGCTCCGCCCAGACCAGATCCTCAGGCTTTCTCGCCGTAATGGTCACATCCGCGCCCATCGCGACCAGAATCTTTGACAGCACCTTTGCGATCCGTCCGAAACCGGTGATCAGACAGCGAAGTCCGAACACGGTCGTGGGGAGTTCCTCCAGAATCAGCTGCAGCGCACCTTCCGCCGTGGGAACAGCATTCAGCACGCTCAGCTCCTCGCGGGCGTAGTAGTCTGTGACCGACACCCCGCAATCGGCAAATACAGCCCGCGTTGCCGCGCAGACCCGCCCGCCAAGCACCAGTGCATCGCGGGAAAGAAGCTGCGGCAGTCCGCTCAGAGAAATCCCCTGGGAGGCAAAGGGCGCATGAACCAGCACCCCATCCGTTGTGCAGGGCATCGGGAGGATCAGATAATCCGCCTGTTCCGCAGTTGTATCCCAGCGACGGACGCCCTCCGGCACTGCAACGTGGGCATCAAACCCCAGAACATATACCACACCGTCATCGCATAATGCCTTTGCCGTATAGAGCTGTCTGAGATCACCGCCGACAATCAGAAATACAGGTTGCTTTTTCACCGTTCTTCGCTCTCCTTTCCGTGTTCGGGAATCGCCTTCTTTATTGTATGTGCATGCGGTGATTTGGTGCGGAAAGAAAAATGCGCCTCCGCGGTGTGCAGACCGCGAAAGCGCACATTTGAAAGGCATTTTCTTTATTTCATTGCGTTGCCTGTGTAAAGCTGATAGTATTTTCCGCCCTTTTCGATCAGTTCATCATGGTTGCCGCGCTCGATGATCCTGCCGTTTTCAAGCACCATGATCGCGTCGGAGTTGCGGACGGTGGAGAGACGGTGGGCGATCACGAACGAGGTTCTGCCCTTCATCAATCCGTCCATGCCCTCCTGAACCAGGCGTTCGGTACGGGTGTCGATGCTGCTTGTTGCCTCGTCGAGAATCAGCACAGGCGGATCGGCAATTGCGGCACGGGCGATCGCAAGCAGCTGACGCTGTCCCTGGCTGAGATTACCGCCGTCGCCCGTCAGACGCGTCTGATAGCCCTCAGGCAGCTTGCGGATGAAGCTGTCGGCGTTCGCGAGCTTTGCCGCCGCGATGACCTCCTCATCCGTAGCGTCAGTACGGCCATAGCGGATATTCTCCATTACCGTGCCGGTAAAGAGGTGGGTATCCTGCAAAACAATGCCCAGCGAACGGCGGAGATCGTCCTTTTTGATCTTGTTGATGTTGATTCCGTCGTAGCGGATCTTGCCGTCCTGGATGTCATAAAAGCGGTTGATGAGGTTGGTGATCGTCGTTTTTCCCGCGCCCGTTGCGCCGACAAAGGCGATTTTCTGTCCCTCGTGCGCAAAGAGCGATACACCGTGGAGCACCATTTTTTCGTCGGTATATCCGAAGTCCACATCATCAAACACCACGTTGCCCGCAAGCGGAGTATAGGTCACGGTGCCGTCTGCGCTGTGGGGATGCTTCCATGCCCAGAAGCCTGTACGCTCCGTGCATTCGGTCACAGTGCCGTCGGGATTTTTCTTCGCGTTCACCAGCTCGACATAGCCGTTGTCTGCCTCGGGCTCTTCATCTAGCAAAGCGAATACGCGCTGTGCACCTGCCATCGCCATGATGATGAAGTTGACCTGCATACTCAGCTGGGAGATCGGCATATTGAAGCTGCGGTTGAAGGTGAGGAAGCTTGCAAGTGCGCCGAGGGTGAATCCGCCCACGCCGTTCAGCGCAAGCGCACCACCGATCACGGCACAGAGCACATAGCTGATGTTGCCCAGCTGACCGTTGATCGGACCTGTCATATTACCGTATGCGTTTGCGTTGTATGCGCTCTCATAAAGCTCGTTGTTGAGAGCCTCAAACCGCGCGATACTCTCTTTTTCGTGACAGAACACCTTGACAACCTTCTGACCGTTCATCATCTCTTCGATATAACCGTTCAGCGCACCGATGCTCTTCTGCTGACGGATGAAGTTCTTTCCGCTGCGCTTGGATACCCACTGGGTCATGAACACCGCAACGCCGACCATCACAAGTGTCACACCCGTCAGCGGAACGCTCAGCAGGATCATACTCACAAGCACGCTCACGATTGTGATTGTACTGTTGAGGAACTGCGGAATGCTCTGGCTGATCATCTGGCGGAGGGTGTCGATGTCGTTTGTGTAGATCGACATAATATCGCCGTGGATGTGGGTGTCAAAGTAACGGATCGGGAGCGTCTGCATATGTGCAAACAGGCTGTCACGGAGCTTCTGCTGTGCACCCTGTGTGACATACATCATAATCCGGCTCTGGGTAAAGCTTGCGACGATGCCGAGTGCGTAAAAGACTGCAACCTCGCCGATTGCTCCCAGGAGTCCTGAAAAATCAGGATGCTCAGACTTCAGAAGCGGTGCGATGTAGTCGTCGATCAGCGTCTGCATAAACAGCGTACCACGTACGCTGGTCAGCACGTTGACGATGATACAGATGCAGACGAACACGAAATGCACCGCGTAGTGCTTCATCAGAAAGCCGAGCAGACGCTTGAAGGTCTTGCCCCAGCCCTTGACCTGCATCGGAGGAACTCTTCTCATCGGAGGCATCAGTCATCCACTCCCTTCTTGTCAAAGTCGCCGTTACCGGTCTGGGATTCATAGACCTCACGGTAGATCTCATTTGTTTTCAGCAGATTCTCGTGTGTGTCGAATCCGCTGACTCTGCCGTTGTCAAGAACGAGAATACGATCTGCATCCTGTACAGCGGAAATGCGCTGTGCGATGATCAGCTTGGTGACATCAGGCAGATCGCTGCGGAAGCCAGCACGGATTTTTGCGTCTGTCGCGGTATCGACCGCACTGGTCGAGTCATCCAGGATCAGTACGCGCGGTTTTTTCAAAAGCGCACGCGCGATACACAGACGCTGTTTCTGTCCGCCGGAAACGTTGCTGCCGCCCTGCTCGATATGTGTATCATATCCGTCGGGGAATTTCTGGATGAACTCATCCGCACAGGCGATCTCACACACGCGCCTGAGCTCCTTGTCGGTTGCGTCCGGATTGCCCCAGCGGAGGTTTTCTGCAATTGTTCCCGAAAACAGCTCGTTTTTCTGCAGCACGACCGAAACCTGATTACGGAGCGATTCCATATCATACGCACGGACATCCAGTCCGCCGACAGATACCGTGCCCTCGTCTGCGTCATACAGACGGGAGATCAGATTGATCAGACTTGTTTTCGCGCTGCCTGTGCCGCCGATGATACCGATTGTCTCACCCGAACGGATCGTCAGATTGATCCGATCCAACACAGGATCCTCGCTGGTCGGATTGTAGCGGAAGCTGACGTTATCAAATACGATTTCACCGTTTTTCACTTCAAACACGGGATTTTCGGGATTTTTCAGTGTGCTTTCCTCGTCCAGCACCGCGGTAATGCGCTTTGCACTCTCCATCGACATTGTGATCATCACGAACACCATCGAAAGCATCATCAGGCTCATCAGAATGTTCATACAGTAAGAAAGCATACTCATCAGTTCGCCTGTGGTGAGTGCGTCCTGTACAATCAGCTTTGCGCCGATCCAGCTGATGAGGAGAATGCAGGAATATACCGCAAGCATCATCAGCGGATTGTTGAATGTCAGAACCGCATCTGCCTTGAGGAAGAGGCGGTAGATGTTGCGGCTTGCAATCTTGAATTTTTCGGTCTCATCCTTTTCGCGGACATATGCCTTGACCACACGGATCGCGGAAACGTTCTCCTGCACACTTGCGTTAAGGTCGTCATATTTCGGGAACGCCTCGCGGAAATAACGCATGGCAAAGAGCATGACAACGCCGAGTCCGATTGCAAGGAACAGCACCGCAACCAGATAGATGCTCGCGAGTCGTGCGTTGATGCTGATTGCAAGAATGATCGCAACGATCATCGAAAACGGTGCGCGCACGCCCATGCGGAGAATCATCTGATAAGCATTCTGCAGATTCGTCACATCCGTCGTCAGACGGGTGACAAGTCCTGCGGTGGAGAATTTGTCGATATTCGCGAAGGAATAGGTCTGAATGTTGCGGAACATGCCGCTGCGGAGATTCCGCGCAAATCCTGCGGACGCCTGTGCGCCGTATTTGCCGCCCATGATGCCGCCGAACAGACCGACTGCGGCAAGTCCGAGCATCATCGCACCGATTTTATAGATGTGTGTCATATTGCCCGCCTCGACGCCGTCATCCACCATCGACGCCATCAGCAGCGGAATCAGCATCTCCATTACGACCTCAAGGATCATGAACAGCGGTGTAAGGATCGAAGCGCGCTTGAATTCTTTCAGATGCACGCCCAGTTTTTTCAGCATATCTGTCCCTCCTGTTTCTCTTCTGTCATCGACGCCACAGACGCCTCCAGATTGGATCTGATCTTGTTGAGCGTTTTCAGAAACGCTGTAATTTCCTCGTCAGGAATATCCTGCCGCAGCAGCTGTTCGGTCTGGTCGATCTCTGCAAGCACCTGCTGGTGCAGGTCAATCGCCTTCTGCGTCAGCGTCAGCCGTTTGAGTCTTCGGTCGCCTTCGACCGATTCGCGCACCAGAAGCCCGTTCTTTTCCATCAACTGCAAAACGCCGGACACGGTCGATCGGCGCATGGAAAAACGCGCTTCAATGTCTTTCTGATAAATCTCCTCTCCCTGGTGTTCGGACAGATAGCCAATGATCCACCCGTGCATTCCCGTCAGCTTTGCCGTTTTCTGCAGCAGCTTGTTGGATTCATTGCGGCGGCACATCAGATTCATCACAGACTTCAGCTGAAAGCCGATGTGATTTTCACGCGACATTGCGCTTCGCTCCTTTCTCTGTCATATAGTTGAATGTTAGTTTCCTAACACTTCGCAAGCTAACATTTATTATACTGTATCCGGCTTTTGGTGTCAATCGGCAAAACCCAAAAATTCCTTCTCTGTTTCACCGCTTCCTTGTGGACTTTGCAATATGACAAATGTCACACAGACTCCTTACTTTTTTCACTACCATTTCTGCGCGGACTGTATTATAATAAACGCACAACAAGAAACGGAGGACTTCAGCAATATGGAAAAAACAGTTGTAAAAATAGAAAATCTGGTCAAGCGCTATCAGGAGCTGATTGCGCTGGATCATCTGAATCTGGAAATCAAAGAGGGCGAGGTCTTCGGACTCCTCGGGCCAAATGGCTCAGGCAAGACCACGGCAATCAACTGTCTGCTTTCTCTTCTGACCTTTGACAAAGGCAAGATTGAGGTGTTCGGCGAAGAGATGACGCCTGACAACTACAAGGCAAAGCGCGAGATCGGCATCATCATGCAGAACGTCGCGGTATTCAACGAGCTGACGGTATATGAAAACATCGACTATTTCTGCGGACTGTATATCAGCGACAAGGCAACGCGCAAGCAGTATGTCGAAGAAGCGATCCGCTTTGTCGGACTTGAAAATTTTACAAAGTTTTATCCCAAGAAGCTTTCGGGCGGTCTGCTGCGCCGACTGAATATCGCCTGCGGCATTGCCCACAAGCCGAAGCTGATCATCCTGGACGAGCCGACCGTTGCGGTAGATCCCCAGAGCAGAAACAAGATTCTCGAGGGGATTCAGACGCTCAACCAGAACGGCGCGACTGTGATCTATACCTCTCATTATATGGAGGAAGTTGAGCAGATCTGCACACGGATCGCGATCATCGACAAGGGACGGAACGTGGCGATCGGCACCAAGGACGAGCTGAAGAAGATGATCCGCTGCACCGAAACGGTGACGATCGAGCTGCTTTCCGCTGATGACGCACTCCTGAACCAGCTGCGCGCACTGCCGCACATTGATTCCGCAGAGCATGCAGACGGCAGACTTGTAATCCGCTGCGGCGGCGGCAAGCATAATCTCATCCGCATCCTCGGTGTACTGTCTGACAACGGTACGGCATTCGGCAGAGTATACTCCGAACAGCCCACCCTCAACGATGTATTCCTGGAGATCACAGGCAAGGCGCTCCGCGACGGCAACGATGACAGCGGCAAGGAGGAAAACTGATGTTCTGGCACAATCTGAAATATGAGTTCCTGCAAGGCATCCGCCAGAAGGAACAGATCGGCTGGATGATGATCTTTCCGATCGTACTTGCAACATTTTTCTATCTCGCGTTCGGAAATCTGTACGAACAGGATGAGCTATTCCGCGAGATTCCCGTTGCCGTGGTAGAAATGAAAGAGGACGCAGTATTCAGCAGCGTGATGGAGGAGCTCGCGCAGGGTGAGGATCCGCTGTTTACCGTGCAGTATACAGAACAGGAAGCGGCAGAAGCGCTTCTGCGCGACGGTGAGATCGACGGCATCATCCTGGTGGATGAAACACTCTCTATGGTCGCAAAGGAAAACTGCACCGAAGCCTCAATCATCCACGCCTTCCTCTCGCAATATCACACGCAGAAAACGGTGATCACCGATACGATGAAAACCAATCCGCAGCATGTCGGCGCAGTCACAGAGTCGCTGTCGGCGGAGATCCGCGCACTGGACACACGCTCGATGTCAAACGGAAATATGGATCTTTACGCCTCCTATTTCCACAACCTGATCGCGATGGTTGCACTGTTTGCCGCTACGGGCGGTGTATTCGCCGCAACCCAGAACCAGGGCAATCTCTCGCCCATCGGCGCGCGCAAATGCACCTCACCCACACACAAGCTGAAGTCGATCATCTCCAGCCTGCTGGCGACCTTTCTCTGTCAGACCATCTGCACGTTTTTGTCCATCACCTACATCGCACTGATCCTGCGCGTGGATATGGGCAACAATATCCCGATGCTCTATCTGTCCGGCGCAATCGGCGTGCTCGCCGGCACCGCACTCGGATTTTTCATCGGCTCGATCGGCACACTGGCGGAGAATACAAAATTCGGCATCGCCTTTGCGTTTACAATGGTCTGCTGCTTTCTGAGCGGTCTGATGGTTGGCAATATGAAGCCGCTGTTTGAACAGCACTGCCCGATTGTCAACCGACTGAATCCTGCGGCACTGATCTCGGATCTGTTCTATTGCCTTACGATTTATGATAACTACACGCGCTATACACAGATCGCGCTGACGCTGATCGTGATGAGCGTGATCTTCACAGCAGGCGGTTTCCTGTTCACAAGGAGGAAGAAATATGCAAGTATTTAAGACGTTTCTGAAGGTGATGCGCAAACGCCTGCACGTTTCGATGATCTATATCATCATCTTCATTGCCATCTGTATCGCGATGACAGCGACCGCCGAAGATACCAAGGGCTTTGAAAACCAGCGGCTCGACATCAGTGTGACAGATCTGGACGATACCACCGCCAGTCATGCGCTGAAAGAATTCATCGCAGACAATCACAATATCGTGGAGATCGGCACGGACAAAGACGAGATGATGGACGCGCTGTATTACCAGAGTGCGGATATTATCCTCACCATCAACGAAGGCTATTCCGAACGGCTCGCAAACGGTGAGACCGATGATCTGCTGTATGATTACCGCGTCCCCGGCACCTATACCGCCGCATTCTTTGATATGCAGATCGAACAGTATATCCGAACAGTCAGCGCCTACATCACAGGCGGTATGCCGGTCGATGAAGC
>SVNN01000098.1 GCA_015066905.1 Ruminococcus sp.
CATGAACAATGGTATCATTCAGCAGATCGGCTCCCCGACTGACATTTATAACGAGCCTGTGAATGCCTTTGTTGCGGACTTCATCGGTGAGAGCAATATCGTCAATGGCTGTATGCCCGAAGACTGCGTAGTAGAATTCACCGGCAAGCGATTCCAGTGCGTAGACAGAGGATTCAGCCCGAATGAAACGGTTGATGTTGTCATCCGTCCTGAGGACGTCAAGGTGATTCCCGCTGATTCCGCCAAGCTGACCGGCATCGTGGAATCTGTCGTATTCAAGGGCGTACATTATGAAATGACGGTAGACGGCGTGGATCACAAGTGGATCATCCACTCCACCAAGGCAGAGCCTGTCGGCGCGATGATCGGCATGGACTTCGATCCGTTTGATATCCACATCATGAAGAAAACGGAGGAATAAAACATGAAACAGCTGAAAGTATTATCCCTCCCCTATCTGGTCTGGATGGTCATTTTCATTCTTGTACCGATCGTGATGATGGCATTCTTTGCATTCACCAACGAGGACGGTTCGCTGACAATCAAACATATTTCCGACGTCGGACAATATGCCAACATCTTCGTTCGTTCCATCTGGCTGGCACTGATTGCCACGGCAATCTGCCTGGTGCTCGCCTACCCGATCGCGTTCTTCCTGTCGCGTATTGATAAACACAAGCAGGGCACGATGCTGCTTTTAGTCATGCTCCCGATGTGGATGAACTTCCTGCTTCGTACATACGCCTGGATGACCATCCTCGGCAACAACGGCATCCTCAACTATCTGTTCAGCCTTGTCGGACTCGGCCCCTATAAACTCATCAATACCTCTGGCGCGGTCGTGCTCGGCATGGTCTACAACTATCTGCCGTTTATGATCCTCCCCCTCTACTCCGTAATGGAGAAGATAGACAAGAGCGTGATTGAGGCTGCAAACGACCTCGGCTGCAATGCAGCAGGCGTGCTCTTCAAGGTCATCCTTCCACTGAGTGTACCGGGCATCATGTCGGGTATCACAATGGTTTTCGTCCCTGCAATTTCTACCTTCATCATCTCCAGAATGCTCGGCGGCGGCTCCAATCTGCTTATCGGTGACCTGATTGAAATGCAGTTTCTGGGCAACGCCTATGACCCCCACCTCGGCGCAGCGATCTCGCTTGTGCTGATGGTCATCATCCTCGTAATCATGACCGTCATGAACCAGTTCAGCCCTGACGACCAGGTGCTGATTTAAGGAGGTGCATACATGAAAAAACTCGGCAAAATCTATATGGCGCTGATTCTTCTGTTTCTGTATGTACCGATCTTCGTGCTGATTGTCTTTTCGTTCAACGAAACAAAGAGCCGTTCTGTATTCAGCGGCTTTACACTCGACTGGTACATCCGCCTGTTCAATAACAGGGCAATTATCAGCTCCCTCATCAACACGCTCATCATCGCCGGGCTTGCCAGCGTCATTTCCACGATTCTCGGCACACTTGCGGCAATCGGTATCAACGGAATGCGGAAAGTCCCGAAGGCTGTGGTGATGAACATCACCAATATGCCCGTCATCAATCCTGAGATCGTAACCGGCGTTTCGATGATGCTCCTGTTCGTATTCTTCGCAGCAAGAATGAATCTTGAATTCGGCTTCGTAACGCTGCTGATCGCACATATCACGTTTGATGTGCCATATGTCATTCTGAATATCATGCCGAAATTCAAACAGATGGATCCCCACCTCTTTGAGGCAGCGCAGGATCTCGGCTGCAGTCCGATTCAGGCATTCAAGAAGGTCATCCTCCCTGAGATCATGCCCGGTATCATCAGCGGCTTTCTGATGGCATTCACCTACTCACTTGACGACTTTGTCATCAGTTACTTTACAAGCGGATCCACCTCTCAGACGCTGCCGATCACGATTTACTCGATGACCAGACGAAAGATCTCACCTGAGATCAATGCGCTTTCTACAATCATCTTCGTGGCAGTTGTTGTCATTCTCATCGTCAAGAATGTGATCGAATCACGTCAGGCAAGGAAAAACGCAATGGACAAGGGGGTGCGCTTGTGAAAAACAGATTCTTATCCCTCCTTGCGCTCTCTGCTCTGACGCTGAGTATGCTCGGTGGCTGTTCCGCCGCAGAGGAAGCAGAAGAGGAAGAAGAGGAGATCACCGCGCAGACCCTCACCGTAGCGGATCCCGACTACTACACCCGTTTCAAAGGACAGGATATCTCCATCAACGTCTACAACTGGGGCGAATATATCTCCACCGGCGCAGACGAGGGCACGCTGGACGTCAATGCTGAATTTGAAGCGCTGACGGGGATCAAGGTCAACTACACAAACTACGCAACGAATGAGGAATTATACGCCAAGCTCAAAGGCGGCGGCGCGTCCTATGATATCATCATCCCCTCCGACTACATGATCGACAAGATGATCAAGGAGGAAATGATCCAGCCGCTGAATATGGAAAACATCCCGAATTACAGCTATATTCTGGACAATTTCCGTAACCTCGCCTACGACCCCGAAAATGAATACTCTGTGCCGTACACGTGGGGTACAGTCGGCATTATCTATGATGAGACAGTGGTAGACGTCAACGAAGAAGATGTTGACTGGAATCTCCTCTGGGATGAAACCTACACCGACCAGATCCTGATGTTTGATAATCCCCGTGACGCGTTCGCAATCGCAGAGATTCTGCTGGGCTATTCGCTTAACACGGAGAACCCTGACGAACTCAAGGCTGCTTCAGAAAAGCTGAAGGAACAGAAAAGCATTGTTCAGGGCTATGTCATGGACGAGATCTTCGATAAAATGGGCGCAGGCGATGCGCTGATCGCGCCGTATTATGCAGGTGACGCGCTCACGATTATGGAGGAGAACGATTCACTCAACTTCGTCGTTCCGAAAAGCGGCACAAACCTCTTTGTTGATGCAATGTGCATCCCCGCCACTGCCAATCAGAAAGAGGCGGCTGAAATGTACATCAACTTCATGTGTGAACCTGATATCGCCTATGCGAACATCGACTATATCTGCTACTCGACGCCCCATTCTGCGGCGTTTGAGATGCTGGACGAAGAGGTACAGAATGACCCGATCTCCTATCCTGACGAAGAGCTGATCGCCAACCGCACCACCGTCTTTGTCAACCTCTCCGATGAGGCGAACCGACAGATGCAGGATCTGTGGACCGAGATGAAGTCTGCGGACGATGAAACAACAAACCGCTGGCTTGTACCGATCTTCCTGATCGCCTGCCTTGCAACGATCGTGATCGTACTGATCCGCCGTTATATCAAGAGTAAAAAGGATATTTTCTGAGCAAAACAGCCTGTTCCCACTTCAAATGGGAACAGGCTGTATTTTTTATTTATTCAAACACTTCTGCAACTTTCTTGAGCATCTCAGGAATGTCAATGTGCTGTGGGCAATGCTCGGTGCACTGCTGACAGCTGATACAATCAGACGCCTTACCGTGCTCCACGATGAGATTATCGTAATAAGTCCCCTGCACTGTGAACGGTTTTTCGATCTCCTGCTGTTCTGCATTGAGTAATGCAAAATAGTCAGGAATCGGAATGTTCATCGGGCATCCGTCTACACAGTAGCGGCAGGCAGTGCAGGGCACGGTAATTGTGGAATTGATGATATCCGTCACCTGCATACAGATTGCGGTTTCTTCTTTTGTCAGCGGTTTGAACTCCTTCATATAGCTCATATTGTCCTCAATCTGCGCCATATTACTCATGCCGCTGAGCACCATAGAAACGTTCTCCAGACTCGCGGCGAATCGTATCGCCCACGACGGCACAGAAAGATCAGGTTCGTGCGATTTCAGCAGGCGCTCTGCTCTGGGCGGTACATTTGCAAGCGTTCCGCCCTTGACAGGCTCCATAACGAGAATTTCTTTGCCGTGACGGCGTGCAACCTCATAGCACTTTCTCGACTGTACCGTTTCGTTTTCCCAGTCAAGATAGTTGATCTGGAGCTGTACAAATTCCATTTCGGGATGTGCAGTGAGGATTTCATCTAGCAGTTCAGCGTTGTCGTGATAGGAAAAACCGATCTTGCGGACAGTACCTTCCTTCTTTTTGTTCATCACAAAATCAAAACTGCCTAGCCGCTGTGCAGTCGCATAATTCTCCGCGTTCAGGCAATGCAGAAGATAATAGTCGAAATATCCTGCACCCGTCTTTTCCAGCTGCTCTGTAAAAATGCGCTCCATATCCGGCACCTCTTTCAGAAACATCGTCGGAAGCTTGGAGGCAATCAGATAATTCCCGCGCGGATGCCGCTCGACCAGAACTTCCTTTAAGACGCATTCGCTCTTGAAGTCGTGATACATATAAGCGGTATCAAAATATGTAAATCCATTCTCTAAAAACGCGTCTACCATACGGCAGATCTGCACTTTGTCAAAGCTAGTCTGATCGCCGCCATCCAAAAGCGGCAGACGCATAAACCCAAAACCCAGTTTTTTCATGATTCTCTTTCCTTCCTCAGTTGATTGAGACGATTCAGAATCGCCTCAAATGCCGCGTGCAGATCCTCAACTTCCGCAACGGCTTCTTCCATCGGGCACAGACCACTCCCACTGCGGTTGATGATGTGATCTGTCAGTGTACCGTAAGAATACCGGATACCATACCGCTCCAGCACCGCAACCGCCGATTGACTCAGCACCTCTGCATACAGCACAGTCACTCCAGCAAGCGCAAAGAGCATTGCTGCCGCCTTGCCGACAATCTTGTCCGCCGCGGAATATCCTCTCAGATCAGTCTGGTTACAAATATAATCGAGCATCGGAGAGATCCCTGGAGTGCGGCTGGTATAAACCATATCGCCTTTGCAAAGCACACAGGTATATCCTTCGCTGCCAAACAAAGCTTTTGCGCGTTCCAGATCAGTCATACTGCTTATGCACCAGTTTTTCAAGATGGGGACAAAGCAGAGGAATCAGTGCCCACTGGAGCAGGATGCCGAACGCGCCCGCGGTGATAAAGGCTCCGCTTGTACTGACACTGAACTGTGTATGATCAAACAGAGCGATCGCACCGAGCACAGCAGCGACCCTTGCAGCTCGTCCTGCGGTCTGGGTGATCAGCAGCTGCACAAAGCGATTGATTTTTGTGCGTGCAAGCAGACCAGCTGTCAGACCATATACACCAAGTTCAATTGCCATAAAGGGCAGCAGTGCGGCAGTCGGCATTCCGCTGATTGCAAAACTCAGAACAGGACTAAGCAATCCGACGATAAGCCCGACAACCGGTCCGCCGAGAATGCCTGCGAGCAGCACCGGAATCTGCATCGGCAAAAGCGCAGATCCGAGTGCCGCACCGGTACCTGATATAACACCGATCGCGTGGAACACCTGCGGCAGAAGCACTGCAGATGCGACGCCTGCAAAAGACAGTGCAAGCTGGGACACGAGGCTTCTTTTTTTACTTGCGGTTGTGTAAGTCATATGTAACCCTCCATTGATACTTTTTTTGCAATTATACCATACCCTATCACAATCTGCAAGCCTCTTTTGTAAACTTTTCGGTCAAAGGTGCAGTTTTGCAACCGATATACCGATATCGGTCAGCATCCCCTGCAATTCTCCGTAGGGCATCGCATAACGCTGATTCAGATAACGCAGGGAAGCGGCAAGCTCACCATCAGGGCCGCCAAGCTGCGAAATGATTACCTTTGCAAGCTTCGCATTCGGCGTTTTGATCTTGACAGGATATTGGAGTTTTTTCTCATATGCCCACATCAGCAGTTACCTCCTTCCCACGGCCACGGAGAAGATACCCAATCCCAGGTATCCCCGCAGCCGGCCTCGTCAGGGCGGATCGGACCGAACTGCGCGACGTAGCGCTCCTGCAGCATCTTCAGCCGCTCCGCATGCTGACGATATGCCTTTCTTGCGTGCATACAGTTCGGATGTGTATCCAGATAGAGCTGCAGATCGGTCATATAAAAGCAGCACATCTGGATCTCCCGCATCAGACTAGCCCTTTCTCTCATCACACTTCGCCTCCCCGCTGCACATCGGTTTCATATCCATAAACGGAAAATACAGGGAAGGAAAAATCGTACCCTTTGCAAAGCCAACCGGCTCTTCAAACGGTGTTTCCCAATCCTGCATCGGCACATATGCCATTGCAAGCGGCGTCTGAGCAGGAAATCTGCCTGCATCATAACCCGCATTCTGCATATTGTACATACACCTCTCTCCTTTCCTCTTGCACCAATCGGTGCTTGATATATAATATGCCTCAGAGTATAATTTGACACAATTCGACACCGATGAATGAAATCGGTTCGTCATCTCGTCTAATAACCTGATTGTATTTTTGTGCAGATAGACGGTCGGGTTGAAGATTTTTGTCGCATTGACCTGTAAACATCCGAAAAACTTGACAATAGACGCCAAAAAAGGTACAATTATAGTAGCATATTGCGGATTCGTCCGCTGCTTGATTTACGAAAGGGGAAATTTGATATGTCTAAAAAATTCCGTAGGATCACGGCAGTCTGTACCGCTGCCATGCTCGCAATCGGAACCGGCTCCCTTCTGTTCTCTGCTGCTCAGAGCGAGAATCTTTACGCGTCTGCTGCCGTGGATGACACGAACGATGACTGGCTCCACTGTGAAGGCGACAAAATCTACGATATGTACGGCAATGAAGTATGGCTGACGGGTGCAAACTGGTTCGGTTTCAACTGCAGTGAGAACGTCGTGCACGGTTCGTGGTATGATGTCAGAGGCATCCTTGTACAGATCGCTGACAGAGGAATCGGTCTGCTCCGTATTCCGATCTCGTCCGAACTGCTTTACAGCTGGATGACCGGCAGTCCGAATCCCGTATCCAGTGTTACCGCAAGCAACAATCCGCCTTATCATGTCTGCAATCCTGACTTTGCAAATGAGGACGGCACTGTAAAGAACAGTATGGAGATCTTCGACTATATGATGGGCTACTGCAAGGAGCTTGGCATCAAGGTCATCGTCGATGTTCACTCTCCTCACGCAGATAACTCCGGTCACAACTACAATCTCTGGTATGGTCTTGAAACCGAAACCGCAGGCGAGCTGACTACCGAAAAGTGGCAGGATACACTTGTCTGGCTGGCTGACAAGTATAAAAACGATGATACCATCATCGGTCTTGACCTCAAAAACGAGCCGCACGGCAAGCGCGAATATGACGCAACCTGCCCGAGTGACATCGCAAAGTGGGATAATTCCAGTGATGAAAACAACTGGGCATATGCTGCTACCAACTGTGGTAAGGCAATTCTGGATGCCAACCCGAATCTGCTGATTCTCATCGAGGGCGTTGAGCAGTACCCCAAGACCGAGCTGGGCTACACCTACGACACCCCCGACATCTGGGGTGCGTCTGCGGATGCATCTCCGTGGTACGGTGCATGGTGGGGCGGTAACCTCCGCGGCGTACGCGACTATCCGATCGACTTCGGTAATGATGACTACAACGACCAGATTGTTTATTCTCCGCACGACTACGGTCCGTCCGTATTTGAACAGACCTGGTTCAAAAAGGATTTCAATACACAGACGCTGCTGGATGACTACTGGTATGACACCTGGGCATACATCGACGCTGAAGGCATCGCTCCCCTACTGATCGGCGAGTGGGGCGGCCATATGGACAAAGATTGGAACCAGAAGTGGATGACGCTCCTGCGCGATTACATGATTGAAAACCGCATCAACCACACTTTCTGGTGCATCAATCCGAACTCCGGCGATACCGGCGGTCTGATCGACAATGACTGGACCAGCTGGAATGAAGAAACATACGAACTGTTTGAGGAATCACTCTGGCAGGATGAAGAGGGCAAGT
>SVNN01000099.1 GCA_015066905.1 Ruminococcus sp.
TTCCTGCAACATATGGAAACTTCCAGATGTTGCCGAGTCCGACGGCTGAGCCGGTTGCTGCAAGCAGAAAACCGATGTTTGATGACCATTTTTCACGTTTCATAAGTCGTGTTCTCCTGTCTGTGTTTTATGGGATTCCTTTGCTTTCTGTATAGTATGTGAAAAAACGTGGTGAATTATAAACAAAAATTGAAATTGGGGTTTGCACAGCGACGAAAATATGGTATAATAAGAACAATACAGATTCCACGCACACGATTTATTGTTTACCATGTTTTCTGTTTCATTGCAACACGAAAAACGGAAAATTCTGATCCTATCAAAGCGTTACAGCAAGACCCTAAGGAGTGTATAGAATTTTATGATGAACAAATCCTTTGAAGAACGAAAACGAGCAGCGCTCCGCACTTATTTCAGCAAGATGAACGAACCCCAGCAGGAGGCAGTGTTCACTGTCAACGGTCCTGTACTGGTGCTTGCAGGTGCAGGCAGCGGAAAAACCACAGTGATTGTTAATCGAATCGCCAATATGATGCTGTTCGGAAATGCTTATTATGCTGAGGGCGGCGCCGCGTCCGAGGCTGATCTGCAGTATCTTTCCGACTTTGCTGCGGGCAAGGAAACCGATGTACATACGCTGCGTGACATTATCGCGGTGGATCCTGTCCGTGCGTGGAATATTCTTGCCATCACGTTTACAAACAAGGCGGCAGCGGAACTGAAATCCCGTTTACTTGACCGCCTCGGCGATGACGCACGTGATATCTGTGCTGCGACCTTCCACTCTGCCTGTGTGCGGATTTTGCGGCAGGAGATCCAGCGGCTGGGATATGCGCAGACCTTTACGATCTACGATTCTGACGACAGCCAGCGCCTGATCAAGGCTTGTATGGCGGATCTGGAGATCAGCGAAAAGAAATTTGCACCGAAAGCGGTGCTTGCTGAGATCAGCCGCGCCAAGGATAATCTGCTGAGCTACACAGATATGGAAGCGCAGTCGAAGGGGGATTATTACAAGCTCACCGTTGCAAAGCTCTACCGGGCATATCAGACCCGTCTGTTTGATGCAAACGCGCTGGACTTTGACGATATCATCCGTCTGACGGTCCAGATCTTTACAGATTTCCCGGATGCACTGGAAAAATATCAGAAAAAGTTCAGATATGTTCTGGTGGATGAATATCAGGATACGAACCAGGCACAGTTCCGTCTGGTGAGTCTGCTGTCAGGCGGCCACAAGAATCTTTGCGTGGTGGGCGATGATGATCAGAGTATCTATAAATTCCGCGGTGCAACGATCGAGAATATCCTCGGCTTTGAGGCGCAGTTTGAAAACTGCAAGACCATCCGTCTGGAGCAGAATTACCGCTCCACAGGAAATATTCTTGACGCTGCCAATTCGGTGATTCGTCACAACCAGTCCAGAAAGGAAAAGAAGCTCTGGACAGCCGGCGAGGCGGGCGAGAAGATTTATTGGTACAGGGCCAATGATGAAAACGATGAGGCAAAATTCATTGCCGACAAGGTGCTTGAATCAGTCAGCGCAGGCGGCAAATATGCAGACAATGCGGTGCTGTACCGTATGAACGCGCAGTCGAACCTGATCGAGCGTGCGTTTGTACAGAGCGGAATTCCGTACCGTGTCTACGGCGGTATGCGCTTCTTTGACCGCAGAGAAATCAAGGACATTACTGCTTATCTCAGCTTTATCAATAATACCAGCGATCTGCTCCGTTTCAAGCGTATTGTCAACGAACCGAAGCGCGGTATCGGCGACGCGACGCTTTCGATTGTAGAAGAGATCACCCGTGACCTTCGCCTTTCTCCGCTGGAGGTCATGCGTAATGCAGACGAATATCCCATGCTCTCCAAAAAGGCGAGCGGACTGAAAACCGTTGCCAAGATGTTCGATGCAATGATCGACGCGGCGGACAAGCTTCCGCTGGACGAGTTGTTTGATCTGGTGCTTGACAAATCCGGATACCGCGCAGCGCTGGTCAGCCTTGGAGATGAGGGCGTCACGAAGCTGGAGAATATTGATGAGTTGAAGTCCACCGTAATCAGCTATATGAACGCGGCAGAGGAGCCTACGCTGAGCGGATTTTTAGAGGAGATCTCGCTGTATACCGAACAGGACAGACAGACGGACGATGACGATGCGGTTGTGCTGATGACGATGCACTCTGCAAAGGGACTGGAATATCCGAACGTGTTTATTGTCGGTATGGAGGACGGAATTTTCCCCGGTGTGCGCAGTCTGGATACAGAAGACGCGCTGGAGGAGGAACGCAGACTTGCGTACGTTGCTATTACCCGTGCGAAAAAGCAGCTGTATGTAATCAGTGCGGCACAGAGAATGCTGTTTGGTATGACCAACCGCAATCTGACCTCCCGCTTCATCAAGGAGATCGAGCCGGATCTGATCGAAAAACATGATAATACGGTTGCATATAAAAAATCCGCTTCGGAGAATACGGTGACGGCGGTGCATTCTATTTCGCTCCAGCAGCAGCTTGCAAAGAAGAAGCAGAGCGAATCCAAGACGGTGAACACCCAGACGTTTGCCGCAGGGGAGCGCATTCGTCACAATATCTTCGGTGAAGGAACGGTTCTTTCTGTCAAGCAGATGGCAAACGACGCTTTGCTTGAGATCGCGTTTGACAAGGTCGGAACCAAAAAGCTGATGGCAAATTTCGCAAAGATCCAGAAAGTATAATAATAAACCGCCTGCTGAAATCAGAGCATCCGATCAGCAGGCGGTTTTTGTTTATTCGTTGTTCATCAGTTTCTGTTTCAGCAGTGCGAGATCAAATACATTCACAACACCGTCCTGATTGATATCAGCGACGAACTTGTCGATTGTCAGCGTGTAGGAATCCCGGCGGACAAGGTAATCAGAAAGACGGTGAACGTCCTTGATTGTAATGGATCCGTCCTGATCGATGTCGCCGGGGGTGATGGTCGGATCGGTGATATCTCCCCCCTCTGCGGTATATACATGCTCGTACATCGTTTCTGCCCACAGCTGACGCATTGCGGTATAACCTGCATCACTCGGATGCACGCCGTCTCCGCTCAGCAGATCAGGATTCTCGCGGAAGAGTGCGTCAAAGTCAGGTCCTTTGATGACCTGCGGGTATGTGTCATAGATCTTTTCAACCATCGCGTTGTAGCTGTCAAGATAAGCATTCACGCCTTCTTCCGTTGCGTAGGGAATCTTTGGGAGGATTGGTGTCTTTCCGAGTGCCAGCACCTGTTCAATCATATAGACGGTGTTTTCATAATATGCATCCGCACCCGTCTGATTGCCCCAGGCGTCATTGGTGCCGTATGCGATGCTGACATATTCGCCGGGAAAGGTGGAAAGCCAGCGGTCGATGTTGTCACGTCCGTCGGTGCTGCGGATTCCGCCGATTCCGCCGTTTTCCTGTGCCGGGAAATAGCGGCTGTCGATCTGGTTGACATATTCGGCAAAGCCCGTGCCATAACAGTTCATCATACCGCAGGCGGTAATCGAGTCTCCGAAGAAGATCCAGCTGTCGGTCACACCGTCAGATACGTTGTGGATGTCCATGTTGATATTGATGGTAGCACCTGTTTTTCCGTCCGATTCGGTAAACATCAGACGAATCCAGTTGTAGCCTGCAAAATCAATGACGTGCTGACGGGAGTGGAGGACGTTATCTGTTACCGTTTCGACAACCTCCCAGCCGTCTTCGGGATAGGTACCGCCTGCAGCAGCATTTACTTCAACGGTATACGCCGTCGGCATACTGGCTGTCGATCCGCCGTTGACGGCAGAGTAGTCGTACTGTCCTGTGGCGTTGTACCATGCGGCGAGGATAGTCTGACGGTTTTCCGCTGCAACTGCGGAGAGGTCATAAGCAAGATAGTCCGGCGCAGTGCCGCACCAAGAGGAATAATAGAACGCATCATTGGCGGCTCCTGCGGTGTACGGACTCGTACCCGAATAGGCAGGGCAGTCACGGCTGATGACAGGGTTTTCGATGACTTCGGCGGTTACGGGGGATCGATTCTGCATGGCACCGGCAGAGGAAAGAAAGATGCCTGCACTCAGCAGGGCGGTCATCGTGCGGCGAAAGATTGATTTCATAAAAACAGAGCCTTCTTTCTGTGATAGTATTTCGCAGGTGAGATTAATTGAAGTATAACACAGAAATTTGAACTTGTAAAGCGGTTTTAAGAAATTAAGCAGCAGTTTTTTTCTCTTGCTGCCGATGTTTCATTCTTCTCCAGTTGTAATATCCGTATAAATCATTTAAGAAGAACATCACAAAACAAAGTACCATCGGCAGACAGGAGAGATCATGGATTGTGGAAATGATCCAGAGGATAATCAGCACGATGTCATTCGCCGCATAGGCGAGTGCGTAGTAGGGGCTGCGGAAGAACATCAGCGCAGATGCGAGAAAGCTTGTTGTGATCGAAAGCGTGCTGACCAAAAGGCTGGCGGTGTTGAAATAGGCGAGGATGAAATAGAACAGGATCGTCGCCAGGATTGAGCACAGCATAATCGCGCATACTTTCTGTCTGCCAAGCGAGGCGACCTCCACCTCCGATTTTCCTTGCTCGTAGGGGTGATGGATCCAGGAGATGACCGACATCAGCGCGATCGGTGCACTCATGCCGAGGTAGGTGATCATCTCTCCGTAATATCGTTCGCGCAGGGATACCACGGCATAAAGCAGGCTGAATACAACGGTGAGGATCTGTCCGAGGACAAACCCCTTTGCAACGAAAATCAGCGCGGTCACGCCGACCAAAGAGGCGATCAGCGTCAGTGGCTGTGTGGGATTGCCGAGGAAGAAGCCCAGCGACACGACCAGCATCGAAAGCGTCCAGAGCAGGATCTCAAAACGCGAAAGCTCTGAAAAAGGATTATGCGGTTTCATAGGTGAATACCTCCTGAAATCTGAAAAAGCACCCGTAATATACATCTTCTAAGACCTAACGATGTATATACGAGTGCTTACAGCACTGCTACCCGGTGGCAGCGGTATGATGTTTTCCACAGTATAGCACAGATCGGGCAGAAAGTCAAGTGCATTGCTTTTTGGATAGAATTATGATATAATAAAACCGATCAATCTGACGGGAGGGACAGTATGGATACAGAACGGGCAGAAAGAAACCGCACAATCTGTCTGAGCGCGGAGGAGGAGCAGGACTATCTAGCGCGGTGCATACAGATCACGGAGCCGCAGCGCCTGCAAATGGTCGAAAACAAAACAATATATGATGACTTCTTTACAGCTGTGCATCATCTGCCGCGCGGCTGTGTGGATCTCCTGATCGCTGATCCGCCGTATAATCTGACGAAATCCTTTGGCGGCACTGTTTTTACAAAGAAAAAGGAGACACAGTATGAGGCATATACCAGGTCGTGGATCGAGGCGGTTTTGCCGCTTCTGAAGGACGATGCGACGGTTTATGTCTGCTGCGACTGGGCGTCGAGTCTGACCATCGGGCGTGTGCTGCAGGAATATTTCCATATCCGCAACCGCATCACCTGGCAGCGTGAAAAAGGGAGAGGTGCGGCCGCCAACTGGAAGAACGGAATGGAGGACATCTGGTTTGCAACAAAGTCGGCGAAATACACCTTCAATCTGGACGCGGTGAAGATCCGCAAAAAGGTAATTGCGCCATATCGTGTGGATGGCAAGCCGAAAGACTGGACAGAATCGGCGGAAGGGAATTACCGCGATACTTGTCCTTCTAATTTCTGGGATGATATTACGATCCCGTTCTGGTCGATGCCGGAGAATACAGAGCATCCCACGCAGAAGTCAGAAAAGCTGATTGCAAAGCTGATGCTTGCAAGCTCAAATCCCGATGATTTTATATTCGATCCCTTTCTCGGTTCCGGCACAACCAGCGTAGTTGCAAAAAAGCTTGGCCGCCGTTACTGCGGGATTGAACAGAATGCACGCTACTGCGCGATTTGTGAAAAGCGGCTGGAGCTGGCACAGACCGATCCGACGATACAGGGATATACGGACGGTGTGTTCTGGGCAAGAAATTCACACAGTGAGCAGAAATCAAAGAAAAAGGCGGCGGAGTAATCCGAATTTACGACTTTGCTTGACAATATACGGGAAATTTGATATACTTATTCAGATAGCGCATGATCTCGGTACAGGGGTCATGGATTTGCAGAAAGGAAGAATGAAATGGGAAGAGAACTGAATAAAAACTATGATCCCCATGCATTTGAATCGAGAATTTACGCAGACTGGATGGAAAAGGGCTATTTCAAGGCTGAAGTGGACAAGAACAAGACTCCGTTCTGCGTTGTAATGCCGCCTCCGAATGTAACCGGCGTACTCCATATGGGTCACGCACTGGATGAGACCTTGCAGGACATCCTTATCCGCTGGAAGCGTATGAGCGGTTATTCCGCACTCTGGCTCCCCGGTACTGACCATGCTGCAATTGCAACCGAGGCAAAGATTGTTGCAGCGATGGCGGAAGAGGGCCTGACCAAGGAGATGCTCGGCCGTGAGAAGTTCATGGAGCGTGCATGGCAGTGGAAGGAGCAGTACGGCGGAAGAATCATCGAACAGCTGAAGGTGCTCGGCTCTTCCTGCGACTGGGACAGAGAACGCTTCACAATGGACGACGGCTGTAACAAGGCAGTCAAGGAAGTCTTTGTCCGCTACTACGAAGAGGGACTGATCTACCGCGGCGAGCGTATGATCAACTGGTGTCCGCACTGCAGAACCTCGCTTTCTGATGCAGAGGTTACCTTTGAGGAGCAGGCAGGTCATTTCTGGCACCTGCGTTATCCGCTTGCAGACGGCAGCGGATATCTGGAGCTTGCGACCACACGTCCTGAAACACTGCTGGGTGATACCGCTGTGGCTGTCAACCCGAACGATGACAGATATCGTCATCTGGTCGGCAAGATGCTGATTCTGCCGCTTGTCGGACGTGAGATTCCGGTTGTTGCGGATGATTATGTAGATATGGAATTTGGTACAGGTGTTGTAAAGATCACACCGGCACACGACCCGAACGACTTCGAGGTCGGTCAGCGTCATGATCTCCCGATCCTCAACGTGATGACCGATGATGCAAAGATCACCGACGAATATCCTGCATATGCAGGCATGGATCGCTATGAGGCGAGAAAGAAGATCGTTGCGGATCTTGAAGCAGGTGGATTCCTTGTCAAGGTCGAGGATCACAGCCATAATGTCGGCACCTGCTACCGCTGCGGCAAGACCGTTGAGCCGAGAATCTCGACCCAGTGGTTTGTCAAGATGAAGCCCCTTGCACAGCCTGCAATTGACGCGGTCAAGAACGGCGAGACCCGTTTTGTTCCTGAGCGTTTTGAGAAGATCTACTTCCACTGGCTGGAGAATATCCGCGACTGGTGTATCTCCCGTCAGATCTGGTGGGGCCATCAGATCCCAGCGTTCTACTGCGATGACTGCGGTGAGATGATCGTGACCAAGGAAGATTCTGCAGTATGTCCGAAGTGCGGCAAGCCCATGCGTCAGGATCCCGACACGCTGGATACCTGGTTCAGTTCGGCACTCTGGCCGTTCTCCACACTTGGCTGGCCGGACCAGACTGAAGATCTTGACTACTTCTATCCGACTTCTACTCTCGTAACGGGTTATGACATCATCCCGTTCTGGGTCATGCGTATGATGTTCTCGGGTATTGCCTGCACAGGCAAGGCACCGTTTGATACTGTTCTGATTCACGGGCTTGTCCGTGACGCACAGGGCAGAAAGATGTCCAAGTCGCTTGGCAACGGTATTGAT
>SVNN01000100.1 GCA_015066905.1 Ruminococcus sp.
CATCACACACTCCAGATAAGCGCGGAAACACGCATAACTGCTGTTTTCTGATGCAAGCTTCAGCTGCTTCGTAAAGCTGCCTGCGGCAACCAGCCGTTTTCCGTCGCGCCAGTCGGTATACTGCATCAGTTCGCCGTTGGTCAGATGAAATGCAATCCTGTCATATTCCTCCTGCGACCAGAAATATTCACTGTAAACGCGGATCACACTGTCCGCACACTGCTGCAGATCATGCGCGCCGATGTCCAGCGCATATACCGCCGCACAGTGTGTATTCAGCTCGTCACCCGCATATGTCACGATCGGGTTGCCATGCGGCAGCACCTCCATATTCCGCATGAATGCCAGGAGGCTGCCTGCATCTGCCGGCACACGTTCATATCCTGCCGGAGTACCAATCCGCGTTTCCTGCGTCATACCGTCTGGATAGATCAGTGCAGAGTCAGAGGCTTGTCCCTCATAAATCACACGTTCCACAGAAGCATCCACATCGCTTCCACTGTATCGGAGCAGATAGTATCCGCCCACACTGAGCATGCCCAGCAAGCCGATTCCAAGCACAGACAAAACTACTTTGTTCCTTATATCCTTCTTCATATTCCGCTTCCCCCCCTGAAATGTTTTGGATTGTCCCAGTATAGCACAGATGACCGATTTTGTCAAATTGACCAATTATTTGCATGGATATTGACCGCGGTATTGATTTGTAGTATAATATATAAGGTATAGCTGTGAAAGTACAGCTGATTGATTAAGGGGAGGAACTGATATTTATGGAAACAAAAATTGCTGCATCCATTCTCAACGCGAATCCGCTGCAGATCGCAGACGCGGTCAAGCAGGTAGAAACCTGGGGCACTGACTGGCTCCACCTCGACATTATGGACGGCGTGTTCGTCAAGAATATGACCTACGGCGCAAGCATGGTCAAGGCGATCCACGAGATCACAGAGCTTCCGCTGGATGTTCACCTGATGATCAACGATCCCTGCCGCTACGTGCATCAGTTCAAGGAGGCAGGTGCAAGCCGTCTGACATTCCACTATGAAAGCCTGAGTGATCCTGTTGAAACGCTGAACCTGATCCGCGGCAACGGGATGGAAGCAGGCATCTCCATCCGTCCTGCTACCCCTGTGGAGCTGATCTTCCCGTATATCACAAAGGTCAACTCCGTACTCATCATGACCGTAGACCCCGGATTCGGCGGTCAGCCCTTCCGCGGCGATATGCTCCAGAAGATCGAAATTCTCCGCAGCTATCTGGACGCACACGCACCGCAGGTCAGCATCCAGGTTGACGGCGGCATTCAGGAGGAAACTGCTGCAAAGGTGATCCAGGCAGGTGCCAACCAGCTGGTTGTCGGCAGCTATCTCTTCTCGGCTGAGAATCCCGCTGCTGCTGTTGCAGATCTCCGCCGTTTACAGTAATCGTTCCCACGCAGCGATCTCTGAAACAGCATCCTGCTTACTGATACATATATAATGCTCCGCCGTCTGTGCAAGTGCCAGGCGCTCTGCGTCATGCGCTGTGCCGAATTCCGAAAGAATTGCGACCGTTTTACGGTGCAGATCCGGCGAAAGCTCCGCTACCAGACGCAGGCTTCCCTGTGATCGCCGTGCATACAGCGCACTGCGGATCGGGATTGCGTTTGTTTCTGAAAGCCGTGCGCAGCACTGATAGATTTCATGCGGCGACGAAAACTCATATATCACGATCGGACGGACAGGATCTTTCTGTTCCGTCTGATTTTCTGTCATGGAAATTACTGAAAGATATAACAAGCATCCGCCGTCGCTGCGGCTGAATGCTTCAACAAACAATCTGGCTGTACAAAACGGAAGTCCCGTTTTCTCTTCTGCTTTTACCGCCGCATCCGACAACAGACGGAGCGTGCGGCTCGTCTTTCGTTCCAGCTCGGAGAATGTCACCTGATATGCGCTGAGTTCGCCTGCCGTCAGACTGATCTTGACCGTCGATTTACTGATCTGTCGAATTACCATGCGATACGCTCCTTCCCGGCAGATTGCCGAAGTACCCCGCAAAGGAGGAATTTTGCTGAAAACACAACTGACCGCATCTGAGCTGCCTGCACTCTGGATCACACAGCTCAGTCTGCTTTGTGTCGCCGCATATTACTACGGCGCGCGCGTCTGGATTGTTGGCGCAATTGCCGCGCTCACCTGTTTTGTACTGAACTTCTTCTGCGTTTGCCTGCGCAGACTTCCGTTTCAGTTTTCAAATCTGGACGCCGTTTCGACCGGTTTCACGCTCGCACTGATGATGCCGGCGTCGGTCCCGTATGATATTCTTATCATCTCCTGCTTTGCCGCAATTATCATCGGAAAACAGATCTTCGGCGGCCGACAAAATCTGCTGTTTCCGCCCGCCGCCGTCGGCTATCTCTTTGCCGTGGCATCGTGGCCGGAAGACATCCTCCGTTTTCCGGAACTCTACACCAGACTGCCGCTGACACCCAGCGTTTCGGTTCCGCTGAAAGAATCGCTCTCCGCTGCATATAATACCGCAGGTGTGCTGAATACCGATCCCGATGTACTCTGGCTCGGACTCTGCCGCGGTCCGATGGGCACGACCGCCGGGCTTCTTCTGTTGGTGTGCTGCATCATCCTGCTCATACGCAGAAGAATCTCAAGACCGGCTGTCAGCGGTGCAATCCTGATGCTCTGCATCAACTATCTGATTCTTCCGACGTCCACCGCGCCGATTGACGCAATGTTCAACGGACTGCTGACCAATATGTCCCTATTCTGCGTGATCTATCTCATCGGCGATTCCCGTCTTGCTCCAAAAGGATTTGCAGGCGTTCTGTTCGGCGCGCTGATCGCCGCCGCAGGCATCTATTTCACACTGATTGCAAAACTCGAATATGGTTTTGTGATCGCAGCCGTGCTTGCAAGCCCGATCGGCACAGCACTTCGCCGCGACACTGCACGCAAAGAATCTGAAAAAGAATCCGCACAGGCACAACAGGCCTGATCTTGTGAAAGGAGGCGGCACGCAATGGCAAAAAAACGAATCAAAACTGTAACAGATGGCTTTTTTCAAAAAAACCCCGTTCTGATCAGCGGACTGATCACTGCCCCTGCGGTCGTCTGCACGGATACACTGGAGAATGCACTCCTGCTGGCAGCGGCTTTTTCACTGATCACGTTCTGCTCTGTCCTGCTTTCACTGCTCGTGCCGCGCAGCTGGGTCTACGGCATCCGTCTTATAGTATACACGCTGATTGCCGCAATTGTGTATGTACCTGTTTTTGGTTTCTGCAACTATCTGTTTGCGGATACAAATGCCGACATCGGCATCTTCTTTCCGCTGCTCACTGTCAACAGCCTGATCGCCGCACAGAGTGAAACCCTGTTCGACCGCAGAAATCTCAAGCTGCTGCTCCCGTCCGTGCTGTTTTACATCTTCGGATTTGACGCAGCAATCCTGCTGATCGCGCTGATCCGCGAATTTTTCGCGCACGGCACCATTCATGGCAACAGCACAGAGCTATCCCGCACGATTCCGTTCCTCGCATCCCCTGCAGGCGGATTCCTTGTGGTCGGACTTCTCGCAGTCGGTGCAAGAAAACTGCGGATCATCGTCCGTGCCAGACAACAGAAAGGCGGTGAACGATGAATCTCCCTGTATTCCTCATCGGTGCGCTGACCTCCAATCTGATTTTCACACGCGCACTCGGTATGAGTACCCTCGTAGTATCCTCCAAAAGCAACCGTGATTTCATCGGCACAGGACTTGCCATCACACTGTTCACCACAATCGGCGCTTTCTTTGCAAGTCTGCTCACACCGTTTACAGATGCAGTACCGCTGCTCAGACCGCTTTGCTATCTCACGGTGATCGCTTTGCTGTATGTTGCAGCACTGCTGATCCTCCACGCATGCGGACAAGCGGTATTTGTACGCTTCCGCAAATATATCCACATCAGTGCATTCAACTGCGCCGTACTGGGCGCGATGCTGCTTGCAGGAGAACAGCTGCTCTCTCCGGTCAATGCGCTTTTGTATGGACTGCAGGCAGGGATCGGTTTTCTGATCGCCTCGTTCATCCTCAAGGCTGTCTATCCGTCCCTCACATCCGAACAGGTTCCCGCCAGTGTGCGCGGATATCCCGCCATCCTCATCTATATGGGAATCCTGGCAATGGCACTTTATCAGATCAATCAATAAAAAGATAAACAGAACAAAAGAAAACAAAATAAGGAGAATAAAACATGAAGATCCACAAGCAGAAAAGCAGAATGCACGCACGTCGTCAGATGACCGCGCGCAAAAGCAGCAGTCGGCTCCGTCCCGTGCTTTCCGTACTCGGCACGATCGTGCTGGTCTGCGGACTCGTGGTCGCTGGCTATATGCTCGGCGATTCCGTCCTCGGTCTGTTCGGCATTGAAGTCGATCGTGCGGAATCCACTGACTCTGCCAGTGCGGTTTCTGATTCCGCAGAGCAAGTCACCGCAGACACAACGACAACATCCACAACAATCGGAACAACAACTACGGCAGAAAGCCAGGCAACCACAACCACGACAACAACGCAATCCACAGCAGAATTCTCTGCAAATGCTGCAGATTTCACAGGAAAATTTCTCTCTGCTGATGCACTTGAAAACGCTGAAACGCTCAATGCGGCTCTCGACATCTATTCCGCCGGCGAAACTGTAATTCTGCCGCTGAAGATCGAAGGCGGCGCACTTTTATATGCGTCCGGACTGGAAGCTGCAAATCAATGCGGTGCCGTACAGGGCGAGATGACGCTCGAAGAGATTGCAGCTTGTCTGCGCACACACCAACTGACCGCGATCGTACAGCTGTCGGTTCTCAACGATAATCTCTATCCGGCATATGATCATCAGGCCGGCTACTTCTTTGCGGATGAATATACACGCTGGCTGGACGACAAGGCTGAAGAAGGCGGAAAGCCCTGGCTGTCTCCGTTCAGTGATGCGGCAATCCGCTATCTCCAGTCCATCGTTGCAGAACTGAATCAGGCAGGCTTTCTGCACATCCTCTGTGACGACGTCACCTACCCCGATTTCTACGACACAGATCTCGAACACATCGGCAAAAAGGTGCAGGATAAGGAACTGCGCCGCGAGGCACTTGTCAACGTGCTGAACGGAATGCAGAAAACTGCGCAGGAAAACGGCGGCAGCATTATGACACAGTTCTCCATGTACGCTGCAATGAACCGCGATGTTGAATTTCTCTCCTCGTCGCTGCTCGATGCGCCGAACGCTGTCGTACTGATTGATATGCACTCGTTCCGCGACACGCTCTGGTACGGCAATGAACAACTGGCATTCGGCGGAAAATCTGTCACCGAGGTGCTGAATATGCTCCTTCCGATCGCGGAAGAGATGACAGGAGAAGCAGGTGTGATTCCTTGTCTGAAATGCGGATCGCTCTCCGACGCTGAGGAATCAGAAGCAATCAGCGCACTCCAGGCACTCGGCTATACGCGTTATTGCCTGAAGTAAAGCACATATAACAAACGAAAACCGGCATCGTTACAAGCACGATGCCGGTTTATTTTTGTTTATCTGAGAATCAGCTGTTTGATGATTGTGAGATCAAACACATTAATCTGTCCGTCGCCGTTGAGATCAGCCTCCGAAGGAACTGTGTCGCTGCGGCGGAGAAGATAATCGTGGATGAGGGAAAGATCTGCACGATCCACTGCGCCGTCTGCGTTCAGATCACCTACGATCCCTTCCGGTTCTGCCGTCTGTTCTGTGACAGCCGCGATATAATTCACAACGCCCGCACTCTGACCGTTTGCGCCAAGCGTCACAGTTTCACCCGCGGTTACATCCTTGCTGTACAGCACAAAGCTGACATCGCTGGAATTCGTTGCGGTCAAGCCGGTAGCCGTGTAATCCGAAAGCCATGCCGGAACGGTAGTCAGACGGGCGTCCAGACCGATGTATACGGTAATATCCGCAGCTGCAGTAAAGGTTGCAAGATCGGTCGTGATGCTTTTCGCGTCACAGGCAAGCCGGATATATTCCGCGCCGCTAAGCGCCTCCGGCAGTGTTGCAAAGGTAACATCTCGGTCACCGAATACCGCATTGCCTGCGGAAAGATCATACTGAATCGACCAGTCAGCAGTATTTACGGTATCCTGCACTTCCAGATCACGGATCAGGGTGCCGTTCAGAACAGTCGGAACAAACTCTACATAGCCTGCATTCACAAGATTTTTCGGCCATGTGCCATACCACGCATATCCGGTACGGCGCTCCTGACTGAGCTCCGCCATTGCACTGTGAATAGAACCGTCGCGATCCACGAACATCGGCTGGTTGGTGTCGATATCATAAAACCGTGCCCAGATTGGGCCTGCGCCCTCTTCCTCTACAACGATACGGTCATCTTCAGTGGATACCACCTTGATTCCGTAGATTGCCGAATCTGTCATCCACCTGACCGCAGAATTGATGCTGTTGACGATCTGTGCAGAAGGATTTTCAATCTTCTTGAGAAATTCAACAATGCCCACACTCTCGCTTGCGCTGATAGAAGGCAGCTCATATGCACGCGCAGAAGCCGGTGCAAGCGTAAATTCATCATGCTGCTGGCACCATGCGGTCAGCACACCGTTTACTTCAATCTGTGTATTAAGAATGCACTCGATACCCTTGTCCATCGCAATTTTTGCTCTTGCGGATCGTGCATCATCCATAAAGGTAAAGTCACCCGATTTTTCTGCACACGCACGCATGATATTCAGTACGCGGATCATTGCACCGTCGTTATATGTAATGTGCGCGTGATAGGTTCCTGCATCGTCGAACACCTGCGGCCAGCCGCCGTTATCATACTGTCCGTTCAGAAGCAGGTCAATTCCCTTCTGACAGCCCTCCAGATATTTCTGTGTGCCTGTCTGCTGATAGACGCGAGCCAGAATTGTAATCTGAGAGGTCGTCGCGTCATTGTCGGTTGTAGATTTTCCCCATGAGCCGGATACGTCACCTGCCATGTCTTTTTTCCAGCCGCCGTCCGCATGCTGATAGGTCAGAATGTCGTCTGCAAGAGCGATGCCCTCCGCGCTGCCATACCACTCGGCCGACTGTTTCAGCAGCGATCCCCAGTCATAATCCGCAGCTGACGCCTGCAGCGGTGCACACCACAGAGAAAGCAGCATCAGCACACTCAGCACTGCAGAGCAGAACCGTTTTCCTTTTGATTTCATTGATCAAACCCTCCAATTTATATAAATTTAGTGGGTATATTATATCAAATATGACCAGTAATTGCAATATCATTTTGTATCTTCTTCGCGCACAATCTCACAGACAGTCAAGCGGTTTTCGCAGACGCGAAAACGAATCTCATGGCCGCTGTAAGAAAATCCGTAAATCCGCTCCGGATCATGCTGATAGGCAGGGCGGGGATCCTGTGCGAGCACACCGAATAATCCGTCACGCGCCTTTGGCGGAATAGACTCCAGCAGCGCAGGCGGACAAATCACTTCCAGTTTATGATCGTAGTGCTCTGCCGCGAAGCCGCCCGTTGCCTCCGGAATGCAGTCTGCAAACGGGAGATACGGCTTGATGTCATAAATCGGCGTGCCATCCATCAGATCCGCGCCGGATATATGCAGAACAGGTCCCTCCGGTGTCTGGAATTCAATATGCTCCAGCTTCACACAGGACAGACCAATCGGATTCG
>SVNN01000101.1 GCA_015066905.1 Ruminococcus sp.
CAAGCTGCAGGATGATTACCGCTGCATCTACTGCGTGGTGGATCTCCACGCAATTACAGTCCGTCAGAACCCTGCCGATCTGCGCCGTCACACGATGGAGGCTTATGCGCTTCTGCTTGCCTGCGGCATTGATCCGCAGAAGTCACTCCTCTTCATCCAGAGCCACGTCAAGAGCCACGCTGAACTGAACTGGATTCTCTCCTGCTGCACCCAGTTCGGAGAGCTTTCCAGAATGACACAGTTCAAGGATAAGAGCGCGCGCCACGCAGACGATGTTAATGCCGGTCTGTTCACCTATCCGGTGCTGATGGCGGCTGATATCCTTGCATATAACGCAGATCTTGTTCCTGTTGGCGCGGATCAGAAGCAGCATCTGGAGCTGGCACGCAATATCGCACAGCGTTTCAACCAGCGCTACGGCGAGCTGTTTACTGTCCCCGAGCCGTACATTCCCAAGGTCGGCGCAAGAGTCATGTCGCTGCAGGATCCTACCAAGAAGATGTCAAAGTCGGATGAAAATCCGAACGCGTGCATCTATATTCTCGACGATAAAGACACAATCCTCCGCAAGTTCAAGCGCGCTGTGACCGACTCCGAAATGGAAGTCTGCTACCGCGAGGGCAAGGACGCGATCAACAACCTGATGTCCATCTACTCCGGCGCAACCGGAAAGAATTATGACGAGATCGCTGCAGAATTTGCCGGCAAGGGCTACGGCGACTTCAAGCTTGCTGTCGGAGAAGCTGTTGCAGATATGCTCCGCCCTGTCCGCGAAGAATACGCCCGTCTGATTGCAGATAAGGCATATCTCAAGCAGTGCTATACCGAAAGCGACGCAAAAGCGCTTGCATATTCCTCGAGAATCGTTTCCAAGGCGTTCCGCAAGGTCGGCTTTGTGGACGCACGCTGATGCCCGGATCATTGGCATTATATCCATAAAGCAGACAGATTCTCAATCCGTTCTGTACCAACTCTCCGAAAAATGCGGAAATACTTGCATTTTTCATCCAAATCGGGTATTATAATTCTTGTACTGTCTGCGGACAGGCAGGATCGGGAAAGGAAACGACACAATGGCTGCATTTACAAAAAAGCCTCCCTATAACATCGACGACCTGCGCGAGATCGTTGCGATCCTCCGCGGTGAAAACGGCTGTCCGTGGGATATGGAGCAAACGCACGAATCCATCCGCAGCGGCTTTGTGGAGGAAGTATACGAAGCGATCGAAGCGATCAACCTCGGCAATACCGAGCTGCTCCGCGAGGAACTTGGCGATGTTCTGCTGCAGATTGCCTTCCACTGTCAGATTGAACAGGAAGAAAACCGCTTTGATTTCGACGATGTCTGTGACGAGATCTGCCGCAAGCTGATCCACCGTCATCCCCACGTGTTCGGCGATCTTTCCGTGACCGGAACAGACGAGGTGCTCAAGAACTGGGATGCGATCAAGCAGAAGTCCAAAGGCCAGACCTTTGGTGATACGTTGTCGGATGTTGCCACTTCCCTTCCGGCGCTGATGCGCGCACAGAAGGTCGGCAAACGCGCTGCAAGAGCGGGAATGGACTTCAACAACGCACAGGAAGCCTTTGCCTGCATCGAAGCGGAAACCCAGGAGCTGAAGGAGGCGGTTGCCTCTGGCGATCAGGAACGAATCACCGAGGAATTTGGTGACCTGCTCTTTTCCTGCGTGAATACCGCACGGCATCTCAACATTGAATCGGAACAGGCGCTCACAGACGCCACCGAAAAGTTCATCCGTCGGTTCAGAAAGACCGAAGAATTAGTCGGGCTGGACGGGATTGCGATGCAATCTCTGAGCATAGAAGCGCTGGATGTCTACTGGCATCGCGCAAAAGAAATCGTCGGTTGATCCGACAGATTCACACATATAAAATTTGGAGGTTAACACCATGACAAAAGCAGATCTTGTAAAAGCAATCACCGAGAAGAACGGCATGTCCAAGAAGGACGCTGAGGCAGCACTCAACTCTACCATCAGCTGCATCACCGACGCACTCGTAAGCGGTGAGAAGGTTCAGATCGTTGGTTTCGGCACCTTTGAGGTTCGTCAGAGAGGCGAGAAGAAGTGCAAGAATCCTCAGACCGGTAAGGAAATGATCACCCCCGCTAAGAAGGCTCCTGCATTCAAGGCAGGCAAGGGTCTGAAGGACGCTGTCAACAAGTAATTTGATATCAGAAACGGCAGGATGAATGTTCCTGCCGTTTTGCTTTTTAAGGAGGAAGAATTGATATGCGACTCGATAAATATCTCAAAGTCACACGACTGATCAAGCGCCGCACCATCGCGAACGAGGCTTGCGACGCTGAAAAGGTTACAGTCAACGGCAAGGTTGCGCGCGCATCCTATGATGTAAAAATCGGCGATGTAATTGAAATCAATCTCGGCCAGCGCCCGCTGAAGGTTCGTGTTCTGACCGTGTCGGAATATGCCACCAAGGAAACCGCCGCAGATCAGTATGAGGTTCTGCCCTGATATGAGCGCAAAAGAACGCACCCTGTCGCACCTACTTGCACAACGCGGGCAGTTCATTTCCGGCGAAGCACTGGCGGAGCTGCTTGGCGTATCCCGCTCTGCCGTCTGGAAAGAGATTGAATCGCTGCGCAAAGACGGCTATCAGATCGACGCAGTGCCGCACAAAGGATATCGGTTTTGCGACACTGCCGATCTGCTCTCTGCGGCAGAGGTCACACAATATCTGTCCGCAAACGCCCGCAGTGCTATGCATATTTCTGTGGAGCGCGAAGTCGATTCGACCAATGCAATCCTCCGCAGACTGGCAGCGCAGGGCGCAGAGGAAGGCACCGTGCTGATTGCATCCGCACAAACAAACGGACGCGGCAGACTGGGGCGGCAGTTCCACTCCCCCGCTGATACAGGCATCTATCTCAGCCTGCTCCTGCGCCCCGTGTGCGCCGCAGAACAGGCAATTACGATCACCACTGCCGCCGCAGTTGCCGTCTGTGAAGCCATTGAGTCCACTACCGATCAGCACGCGGAGATCAAGTGGGTCAACGACATCTTCGTGAACGAAAAGAAGGTTTGCGGCATCCTTACAGAGGCGGCAATGAATATCGAATCCGGTCGGCTGGATTATGCCGTGCTGGGAATCGGCATCAACGCCTATCTGCCGGACGGCGGCTTCCCGGATGAACTGCAGCTGATCGCCGGTGCGCTGAAAAATGAACACACTGCCGGATTCCGCAGTCGTCTGAGCGCGGAAATCCTCAGCCGGTTCTGGAATCTCTACACTGCACCGCCCGCGGATCTCGCAGAACAATACCGACGAAGATCCTTTGTCTGCGGCAAAACAATCACAGTGCATCGCGGCGGCAACGCTCTGCCCGCCACAGCACTGGATATTGACGACCATTACAGCCTGCGCGTGCGCTATGAAGACGGCCGGGAGGAATCCCTTTCCTCCGGCGAGATCAGCGTGCGGCTTGCAAGGGAGGAATAAACGTATGCTTACACTTGATTTAAGCGGCAAACTCGCTCTCGTGACCGGTGGATCCGGTGAGCTTGGCCGCGTCATGTGCCGCACACTCGCCGACTGCGGTGCGGACATCGTCATCCACTATCATCGCAATGCAGAAAAAGCACTGGAACTTGTCCGTGAAATTGAGTCAATGGGACGGCGCGCGATGGCGGTACAGGCGGACATCACCGACCGTGAAAGCGTATTCGCGATGCAGCAGACCGTAAAGAATACCCTCGGCGCCCCCGATATCCTCGTGCATAATGCCGTCATTCAATATTTGTGGAAATCTGTTCTGGAACAGCCCATCGAGGACTACGACAGCCAGTACCGCTCGTGCGTGATGCAGTCGGTCTATATGACGCAGGCGTTTGTACCGGATATGATTGAAAAGAGAGCAGGACGGATCGTTGTCATCAACACCGAATGTGCCGCCATGGCGGAAGCAAACTGCAGTGCTTATACCGCCGCAAAGCGTGGTCTTGACGGCCTTGTGCGCTGTCTGGCTAAGGAGGTTGGTGAACACGGCATCACCGTGAATCAGGTCGCGCCCGGCTGGACGATCACCGAACGGGATCGCGAAAACGGCACAGAAGTTCAGCCCGGCTACGATGCAAGCGTACCGCTCCGCAGACGCGGCACCGACCAGGAAATCGCCAATATGGTGGCATTCCTCGCCTCGCCGCTTGCAAGCTTTACAACAGGAGCCTATATCCCTGTATCCGGCGGGCGCGTGATGCCTGCAATTTGAAACGCATAAAAGAAAAGACTGCACAGATTAAAAATCTGTGCAGTCTTTTTTGTTCAGGTCAATCAGCCAACAGAAATGATAGACCAGTCATATTCTCCGGTTACCAGATAGTTTGCATAAACCTTGAGAATTGCAACCGCGTCATCAGAGTTCAGTTCGCCGTTTCCGTCGATATCACCGTAGATGAGATAGTCCTCCGGTGCTTCTCCGCCGCTGACCATCAGATTTGCATATGTCTTGAGGATCAGAGCAGCGTCGTCAGTATCGACCAGTCCGTCGTTGTTAACATCACCGAAGTCGCGCATTGCCCAGAATTCGATACCATTTGCCTCGGCATATTCCTCAGCAGCAGTATTGGTATATCCCATGATTACAAATCCTTCTACCAGCTCGCCGTTCTCATCATAACCGAAGCAATACTCGCCAAGGAAGTAGTTATCGGGAATGAATACATCGGTCAGCGCTGTTGCAAGGAACGCACCCTCGCCAATATAGAAGCCATACTCCTCAAGTGCCGGAGTCGGAGGAAGAATTACGTTCATCAGGTCGCTGCATCCTGCAAATGCATAGTCACCAATTCCGAGAACGGGCATACCGTCGATCTCTTCCGGGATCTCCAGAACAGTAAGAGGCTCGTCACTGTAATTGTTGTAACCAACAATGATCACGCCGCCGGTTTCTTCATCATATTCGTAGATGAATTCGCCGTCTCCATAGCCGTAATCGCCATTATACTCAACGTTCACCATCGCAGAAGGAACATCAAGACCCAGGACCTCATAAGCGGTGAGGTAAAAGTAAACAGTCTCGCCCTCTTCGAGATCAAGATAGCCATCGAACGGCATTGCATTCATGTCAGCATCGTAGAGAACCACGTTGACCATGTTGGAGTAGGAATCTGCATACACACTATAGGTACCTGCAGCATCAGCAGTCAAGGAGCAGAGTGTACCGACGCCGTATTCCATTTCTATATCGGTAACATCATCAATTACAAGCTCTACAACATTATTTACTTCCATAGATTCAGGAACGATTGCATAGGTTACATTCACATAACCGCCGAAATTACCAAGGCCGCGGATCAGAACCTGGTGTGTACCGCACTCAACGCCGTCGAATACTTCCATAATAGCGTAGTCAACGCCTTCAACGAGTGTTTCACCTTCGTAAGAAAGTGTGAATTCCGGAACAACCAGTTCGCCGGTATAGGTTACAACAGGGTTGTAATCAATGTCAACCATAATAATGTCAGCGCATACATCTGTCAGAAGCAGGTCAAAGGAACCAGTCATAGACGGGTCAGCCAGAGAGAGAGAAATGTAGTAGGTCTCGCCTTCTTCAAAGTATACAGACTGGCTGAGATAGAGGTAGCTTGCCTCCATAGTAGGATCTACTTCGACCATACCAGCTGCGTTGTAAACGCCAATGCGGATACCGCCCATCATTTCAGCGGAGAACAGATACTCAGAATCAGAATCAGCAGTGAACTGATAGTTCATCACTGCGCCTGCTTCGTTGATCTCGATCTTGTTGATGCCCTTTTCGAGCACCGGTGCCTCAGTGTCAACCTCATAGCCTACTACATAGTAGCCGGAGAGTTCGCCGCTGAATCTGCCGATACCGTAAATACTATAATCGTAGTAGCCCGGAGCCTCAGCGATATCGCAGTACAGAGAGTAATCTGTGTCTTCTACCAGGAGTTCACCGTTATATTCAACTGTGATCTCCGGTTCGATCGGTTCGCCGTTATAGTAGTAGTTGCCAACGGTAACATCTGCATCTTCGATCATCAGAGTCGGCTCAATATACAGCTCGTTTGTAGCCTCTTCGCTGAAGCTGGTGAACTGAATCATATAAGTCTGATCAGAATCGAAGTAGTAGTAATCTGCCCAGATGCTATCTGATAAGCAATCATAAACGGTCTCGCCATCCTCTTCGTATACCGTGTAAACAGAATAGCAGACATCGAACGAGTCAAATGTGAAACGATAGTTTGTGCATGCAGTCGGATTGAACATGTAGTTGAGGACAGGACCATTCGCCCAGTCAAGAACTGTGGTCTCATTCTCAGTCAGGGTTCCGTGAATCTCATAAGAAGCAGCAGCGCTTCCGATTTTGTAAGAGATATAGTCGACAACGCCATAGTAGTTGCCGATACCGGAGATTCTTGCCTCGCCCCAACCGCTCAGAGTGAGCATATCGGGGATTACGATATAGTCTACATTCTCTTCCAGTACAACGCCGTCCAATTCAACGTACACAGTCGGAACAACAACCTCGCCGGTATATTCTGCATTCTCAGCATATACATAGGCGTCCTTCAGGCTGGTGCGGCTGTCATCCGTCAGACGGATATTGAAGACTGCAACGCCATCATCATCGCCGAATGCCCAGCAGCTTACCTCAAATGTATAGGTTTCGCCGGCAACCATTTCGATCTCGCCCTCAAACATCAGGCTGTTCTCGGTGTCATCGAATTCGCCGATATACTCAGTTTCGCTGTAAACAGATACAAAGCAGTCAACTTCACCGCTGTTGTAATCAAAGCCCTTCTCATAACCGGAAGACAGCGTGTAGGTGCCGCTCTTCTCAGCGGTGTAGACGAAGACCATAGTATCGCTCTTCAGCATCTCAACCGGCTTGATCTCATCAAGCTCCAGAGTTTCTATAATGCTGAAGGCAGTGATTCTGGTACCCTCATATGCGCCGATACCGCAAACATGCAGGGTAGCAACGCCGGGCTTGTCATTGTTGAAGCAATATACTTCGTAGTCAACGCCCTCAACCAGAGCGTCGCCGGAATAATCATCATATACAGTAAATTCAGGAACATAGGTTTCGCCGGGTACATAGTTAAACTGCCATGTTTCCAGATCGATCCATGTATCGTACATAGACTGTACTGCATTTGCTTCACTACGGATTACAAACGGTTGAATTCCGGAGATTCAGAACAATCAACCAGGAACATATAGGTCTCGCCACCGGTGAGTTGCAGATACTCATCGCTGTACAGGTCTGTACGCATATCCTTGCCGATTACAGTAACATACACACCTGCATTGGTATACGGGAAACCGTACAGACCGTCGGTTTCCGGTGTGAATAAGAATGCTGCCTGCTCGGTATCGATCAGATCATACGGTACGCCCTCGGTCAGTTCGATTGAGTCATACTCCCAAACCTCAACCTGATAAACATCTGTTGTAACAATCTCGTCGCCGGTTGCTACCTCACACCAGTAGTACTTGGTGCCTGCCTTTTCAGTCGGAACCTTGTAGGAAGAGGAGGTTGCGCCTGCAATCGCAGTGCCTTCGCCGTTCTCGCTGTCAGACTCATACCACTGATAGGTCAGTCCGAAGCCGAGTACATTTGCCTTCAGAACGATCGTATCA
>SVNN01000102.1 GCA_015066905.1 Ruminococcus sp.
GGCTCATTCTGGATGACAGCTCTGGAATGGTTTGCGGATTACTACAAGGATGACGACACGATCATCGCGCTGGATCTCAAGAATGAGCCGCACGGCACAGCGGATGAGCCTGCAATTATGGCGAAGTGGGATGACTCTACGGATCCGAACAACTGGGCATATGCCGCAACTGAATGCGGAAAGCGCGTGCTGGATATCAACCCCAATCTCCTCATCATGATCGAGGGCGTTGAGGTCTATCCGAAGTTTGAAGAAGGTGCCGACTGGACCTCTCAGAACATTGACTACTCCAGATATCCGTACAGCTACTATCACCACACATGGTGGGGCGGCAATTTCCGTGGTGTGCGGGATTATCCGATCGACTTCGGAAATGCAGACTACAACGACCAGATTGTTTATTCGCCGCATGACTATGGCCCGCTGGTGTTTGAGCAGACCTGGTTCTATGATGGTTTTACACAGGAAACGCTCCTTGCTGACTGCTGGTATGACAACTGGGCATTTATCAACGTGGAAGGCATCGCACCGCTTCTGATGGGCGAATGGGGCGGCTTCATTGACGAGGAACACGATCCTGATGGAAGAAATACCGCGTGGATGACCTATTTGCGTGATTATATGATCGAAACGCGGATCCACCACACATTCTGGTGCTTTAACGAAAACTCCGGTGATACCGGCGGTCTTGTATATGATAACTTCGGAGTCTGGGACGAGGATAAATATGCGCTCGTCAAGCCTTCTCTCTGGCAGAACGAAGACGGCAAGTTTATCAGTCTTGACCACGAGGTTCCTGTTGGTGCAAACGGTATTTCGCTGGGCGAATATTATGGCACATCGAGCGGAACAACTGTTCCGGGACAGGTTACCACCACAACAACGACGACTACCGCTCCTGCAATGATCCCTGGTGATCTGAACAAAGATAAGCGCGTGAACCTGTTTGACGCGCTGGAATTCAAAAAGTACATCATCGGCCATGCAACGCTTTCCATTGCGGCATATCCCGAGTGTGATGTCAACAGCGACGGCGCAATCAGCGTTGCTGATCTGGTCGCACTGAACAAATATCTGATTGGCGCATAACTGAAAAACCCCCATGGATTCAATTCCATGGGGGTTTTTGATTTAGATTCAGTTCAGATGAAGCAGCGCCGCCGCCCATCCTTCCTTTTCTACAACACGGTCCAGCGTAAAGCCTGCATCGCGGATCGCATCAAGAACCTCATCCTTCCGTTCTACAATGATACCGGAAACGATCAGTTTGCCGTTCGGTACAAGGAACTTCGGAAACAGGTCAGACATTCCAATCAGAACGTCTGCAACAATATTCGCTGTAATGATCTGATATCCATCACCGAGCGTGTCGCACAGTGCAGGATCAGAAAGCACATCGCCGCAGTAGACCGCATATTGTTCATCGTTAATATGATTCTTCTGTGCATTTTCACGCGCAGTATCTGCAGCGTTCTGCGCAATATCGATCGCCGACGCATCAGATGCACCAAGCAGCAAAGCCGCAATTGAGAGAATACCGCTTCCACAGCCCAGATCCAACACACGGTCATCCGGGTGCAAAATCGTCTCCAGAAGCTCCAGACAAAGGCGCGTTGTGTGATGCTGCCCTGTTCCAAAGCTGGAGGCAGGATCAATCTCCAATACACAGCGTCCTTCCGTCGGAGGACATTCCTCCCATGAAGGCTTGATCAACAGCTTTTCTCCCACGGTAAACGGCTTGAAATACTGCTTCCAGTTATTCGCCCAGTCTTCTTCACGAACGCCCTTGGAGGACATTGTAAGCGAACCATAAATGCCGTCTGTATCACGGGAACGAATCTGCTCCAGCTCAGCGCGTAATGCCAAAAGTTGTTCAGCACCCTGTTCATTTTCAGGGAGATAGAGCGTGACAACCGTCGGGCAATCAGTAAGCCCCATCAGATCCTGATCAATATAATCCCAGCGGCCAGTGGTATCCTCCAGAAATGCATTAAAATCAGCAGAATCCTGAATGACAAAGCCCTTGATGCCGAGATCCATCAGCAGCGCACAAAGCATATCCACGCCGGTTGAGGCGGTTTCAATTGATATTTCTGTCCAGTTCATGAGAGTCCTTCCTTAAAGTTTATCCTAAATTCATGCAGTAGATTTTCAGCTGAAGTGAATCTGCCTGGCTGATCGCACCATCTGCATTTACATCTGCCAGCACAATCTGTTCCGCTGTAAAATTGCGGATGCCACAGAGGTATTCATTCAACAGAGAAACATCTGCGTAGTCAATCACACCGTTTCCGTTGAGATCACCAATAATCGGCTGATCTTCGGGTTCAGCAACCGCGCCTTCGCTGTACACGGCATATTCCAGACAGATCCAGCCATCAGTGCCGTTGTAGCTGATCTTGCCCCAGCCCTTGTCAACTGCAAGCACTTCAACAACAGCGCCGTTTGCGAGCATACCAATTGCCTTGTTGGAGCTGCCGACACCACTGCGGACATACAGACCGTCTGTGACGTTAATGATATAGGTGCCGGTCGGATAGGTGTAGCGATCTTCAATATACTCAGTGTAATCCAGACAGATCCAGCCGGTTTTACCATCATAATTGACCTTGCCCCAGTTTTCAGCGACTGCAATGACATTCACCTCGGTCTGGTTCGGGATCAAAGTGATGATCGCATTGCCGGTACCTGCATTTTCACGCAGATTGAGGTTCGAGGTGGTAACGTAGTGACCCGTGAAATACTCAACAGGATCTGTTACAGTTTCGCTGTTCGGAGGCGGATTGGGTCCTTTGAACAGACGAATCTGGGTCACGCCCTGGTAATCATAAGAATCGAACAGACTGATATTCTTGTTTGTTGCAGGATCCATGATGTACACAGTATTACCGCTGACATAATCGACAGCAACCCAATGTCCCTGATATTTGACAGAAACACCAAGGTAGTAGCCCTGATTGATATAAGACTGGATCTCCTGCGCCTTGCCTGCAAGCGTGGTTGCCTGAATTGTCTTATAACCCTCGAAGGTAAAATTCGGGATCAGTCCCGTAATCTTCCCCCAGTAGATGTTGCCTACGCTGTCAAAACCACCGTTCGCGCTCATATAGGTACAAAGCACGCCGGGGTCAAAGTTCTCCTCCGATGCGGCGCCGGAGTGTACGATCAGCTTGGAAAGTGTGGTTGCCGCACATCCAATGCTCGACATAGTTTTGCCGCTGTTTCCAAGCTGCATGCTGCCCCAGCGGGAATCGCCCTGTAACCAGGTACGATATTCGCCGGTAGCCGCCGAAGCGGAGTTAGTCGGGAACATAAAAAGGGTGAGAATGCAGATCATTCCTGTGAGTACAACTGCTGTCATTCGTTGGAGACGCATATGCATCATAATCACTTCTCTTTCATTTTACGGTATTCTTGTTTTGAATCCCCGTTTCCTGAATTCTTTTTGTTCTCGTTTTTTCTCTTTATATATGATGTCTCGTGCTGTGCGATAGAGCGAATAGCATCGCTCAAATTGCTGTTCCGATATCGTCTGACCGCCATAGATTGCTGCGCTGAACCAGTTGATCAGATCTGTCATATCGGTACATGTGATTTTTTCAAGTGCGTACTTTAATTCCTCTGCTGTCAGAGCATCAGAAAGCTGCGCCTGATCACGAAGACGAATCAGCATCTTCGCAACAGCCTTTTCCTGCGGCATCCGCTTGATACGAAGCCGGAAGATCAGTTCACTGACTCTGCGCGCAAGCAGCAGGTACAAAGCAGTCATGATCGCTGCAGTGACAAGAAGCACCACGCCGATAAATTCTGCCAGCTGATTACGCTTGAAGAAGGAACGCGACCCGGAGCTGTAATCCGCAATTGTCGGATCCACAGAGCACCAGCCGAACCCATCCAGATATACTTCAACATAGGCATGGGAATCTAGATAGCGCACTTCAAAATCATATCGATTCGCACCACTTGGCTCAGATACGGAATATCCTTCGACATATCGCGCGGGAATGCCGACGGAACGACACATCAGAACCATAGCGGTTGCGAATTCATAACATACGCCACGCTTTGACTCAAACAGAAAGGTCTCAGCATTGGCATCATGCGGCTCGGCATATTCGAGATCATAGACGAATGTACCGTTATCAAAATAATAAGCAAGCGCCGCAACCTGCTCTGTCTGATTGCTGCAATCCTGAACCAGCTCTTCTGCGAGTGCTGCAATGCGTTCAGATTTCACCGGACCGCATTCATCGTTATATTTCTGCGCACGATCTGCCTCGCTGAAATAATAGGAGACAACAGCACACTCATCCGCAGTGCAGAATTGCGCTGCAAGAACATTCAGCTCTGTCAGCATTTCAAACCAGTCGCGTGCTTCAGAAGTCTCAAGCAGATAGTTCAGCCGTTCTGATTCCATTGTGAACGGTGTCTGATAGCCGAACGTGTAGTCTTCCAAAGTTATGGAATATGCTTGCTCATGATTATAAACCGTGCCGGTATAGGTGCAGCCGATCGCCTCATAAGCAGGCGCATATACAGATTGAATCGCTGCCGGAGAAAGCAGATATGGAATAGAACCTGTGGCAGGCTGCACTTCAACATACCGCGTGGGAAGCGGTGTATCCTTTAGCGCAGTTAATTCCGTCAGCGCATAGCGCTGTGCAAACTCAGGTGACTGAACCGATATCTTTTCGAGGATATCCAGCAATTTGTTGATATCATTCAGTTGACACGACTGTTGCCAATTGGAATCATCCACAAACTTCTGGTCAAAATCACCGATAAACCAGGTGTCATTATCAAAGGAATAATGGGTAAATGTACGCGTTTTCAGCGCAAGTGTTTCCTCTGCGTTGACATATGCAAATACACGGTCACTTCCCGATCCGTTGAATGATCCGCCGCCGTCAGAGGAATCAGTAAAATCACTGATCGCGTTCATCAGGTAATCGGTCAGTCCACTCATCTTCAACGCGCTGTCGATAGCAGTACGATCCGCCATGATTGACGGCTTCGGTGCAGCCATACAAACAACAGTACCCAACACAAGATAGAACAGAACCGATTTCCAGATCTGCACATCCCACGCAGGTTTGTCATTCGTCTGTTTTGGCGTGAATCGAATCTTCAGACTGTGCTTCGGAATCGGACGAATCAGCTGGCGGGAGTAGATCATTACGCCGAAATACAGCGCAAGCAGCGGAATTCCGACCCAGAGCGGAATCATCGAGTCGTCTTTACCATAGGTAAGAATCGGGAAGAACGCGATCATGGCGGTTACAATGATGCGGTACTGGATTCTGGTAAAGTAATATGACGTAACGGATATAAAGAGAAGATAACAGGTATATGCGATTGCTGCGTAGTAGGGGTTATAATCAAGAACCTCTTTCGGTGTCAGAAACCAAATTACAAAATAAAAGTGGTCTTTTGTCCGATCGGCATATAACGCCTGACCGAGCGCATGAAACACGATCATGAGCATTACCGAAACGCACAATAGCAGGAAAATAATCGCGCCGCCCTTGAACTTATGCTTTGCTGTGTAGTCAAACAGCTCAAACAATGCCGGCACCACAAGGAATGTCAGCGGAATATAAAGATATAGCTGTTCATAGTTGTAATAGCTGCTGATACCGATCACAATTGCGATGGTAAACAGCAGCGGAATCAGATGTGTGCGGCTGATCTGTGTGATCTTATTCTTAAATCGTTCCATATCAGTTCCCTCCGTTCTCCGTATGGTTCATCGGAACAATACGGTAGTCCTCGGAGATCTGCCAGAACTGCACAGATGCACACGACGGCGGAATCATTTCCTTCGGAAGGACAATGTGGACAACCCCCTTCAGTGTCTGCGCCAAAGCAAGCAGTTCTGCATCAGGAGATGTCGTGAAAATCAGGGAAACACCGCTTGTCTGATTCTGAGAAAACAACAGGGAAAAGCGTTCGGGGATGCTGCCGTATCCATGTTCCATCACAGATACCGTCAGGGATTCTACCTGTTCGCGGCTATCAATCGGAATTTCATTCCAGCCGTTATGCGCGTAATAATAGAAATTGCATCCGAACAGCTGCTGTGCGCAATGTGCCAGAATGCCAAGAGCACCTTCCATCACACGCTGTTCAATGAGCAGAGAGCGCTCGTTATCGTCAAACGACGAAGCACGCTGGAAATCCATGATCACAGCGGTCTTGCTGATGGAAAGCGATTCGTCCATACGAACCATCAGCTGATCTTTCTTAGAAGAAAGCTTCCAGTTGATTCGTTTGAGCGCATCACCCGGCTGATATTCACGGTGTGCATATCCCGCAATTCTATTGAAGCTGTTATATGTTATCTGCGTATTGTCATCCTCATCTTCGGAGATCTCACTGCTTGCAGTCAGTGCGTAAAACAGTTGATTATCCGTGCTCATATCGGGAATTTCCGGGAGAATCATCAGATCCGCCTCAGTATTCATTTCAAGCGAGCAGTTAAGAAATCCAAGATATCCTGTCAGACGAGGCTGAATCAGATGAACCTTTGCGTTACCACAGATGGTCGGAATCAGCTCATGCAGTCTGTCTGTTTTGTCCTCGCTGCCAAGCGCAAGCTGTGCGTCAATTGGCTGTGTCGAAAAATGTGCATCCGGCAGAATGGTATATCGCAGAAACGGAAGCGGAAGCTTCGTGATTTTTTCGGTTCGTGTCGCCAATATGACAGATTCATTCTTATGTGCCATTTGTCTGAGTACGAAGGACAGGCGGATTTTCTTCCGCCCGTACAACGTAATCAAAACCGAAAAAACAGGGATCAGGATCAGAAAAGCCAGCATCAAAACGCCGAACTGTGCTTCGATGTAGAATGCGTAATAAAGCACACCAAGAATCACGCACAGGTAGCTGAACATACTAAGCAACATGACAATTACTCCAGCGGAACCGAAACCTGAGAGATGATATCCTCCAGCAGGCTTTCTGCAGTGCCGTACTGGCTCTTGCCAGCCGGAGAGAGAATGATACGGTGTGCAAGCACAGGCGCAATCATCATTTTAACATCGGCTGGTGTGACATAATCACGCTCATAGATGAACGCGCATGCCTTTGAAGCCTTGTAAAGCGCGATACTGCCGCGCGGGCTGACGCCAAGTGTTGCCGCTGATGTCTGGCGCGTTGCATTTACGATTGCAAGTATGTAACGCTTGACCGATTCTTCCACACGCACCTTTTTGACCTCTTCCTGCAGCTGCAGGATATCTTCTGGTGCAAGTGCCGCTTCGGTAATCCGTTTGATCGGGTTTTCATGCTCTGTGCGGCTGATGATCTCAAGCTCTTCTTCTGCAGTGGGATATCCCATGCTCAACCGAAGGAAAAAGCGATCCATCTGCGCTTCAGGAAGATGGAAGGTACCATATGTTTCCACAGGATTCTGCGTCGCGAGAACCATAAAGGGACGCGGCAGAGGACGTGTCACACCATCCAGACTGATCTGGAATTCTTCCATAACCTCCAGCAGACTGGACTGCACCTTCGGAGAGGCGCGGTTGATCTCATCCGCAAGCAAAAAGTTGCACATTGCCGCACCCTGACAATAGGTC
>SVNN01000003.1 GCA_015066905.1 Ruminococcus sp.
GAGAGCGAGATCCTGCAGCAGAACACGGGAAATATTCAGCAGCAGCGCCCCCCTTCCGCTATGCTCGAGCAGATGTCGAATCCGCAGGCGACGGTCGGCTACATCCGCAGTATTATGATGCTGCAGGAGATCGTCGGGATTCTGCCTCTGCACAATCAGTCCTTCACGGAGGAAATCGAACAGCTGTTTTCTCAGCTCATGCTTTCGCCTGATCAGCTGACCGAAGAGATGCTCAACCAGGAGCACGCTTCGACCGCGTTCAAGGGCGAAATGTTCGATTTTTTGCGTAATACACTGAATGAAAATCCGACCTCAGACATGAGAGCTGCGGTGCTGAATTTTCTGAAAGCGATCAACAGCGAAACAAACCGTTCGGATATCCTCTCAGCGTTGTCGGGCAGTTTTTCTTATCTGTCCGGTCACCTTGCGCCGAATCAGGGGCTTTCCTCCCAGCTTGCCCGCTTGTCGGAGCTGTTTGCACAGCTTGCAGCAGGGAAAGAGGGAACTTCGTTTTCAGATTTGCAGCATGAAGCGAATCTTGTTTTGCAGGATGTCGAGCAGAGCATCCTCTATTCCGCCAAGACAGAACGCCTGGTGTCGCTGGCGCGGTATAATCTTTCGCGCTACAACGGCAACCATGACTTTCTGCGCGATGCCACAAACGAGCTGGTGGATCTTTTGCCCAACAGCGGAAAAACAAGACTGCTGCAGTCGCTCTACGACTTTCTTGCCAAACAGGGGGCAGAGCGGCAGACGCACAGTGAGAATAATCAGGTTTCTGATTCTCAGGTGCTGGATGCACTGTCGAAGATCCTGGAAAAGCAGTCGCAGAACGCATTCGTCAGAGAGCTGCGCGGCGACGCGATGGAAGGGATCATCCACAGCCTGCTTTCCTCGCCGAGCAACTATACACCGCTGCTGCACTTTTTGCTTCCTGTGCAGGATGAGGATACTGCCGCGATGGCGGAGCTGTGGATCAATCCGGATGAACAGCGCGAGGGCAAGGACGGACCGGAATCGTCCGTGCATATGCTGGTCGTGTTTGATGTGGACGGGCTGGGACGATTTGAAACGGAGCTTTATGCAAAAGAAAAAGAGCTGCAGCTGTCGCTCTTTTGTCCGCCGGAATGTACCGATCTGATTCAGAAAATGTCGGCAGACTTCAAGAACGCCGCCTCTGTTTCGGGTTATCATATGAAAGAACTGCAGATTGCAAAGCTGGAGCGTCCGCGCTCGCTGGTGGATGTATTCCCCGCTTTGCCTGAAAAAAGGACGGGTCTGAATGCCAGAATCTAAGAAAAAGAAGGGCGCAGATAAAAACAAGGCCGTCGCGCTGAAATACAGCGTCGAAAAGGATCTTGCCCCCGTTGTGATTGCCTCGGGATACGGCGAGGTTGCGAACCGTATCATTGAAATTGCCGAGCATAACGGGATCCCTGTGTTCCGTGATGACGGCGCCGCCTCTCTGCTTTGCATGCTGGAGGTCGGAACCTCCATTCCGCCTGAGCTTTATGAGGTCGTTGCCTCGATTTATGTCCAGCTGCTCCGCGCCTCCAAGGAATTGCGCGAGCAGATGACGGAACAGAAATGACGAATTTGTTGAAAGGAGAGATGTTTCCCGGGTGACCGGGAAGATCGGGAAGGCTTATGAGTGATACTGCTGCAATTACCAAGGAATATGAGGGTTCTGTCTGTGAGATCAAGAGCATGGAAAATGCGCTGATCGCAACCGGACGAATCAAGGAGATTGCCCCGAAGTATATCAAGATCGGGAACAAGAACAAGGACCTCCAGATTGTGGATTACGGCACGCTGATCAAGGTAAACGTCTTTAATACCAAGCTTGGATTCCGCGTTCTGGTGGGAAACGTCTATACCTCCAAAAAGGGTGAGATGAGCATCGTCAGCGTGGTCAGTCTGGTGGATCACGAGCGCCGGAACTTCTTCCGCGTGGATATGGATATGGATGCAAAGGCGATTTACAACAAGACACCCGAGGATCGCGTTCCCACAGAATCTTCGGTCAAGGTCAAGGATATGAGTCTGAGCGGTATCCGCTTTGAATCAAACGCACACTTTGAGCCGGATATGCTGGTGCTGGTCGAGGTTTCGCTGACCAAACAGCGTACCACCAGCCTGCAGTGCCGCGTCGTTCGTCAGATTGAGGTCGGCCTGAATGAAAAGCCGCAGTATGGCTGCGAACTGATTTATGATGAATCCAACCGTGACGATACAGATACACTTTGTTCGTTCCTCTTCCAGAAACAGCGCGAGTTTTTAAATAGCAAGGATTGACCGGCAGCGAGGAGGTGCATCTATGGCGTTATTCAAACCAGAATACAAGGACGGATTTGCACACGACTTTTCGGATCAGGATATCGACCGCTTTGTTGCCTATCTGAAAGAAAAACAGATGGTTTTGGACGAAGCGGAGGTGCTTGCCGCACTGCATGCACAGTCCCATGATGACCCGCGTAAGATCCGTGAACGAAAGCTCCCCAAGGAGCTGATCATCAGTGAAGACTCCGATCTGTTCCGTCTGTTTCAGCGTTGGGAGGAGCGTCCTGACGACTATTTCAATCCGTTGGAGTTTATGACGGAGCATATTGAATTTGCACACGAGGTCTTTTTGCGCAACCGTGCCGCACTCCGTTCGGGAAATGTGGGCGATTCTCGTGACCGTGAACGGAGCGGACTTGCTGCGCGTCGTTCTGCGGCAGAGGAAAAAGGAAAAATGCTGGAGCTGGATCCTGTACAGAAGGATCTGAAGAAGTTTGAGACAGAGCTGGAATCAGCGTCTGGCAAACGACTCCGCTTCAAGAAGGATATACCGGAGAACGCCAGTGTTCGGATCCGCCTTTCAGAAGACAAAATCCGTGCCTGGCTTTTTGTTTTTCCGCCTTGCTACGGCGGAATGCCGGTGAGTGAAGAACAGATTCGTGAAGCGCTGACAGAAAAAGAGGTGGTGCATGGCATCGACACCTATCTGCTCAAGCGCATTGCCAAGGAACAGATCTATTTCCGCATCTTCCCGATTGCAACAGGACTGGATGTTGCGCACGGACGAAACGGATCGGTCGAAGAACTGGTGCGCCGTGAACGCAAGCTGGATCTCCGTGAGGATACGCACGGCAACGTCAATTACAAGGAACTGAATTATATCAACAACGTCCGCGAGGGCGATCCGATCTGCAGCATCACCCTGCCGACCAAGGCGCGGGATGGAAAATCCGTGCGTGGAGAGATTGTTCCGGGTAAGGACGGCAAACCGGCCAGAGTGCCTGCCGGAAAGCATACCACACTCAGTGAGGACGGAAAAACACTGTATGCCGCAATTGACGGCGAGGTGGTCTATTCCGACGGCAGATTTACGATCCAGCGCGTGCTGACGATAGCCCGTAATATCGACCTTGCGACGGGAAATATTGACTTTCCGGGCGATGTCATCATCAAGGGCGACGTCCGTGACGGGTTTTCCGTGCGTGCAGGCGGCACCCTGCAGATCCTGGGTACCGCAGAGGGCGCACATCTGTCTTCGGGCGGCGATATGACGATTCAATCAGGTATGATCGGCGGTCAGCGTGGGGATATTACATGCGGCGGCACCTTGACGTGCAAATATCTGGAGCATTGCACCGTTTATGCGAAGGGTAGTATTTATGTAGACACGATCATTCTCTCCAATGTTTCGAGCGAGGAGGAGATTGTGATCACGAACAAGCGCGGCGGAATCTCCGGCGGAAAAATCACAGCGGTCAAGCAGGTCAAAACTACGACGGCAGGCGCGAAGAACAATCCCGCACTGACAACGGCGATCCATCTTGGTGCAACACCAAAGCTGCTGGAGGATCTGAAATCGCTGCACGAACGTAAAAAAGCGGCGGAGCGCAACGCAAAGCGCATTGAGCTGAATATTCACTATATCGAATCAAGCAGAGAGCGGCAGTCTGAGGAACGTATCCAGCTGCTCGGCAAACTGAAAGTGCAGTATCAGATGGCACTGCTTCAGCTTTCACAGCTGGATCGTCTGATCAATGCGCTCAACGAAAAGCTGAACGCTCCCGAGGCGCGGTGTTCGTTCACCTGTACGTACATCTACCCGACCGTGACTGTGTCGATTGGCGAGCATTCTATCAGCTTTGAGCAGGAGCATGAAGGCTGTACAGTGTGTGATTCTGGCGCGGAATTGCAAGTTATTGTGCAAGATGCACAAGAAAAAGCCTGATACTTTTAATATTCTGTATATTGATAGCCTGGGTTTACGGACGATATATAAAATGTAAGCGCAAAGGGCAAACGGTAGGGCCCACCCAGTACCCCTTACGCGAACGAAAATCCCATTTGATTTTCTGAGCAAGGACGCTCAATGAAAATATTTCAAAATTATACAAGGAGGTATCATTATGGGAATGGTAATTAGAACAAACGTTATGGCGCTGAACTCTAACAACGCGCTGAACAAGGCAAACGGCACAATCGCTGGTTCGATGGAGAAACTCTCTTCTGGCTTCAGAATCAACAAGGCTGCTGACGACGCTTCCGGTCTCTCGATCTCCGAGAAGATGAAGGCGCAGATCAAGGCTCTGGACACCGCTGTTGACAACTGTGAAGACGGCGCGAACATGATTCAGACTGCTGAAGGCTACATGGCTGAAACGCAGGATATGCTGAACCGTATGGTTGAGCTCGCTGAAAAGTCTGCGAACGGCGTTCTCGACGACACCGACCGCGACGCTCTGCAGGACGAGATGGATCAGCTCTGTGCTGAAATCGACCGTATTGCTACTACCGCAAACTTCAACGGTCAGAAGCTGATGGATGGTACTCTTGGTTCTGTTACAGGTACTAAGATCACAACAACTAGCGATGCAGTTGGTACTGGCGGCGTAACTACAGCTGGTAAGATTGAGTATGAGTATGAGGGTGCTGACACAACCCAAAATGGCATTGAGCTTCAGATTGGTGAGTCTTCTACCAACGCTGATCGTCTGACTGTTTCTATCAACAGCTTCCACACGGATGCTCTGCTGAAGGCTGTAAATGGCTTCAAGAATCAGAGCGCAGACGCTTCCAACGGTACGGTCGAAACAACTGCAGCAGCTACTACGGCGAACACTTCTGTTTCCACCTATGTTAATGCTGTTAGTGTTGATATCACCGACAAGGACAAGGCTTCCTCTGCTGCTGACGCTCTCCGTCAGATTTCCAACTTCGTTTCTGACGAGCGTGGCAAGATGGGTGCTCTCCAGAACCGTCTCGAGCACACCGTTAACAACCTGACCACTGCTTCTGAGAACACTTCCGCTGCTAACAGCCGTATCCGTGACACTGACATGGCTAAGGAAATGATCAAGTATACTTCCACCAATGTCATCACGCAGGCTGCTCAGGCAATGCTCGCTCAGGCGAACACCCAGCCGCAGAACGTTCTCCAGCTCCTCCAGTAAGATCTATCATCTTACTCGCTCTATTCAAACGTTCTATTCTCCATTAACTTAAATCCGATAAGCCGTCCTTTCGGGGACGGCTTATCGGACTATTCTTGTATTTCGAGGTGATAGCACAATTATGAAAAAAGCGGCAGTTTTTTTCGCCTTTCTGATCGTTGTGATCGGTGCAATTTATTTCCGCAATTCTGCTTCCGGGGAAGAAAAGGCTCCGGGAGATAAATATATCGGCGCGGTTTCCGTCACGCTCTATGAGGAACAGACCGCGATCCCCGGAAAGATTGTGAGCCGCTGTTATCTCGAAAAACAAGAGATGTACGAGCAGAACCAGATGGTGACATTCACCGACACGATGCCGCGTTTTACGCAGCTTGCGGAGGATTTCACCACAGCGACGACTACGACTACGACCACAACGAAGACCGAAACAAAGCCGCAGTCGGGGGATCAGGAATCGGCAACACCGGAAGAAGGTGCAGTTTCTGATCTTGAGGTGAAATATGTCGGCGAATTGTTCGGTGCTCCGACTTATACGATTTACGACAGCAAATTCAAGGTGCAGGTCGAGCCGCAGGAGCGTCTGGAGCTTCCGACCGAGCCGGGACTTTATTATGTCGAGTCTGATGTCAAGTGGGGCAAGAAGAAGAATTATACTCAGATGAAGTATTATTTCATCATTGAAGTGATACAATAAGAAAAGGCGGTTCTTTGAGCCGCCTTTCGTGATTTTGAATAAAATTCCGGGAACTTTTGGCGTCCGCTTGACAAAAGTGCTGGGTTTCGCGTATAATAATAGATGAAATAGCAAACGATGTTTGTAACAGCAATCTGAGAAAGGACGAGAAAATATGAACCGGAAAAGCGGTATTCTATTACACATATCCAGCCTGCCTTCCCGATATGGAATCGGAAAACTCGGACGGGCGGCATTTTCTTTTGTGGATTTTCTGAAAGAAGCGGGAATCTCCTGCTGGCAGATTCTGCCCCTCACCCCTACAAGCTATGGCGATTCGCCCTATCAGTCGTTTTCGGTTCATGCGGGGAATCCCTATTTTATTGACTTTGACGCGCTGATTGCCGAAGGTCTGATCGACCGCGCGGAGGTGGATGCGATCGAGTGGGAAACCGATCCGCGCTCCGTGAATTATGAGCTGCAGTACGAAAACTGCTACGCGATCCTGCGGCAGGCACACAGCCGTCTGAACGGGAAATATCCGTCCGCGTACAAGCAATTTCTGAAGGAACAGGACTACTGGCTGCCCGATTACGCGTTGTTTATGGCGCTGAAGGAAAAGCATCAGGGGAAGCCGTGGATGGAGTGGCCCGAGGCAGAGGCAAAGTGCGAATCTGCGGCGATGACGCGCGCCAAAAAGGAACTGCGCGGAGAGATTTCGTTCCATGCGTGGCTGCAGTATCTGTTTTTCACACAGTGGCGGCAGCTCAAGCAGTATGCAAACGAAAATGGTGTGGAGATCATCGGAGATATTCCGATTTATGCTGCCCTCGACAGCGCGGATGTATGGACAAATCCGACGCTGTTCCAGCTGGATGAATCCAAAAAGCCGATCGCGGTTGCAGGATGTCCGCCCGATTGTTTTGCCAAGCTCGGACAGCTCTGGGGCAATCCGCTTTATCGCTGGGAGGCGCACGCGGCAGAGGAGTACACATGGTGGATCACGCGTCTGCGGCATGCCACAACGATGTATGACATTGTGCGGATCGATCATTTCCGTGGGTTTGAGAGCTATTATTCCATTCCCTACGGTAATCCGACTGCGGAGCATGGTAAGTGGGAAAAGGGTCCGGATGCTGCTCTGTTCACAGCGGCAAAGAAGTCTTTGGGCAAGATGAATATCATCGCGGAGGATCTGGGCAACATCACGCCCGCGGTGCGTCGTTTGCTGAAAAAGACGGGATATCCGGGTATGAAGGTGTTGCAGTTTGCATTCGACAGCGACGGCTCGAATACCTATCTGCCGCACAATTTCCAGACGCCGAACTGCGTGGTATATACCGGTACGCATGATAATGAGACTTTGCGCGGCTGGGTGGCGGCAAGCAGTAAGGAAACGCTCCGCTTTGCCAAGGCATATCTGCACGTGGAGCGCAAATCTGAACTGCCAGACGCAATTCTGCGCGCCGCATGGAGCAGTACCGCAGATCTCGCGATTGCACAGATGCAGGACATTCTGCGCGACGGACGTGAGGCACGGATGAATACTCCGTCCACACTGGGGAACAACTGGAAATACCGCACAACAGAATCTGACTTCACCCCGAAGCTGGTGCGCAGATTAAAGCGGATGAATATACTTTACAACCGATAATAAAGGAGAAGAAACACATGGATCAAACAGCGTTCAGAGCCGCTCTGGAAAAGAAACTGGGCGGAGAGATCAAATCGGCATCCGCCGAAGCGCTTCATAATGCAATCGGATCGGTCGTGATGGAAGAGATCGCACCGCAGTGGCAGGAGAGCCGCGAGGCGCATCTGTCGAACCGCCGCGCCTGCTATTTCTCGATGGAATTTCTGGTCGGCCGTGCGGTATTCAACAATCTTTACTGCCTCGGTCTGTATGACACCGCGGAGGCGGCATTACATGCAGCCGGCACCTCGCTGTCTGCGATGGAGGAGATTGAGGATGCTGCTCTCGGAAACGGCGGTCTGGGACGGCTTGCGGCTTGTTTTCTTGACTCTGCGGCAACGCTGAATCTGCCGCTGGACGGCTACGGCATCCGTTATCGCTACGGTCTGTTCAAGCAGTTTTTTGAGGACGGTTTCCAGCGCGAAACCGCCGACGACTGGACCAGATTTGGCGATCCGTGGTCGGTGCGCTGTGACAAGGACGCGGTTGAGGTAAAGTTTGCAAATCAGACCGTCCGTGCTGTGCCGTATGATATGCCCATTATCGGCTGTAAAACGCGCCACATCAGCACCCTGCGCCTGTGGGAAGCAGAGCCGCTGTGCGGATTTGACTTCAACCTGTTCAACGATCAGAAATATCTGGACGCGTCTGCGGAGCGCATCTCCGCGGAGGATATCTCAAGAGTGCTTTATCCGAACGACGATACCCGCGCGGGCAAGCTGCTTCGACTCAAACAGCAGTATTTCTTCTGCTGTGCGTCGCTGACTGACATCTTAAGAAAGCACCGTGCAAGACACGGCACGCTGGAAAACATCGGGGACGAGCTGGCGATTCAGCTGAATGATACGCACCCTGTTATCTCCATTCCCGAACTGCTCCGTCAGCTGCTCAACGACGGTATGAGCTTTGAAAAGGCACTGGAGATTGTGAAGCGCGTGTTCCATTATACGAATCATACCATTATGGCGGAGGCGCTGGAAAAGTGGGATTGCGACCTGATGGAGGAGCTCCTGCCTGAGATCTATGCGCTGGTTCTGCGGCTGAATGAGGCGCTCCTGACTGAGTTGTACGGTGTGGAAACCCTGAAGGCGGCTGATCGGAAAAAGCTTGCGATCGTGCAGGACGGACGGGTGCATATGGCGCATCTGGCGATTTATGCTTCCTCGCACACAAACGGCGTTGCGGAGATTCACACAGAAATCCTCAAAAATACCGCGCTTAAGGAATGGTACACGCTGTATCCCGAAAAGTTCCAGAATAAAACGAACGGCATCACCCAGCGCCGCTGGCTCGGACTCTGTAACCGCGAGCTTTCTGAGATGCTGACCGAGCTGCTGGGCGACGACGGCTGGCTGACTGATCTGACACGTCTGAAGGCGCTTGAAAAATACGCAGACGATGACGAGCAGATGCAGCGGTTTATTGCGATCAAGCAGACCAAAAAGCAGCAGCTGTCAGATTATATCGCTGCGCATGAGGGCGTAACGCTTGACAAGAACAGCCTGTTTGATATTCAGATCAAGCGCCTGCATGAGTACAAGCGCCAGCTGCTGAATGCGTTCTCGATTCTGTGGATTTATTTCGGACTCAAGGACGGAACAATTACCGACTTTACACCCACCACCTTTATCTTCGGCGCAAAATCTGCGCCCGGATATCGCCGTGCAAAGGCAATCATCAAGTATATCAACGAGATTGCCAAGCTGGTAGAATCAGACGAGGCGGTCGCCGACAAGCTGAAGGTCGTGTTTGTACAGAATTATAACGTATCATATGCTGAAAAGCTGGTTGCGGCGGCGGATGTATCCGAGCAGATCTCGACAGCTGGTACAGAGGCATCCGGTACAGGAAATATGAAGCTGATGCTCAACGGCGCGGTTACGCTCGGCACCTATGACGGTGCGAATGTAGAGATCGTTGCCGAGGCAGGCGAGGCGAACAACTATATCTTCGGCGCGCGCGTGGAGGATCTGGAGAAGATCGTGCCTGATTACGACAGCCGCAAGATTTTCTCAGAGAACGAGCAGGTGGCACGCGTCATCCGTACACTGATTGACGGTACGGTGTCCGACGGCGGTACAGGCGTGTTCAGAGAGCTGTATTATGCGCTCCTGGACGGCGCAAGCTGGCACGCACCCGATCACTACTATCTCCTCGGCGACCTCGAAAGCTATGTGGAGGCAAAGCTTCGCACGAACTGCGATTACCGCGACAGAATGGAATTTGCGCGCAAGCAGTGGAGAAATCTCTGCAATGCCGGCAAATTCAGCTCTGACCGCACGATTTCCGACTACGCGAAGGAGATCTGGGAAATTGTAGCAGTAATGTAACACGATCATCTGCGCGCAGCGCAGGTGATACATATATTCAGACATGGTTTGACGAAAGGGAATACAATTCATGAAAGCAAATGTGAAAAAGCATACGGGAGACGGCATCGTTCTGTCTATCGGTATGATCGTAAAGAATGAGGAAAAGCACCTGGACAACTGTTTGTCTGCGCTCAAAAAATTTATGGATCAGATCTCGTGTGAACTGATTATCGTAGATACAGGATCGACAGACCGCACCAAGGAAATTGCGTACAAGTACACCGACCAGGTGTATGATTTCGAGTGGATCGATGACTTTTCTGCGGCTCGTAATTTCGGACTGGAAAAGGCAAAGGGCAAGTGGTTCATGTTCCTTGACGCGGATGAATATCTCGACGAGGACTGCAGCCAGCTTGTGACCTTCTTCCAGCATCCTGAGGTGTATGAAAAGTATAATTCAGGGACTTATATTGTGAGGAGTTATCTGAATTCAGAAACAGGCGAGACTTGCGATTTTCAAGCTGTAAGAATTGTGCGGCTTACGGATGCAATTTCTTTTGAAGGAAAAATTCACGAATGTGTTCCATGCTATATTCCGGTAATAAATTTTGATACAGTATTCCATCATCATGGGTACTCTGCCAATGATCCGTATTATTTGCAAAAGCGTAACGAAAGAAATCTCCCATTGTTGTTAGAAGAATTTGAACAGGATCCAGAGAATGGCGACATTGTGGCGATGATTATTGACAGTTGCGTGGATCGGGAGAAAAAACAAACCTTTATTGAGCTTGGATTGAAGTTGTGTGAATTGCCCAGAAACGGGAGAATCCGAAATGCATTGTTGGTTCGGGCATTTAGATTCTATCTGGAGGAAGGATTGTTTGAACAAGCAGAAGAAGTTGCAGATATATATTTTGCAATTGAAGCGAATAAGGATAGTGTAACCCTATTACATATGCATCAAGGAAAAGCAACGTTGTATATGCAGCGACACGAGTTTGAGCAAGCAGCAGATGAGTTTAATAACTATTTTGCGGTTTATAATGATTACAAGAGCGGTAAATTGGATACATGGGATATGCGTGCAGTTCCTGTTTACGGCTGCAGCGACTACGAGCATGAGCAGATCCGCTGGCGGTATATCAGTGTACTCTCCCAACTCAAACGCTTTGACAAGGTTGCACACCAGCTGGAGCAGTTTGATATTGCGGCATTGTCTTTCGATTCTTTCCGTTCCTACCTCGCCAGCTGGCGCGAGGTGCTGCATGACACCAAAGATTACAAAAAGGCCGCGCAGCTGTACGAAAGAGTGCTGTGCCTTGCGGATGAGTCCAAAACCGAGCTGGTGCTGTATATGCTCGAACAGTATTATCAGAATCATATTCTGGAACGCGAGGACTTTGTTCGCGCACTCGCAGACTCGGGTGTGGATGGTCTGTACATCGAGCTGATGCAGATTGTTAAGGCTGAGATGGCGGGCGAGGATGTTACTGCGCGCCTGTATCAGTTCCTTTCCAAGCCGACCTCATGGAAAGAGGGGTATACAGAGGCCATTTATCTTTGTCTGAAATATGGTTTGGATCTGTCTTCTCTGGTTGCTACGCAGAACTATCAGGTACTGCGTTCGCACTTCCCGAAGATGGCGATGATGCACACAGATTATTCCAAACAGGTGCTGTGGTACTGCAGGAGAAATGTCCTGCCGATGACTTTACGCGCACTATCCTGGACGGTATCCGCTCTGGAAACAGCGGTATTGTCTTCTCGAACTCTGTATGCGGATGGGCGGAATCAGCTTTATGATCTGTTTGTCTGCACGTTGTCGGACTATATCAATAACATTTATAATCCCGAATTGCTGAATGAAGATGACATCGCAGTTCTTCCTGAGCTGCATCAGTTCGGCTATTATATGACGCTTGCATTCCAGGCGCGGAATCAGGGCGACGGACTTGCCTATATCCGCAATCTGCGTAAAGCAGTTGCGTGCTGTGAGCCGATGAAGGATCTGGTTTCGTTCTATCAGACACAGTTTGCGGATGCACTGAAACAAAAACAATCCTGACAAATCAAAAAGCCACAGTATTTTCATACTGTGGCTTTTAATTATCTCACCTCATCTCCCGCTTTTCAAAGAAGCGGATCGACAGGTACCAGGAAAGGGCATAGATGCCGATTGCGATGGCGCAGACGATGAACAGGAGGCTGTTGAGCTGAATGACGGGATTCAGCTGATCTTCGAACAGGTTGGAAATGAAAAGCGCACCGCCGCAGATAAAGCCGATCATGAAATAATATGCGATTCTTCCCTTTTCCACGCCCCATTTGAACATGAAGGGAAGCGTGATCGAAGAGGAGAAGCAGGACATTGCCACGAGAGTCACCAGAAGAATGAGAAGGGATTTCATATCAATTCTGTTGTTCACATGCATACTGATGGCCTGAGCGATCATGGTAAGAATCAGCACACTGACCTGAGCAATCAGACCAACCAGATATTTCGACGAAACAATCTGCGCTTTGGTGTAGGGGAGTGTACCACTGTATTCCAGCCACTTGTTTCGTTCATCATAACCGAGCAGTGTGACAGGGATGATGCCTGCAAGCATACACGGATAGACCAGAAAGAAGAACATATCACTGTTTGCGACGGATACGCCAAGAAACAGGAACACCATCGCGATAAACACCTTGCAATATTTGGTTGCCATATAAAAATCCTTGAGAAGAAGCCCTTTCATCTTCAGTTTGCCTCCTTTGCCATAATCACAAATAATTCCTCGATGCTGACCGGACTCAGCTGCATGCCGACCGGTACGGCGCTTCGTGTGACGATCGCTTCTACGCCGTAGGGCGATTCTTTTTTGTGCCTGATTGCGGAAGGATCCAGCTCCGCGAGCTGTTCCTGGGTGCAGTGCAGGATGCCGTATTCCGCAAGCAGCTGATCCTTCTCCTCGCACAGCAGCAGCCTGCCGTTTTTCAGAAATGCCACATAATCGCACAGCTTTTCGAGATCGCTGACGATGTGAGAAGAGATCAGAATGGCGTGGGATTCGTCGCGTGTGAATTCACTGAACAACTCCACGACCTCGTCACGCACAACGGGATCCAGACCGCTGGTTGCTTCGTCCAGAATCAGAAGCTTGCAGTCGTGCGACAGCGCAATTGCGATGCCGAGCTTCATTTTCATACCGCGGGAGAAGTCTTTGAACGGTTTTTGATCCGGAAGAGAGAGCTTTTTGAGATAGTGCTGATAGGTCTGCATATTCCAGTTGCGGAAGGTGTGCCGCATCACCGCGCCGACCTGCTTTGCGTTCAGGCATTCAGGGAGGCCGACTTCGTCCAGAACGACGCCGACATCCTCCTTGATGAGTCTGAGGTCTTTCTGATTGTCCTTGCCGAGAATCTTGATTGTGCCGCTGTCTTTATGAAGCATATCGAGAATCAGCTTGATTGTCGTGCTTTTTCCGGCGCCGTTTTCACCGATGAGTCCCATGATGCAGCCGCTCGGCAAGGTAAGGGACAGATGATCCAGCGAAAAGCCGGGAAATTTTTTTGTCAGGTCTCTGATTTCTAAAGCGTTCATTGTTTTTCCTCCAGACTGAATTGTAACATAGACAGGATGTCCTCACTGCTTAAATTGCAGGACGCCGCCAGCTGTACGATCTCGTCGATCAGCAGTTCAATGCGTTTGAGATTTTCTTCGCGGAGCAGCTCAACATTTTTCGGTGCAACGTAGCACCCCTTTGCTTGAATTGTATAGATAAAGCCTTCCTTTTCCAGCTCATCATACGCGCGTTTTGTTGTGATAAAGCTGATGCGAAGATCCTTGGCGAGACCGCGGATTGAGGGCAGCATTTCATTTTCTTTCAGTGCGCCGCTGATGATCTGCTGTTTGATCTGTGTGTAGATCTGGTCGTAGATCGGCGCACCACTTTTGTTGTCAATCAGAATGTTCAGATGATCACCTCCCAAACTGTATATGCTTATTATATACAGATATATCAGTTTTGTCAAGAGGTAAAATAAATTTAAATTGTTTAATATCAAAAAGCGATGCTGCTCCCTACATCCGCGTCGGATCCATTCTTGACACAAAGCGATTATTAGGATATACTAAAACTATCGTTTTGTACCCGGTCAGAAGACGAAATTAACATTCCTCCATCCACTCACACGAAAGTGAGGTAATCATCGTGTCAAACATTATCGAAATCAAAAACATCACAAAAGAATTCAAAGTACTCAACCGCCGTGAGGGGCTGAAAGGCAGCATCCAGGATCTGTTTTCAAGAGATTACAAAATCGTCCGTGCTGTGGATGATATCAGCATGAGCATCCGACAGGGTGAGATTGTCGGCTACCTCGGACCGAACGGAGCAGGAAAATCCACCACGATCAAAATGATGACGGGTATCCTTGAGCCGACTTCGGGAGAAATCCTTGTTGGCGGCAATGTGCCTTATCAGAACCGTACCAAGAACGCACAGGAGATCGGTGTCGTTTTCGGACAGCGATCACAATTATGGTGGGCGCTGCCGCTGGTAGAATCGTTCAAGATCTTAAAGGACATTTACGGCGTCAGCGACGCGGATTATGAAAATATGCTCGCGCTTTACAGATCGCTCGTAGACATCGATCCGCTGCTTCATAAGCCTGTTCGTCAGATGTCGCTCGGACAGCGCACGCTCAGCGATATTCTTGCGGCATTTCTGCATAATCCGAAAATCGTTTTCCTGGACGAGCCTACAATCGGACTGGATGTTTCTATGAAAGCGAAGATCCGCACACTGATTCACGCGCTGAACAAAGAGAAGAATACCACTGTAATTCTCACTACTCACGATATGGGCGATGTGGACGCGCTCTGTCAGCGTATTGTCATCATCGACAAGGGCAAAATGCTCTATGATAATGATATGGAACATCTCAGAGGCTTCTTTGGTTCCTATCGGACACTGAAGGTCCGCATGGATGGCGACTTAAAACAGCTTGCAGAGCAGATTGGCGAATCGCTGCCTGATTTCAAGGTTTCTGCGGATGATGCGTGGATCTCGATTCTGGTGGACGAAGAAAAAGCCAAGGTGATGGAGGTGCTGGCGCAGCTGCAGAAATCCTATGAAATCCGTGATATGCAGCTGGAGGAGATCTCCACAGAGGAGGTTATCAAGAAAATCTACGAGGAGGGTGTGCAGTGAAGCTGAAGAGATTTCTCACCCTTACCCGTGCAGGGATTATTGAGTCTTTGCAGTTCCGCCTCGGAACGCTCGTGATTGTTGCGGGAAATCTGCTGTATCTGATCGTGGTGTATTTTCTGTGGAAGGCGATTTATGCATCAGCCGGCGCAGAGATCGTGAATGGTATGACGTTTTCAGATACACTCATTTACCTTGTGCTTGCAACGGCGTTGTTCAACTTTATGGAAATGTATATCGTCTGGGAAATGGGACGCGGCATTCAGTCGGGCAAAATCGCACTCGATCTGCTGAAACCGATCGAATACCGCAAATATATGTTCTGGTCATATTCCGGATCATTTGTCACGCAGTTTTTCTTCACATTTCTGCCGACCTTTCTTGTTGTAGCGGCCGTGACGCACGGAGCGATACAGTTCGGCTTCAATCTGTTGTTTTTCGTGATATCTGTCGTGATGGCGGTATCCATCAATTACAGCATTGATTTTTTGGTGGGGACGATCTGTCTGTATACCGAATCGATCTGGGGTATCAACATCATGAAGCAGGTCATTGTCATGCTGTTATCGGGCGCAACTATCCCGATTGCATTCTTTCCCGAACCGCTGAAAACAATTGCATATTATCTGCCGTTTCAGTCGATTTACAACGCACCGCTGTCCATTCTGCTGGATGGCAATCCGCAGCCGCAGAGGCTTCTGACCACGCTTGGCATACAACTTTTCTGGTGTATTGTCATGACGGTGATCAGCAAGCTGTTCTGGAAAGTATCGCTGCGGCAGATTACTGTGAATGGAGGCTGATGTCGGATGAAAAGAAAAGGTCTGGGCTTCTATCTGCGGATCTACGGCAAAATTCTTGCACAGGACCTGAAAAGCAAAATGAGCTATCGCGCAGATTTTATCATCTCTACAATCGGTATGATCTTTACCAATATTGCAGGCTTTGTCGGCTTCTGGATCATGTTCCGCAACTTTCCGTCCATCAACGGCTGGAACTATTACGAAATGCTGTTCCTGTACGGTTTTTCGCTGGTTTCCCTGACTCCGGTACAGTGTCTCTTTGATAATAACTGGAGCCTGAGAATCTATGTGTATTCGGGGGATTTCATCAAATACTGCTTCCGTCCGATCAATCTGTTTTTCTATTATCAGTCTGAGGTATTTGACATCAAGGGACTCGGACAGCTGGCATTTGGCATCGGTACGATCGCTTATTCGTGGAGCAAGCTGGGGCTCGGTTTCTCGCCGCTGATGCTGCTGAAGCTGATCGTGTTCCTGCTTACCGCGTCGCTGATCATGATTGCACTGCAGAATGCGGCGGCGGCAACCTGTTTCTGGATTCAGAACTCCTTTTATGTGCTGGATCTCGTAACACGATTCAAAGACTATGCAAAATATCCGATTACGATTTTCAGTCCGCTATTCCGTTTTATTTTCACATTCATTATGCCGATTGCGTTCATCGCCTACTATCCGAGTATTGTCATACTCCGGCCGGAGGAGGTTCCGCTTCTGTCGTGGCTGTCGCCGCTGCTTGGCGTCATATTCTTCTGGGCAAGCTACAAATTCTGGATGTATGGTGCTTTGAAATACAGCGGAACAGGATCGTAGAACTGGTGCGTGTATTGCGCTGCTTTGATGCGAAGACTGGTGTGGTTACAATGAGCTTGTCAATCATTAAGAAGTTGGAAAGGGGAAGGATATGAAAAAAATAAGTGTTAAGCTGATTCTTTCATTCTTGACTTTTTTAACTATCAATCTGTGGCTTATAGCTAAGGGAGTTACTAAAGGCAATGCTGACTTTTTTATTTCTTCAACAGTAGAAGAAACTATTTTATTTATCCTTTTACAGCTATTTGTCATCGTTATTTATAATGTTCAGCCACTTACAATAAAAAAGTCCAAACTAATATATTGGTGTGTTTCCGAAGCATTTGTTTTTGCTACTGTTTTCTTTTGGGGGATATTTATTGTTGGATCTATATGGTTTATATAACTACAGAGAAAAGCCGACTTGCGTTATTTGCCATTTTATGATATACTTACAAAAAGGGGGATGTTTAATGTTTAATAAAACGATACAGATGTTTATTTTTGAAGGGAATCCGAATGGAAAAATAATGTGTGAACTATCCAATTGGAATGGTCGAGTATATAAAATTGCTAGAAGTGAATTGAATACATTTTCTAATAGAAACGATGCAAACAATACAGGGATATACTTCTTATTTGGTAAGAATGAATCCAATAAAGAAACTATTTATATCGGAGAAGCCGAAAGAGTGTCTGAACGTTTGAAACAACATTTAAATGACACTGATTACTGGAATGATTGCATTGCTGTTATAAGTAAAGACAATCTTTTGAATAAAGCACATGTAAAGTTTCTTGAACATAAGTTTTATAAACAAGCTGTTGAATCAGGTAGATTTGAGATAATCAATTCCACAATTCCTACATTATCTTCTGTATCAGAATACGATGAAGCAATGCTTGAAAAATTTATAAGTAATGCAAAATTGCTTGTAAACACCTTGGGATATAAAGCCTTTGAATCAATCTCCTTAAATAGCAACAATACAAATAGTGATACTTCGCTGTTTCATATTAACGCTGCAAGAGGTGCGAACGCTACTGGGTATACAGTATCAGATGGGTTTGTAGTAAAAAAAGATTCAGTTATTGCAGAGTCAACAACGCCGAGTATGTCAGATAATTTGAAACGATTGAGACAAAATCTTATTGATGACGGAATCATTGATTCTTTGAATAAATTTACAAAAGACTACATTTTCACGAGTCCATCCCTTGCGGCAGCAGTTGTTATGGGACGAAATGCCAATGGCAGAACAGAATGGAAAACTAGTGATGGTGTAACGATTAAACAAATTGAAGAAAGTCAAAATTAATAATGAGATGACTGCTCCGCACCTGCGCCAACAGGTGCAACGGGAGTGGTCATTTCTTCTTTTATGGTCATTCGCATTCTCCTTTCAAGCCATAGTGTGTGGTGTTGATGAGTTGTATCGTTTCAAGCAGTTCAGCGTTAATTTTTGCACCGTTATCAAAAGACAAAAGAAAATCCCGAAACCCCCTTCGTTGCGAGGTTTTCGGGATTGATTATTATTATTCCCACTCAATCGTGCCGATCGGCTTCGGTGTGAGGTCATACAGCACACGGTTGATGCCTTCGACTTCAGCGGTAATGCGCGCGGTGATCTTGTGCAGGAGTGCGTAGGGGATCTCTTCGATCGTTGCGCTCATCGCGTCAGTGGTGTTCACAGCGCGGATGATTGCCGGCCAGCCCTCATAACGCTTGCTGTCCTTTACGCCGACGCTCTTCATATCCGGAACAGCGATGAAGTACTGCCATACGGTCTGGTTCAGACCTGCGTTTTCAAACTCCTCGCGGAGGATCGCATCAGCTTCGCGGAGTGCATGCAGTCTGTCGCGGGTGATCGCGCCGAGGCAGCGTACGCCCAGACCGGGGCCCGGGAACGGCTGACGGTCAACCATAGATACAGGCAGACCAAGCGCCTTGCCGACTACGCGGACTTCATCCTTGTACAGCAGACGAACCGGCTCAACCAGCTCAAACTGCATATCCTCCGGCAGACCGCCGACGTTGTGGTGTGCCTTGACGCCGTCGCTCTCGAGGATGTCGGGATAGATTGTGCCCTGTGCAAGGAAGGAGATGCCCTCCAGCTTGCTTGCTTCTTCATCAAATACCTTGATAAATTCGCCGCCGATGATCTTGCGCTTGGATTCGGGATCGTCCACACCAGCAAGCAGATCCAGAAAACGGTCTGTTGCGTCAATATAGATGAGGTTTGCGTCCAGCTGATTGCGGAATACTTCGATAACCTGCTCGCTCTCGCCCTTACGCATCAGTCCGTGATTGACGTGAACGCAGACCAGCTGCTTGCCGATTGCCTTGATCAGAAGTGCAGCTACGACGGAGCTGTCAACGCCGCCGGAGAGTGCAAGAAGAACCTTCTTGTCGCCGACCTGGGCGCGGATTTCAGCAATCTGTTCGTCGATGAACTGGTTTGCCAGTTCGGTGGTGGTGATTCTTGCCATGGATTCCGGTCTTACATTATTCATACCTCAAGCGCTCCTCACTGAATACCGCGCGGCGATTTCATCATAAATCCGCCTAGTATCCGAAAAATAAGATGAAAATAGTATAGCATATTTTTGCGCGTTTTTCAATAGTTGTCCTGCAAAAAAGTCTTTGGAATTTGCGGTTGCGATATAGTATAATTCACAAAAAATATACAGAAAATTAAAACCGACTCATCCAACTGCGGCGATCTTTCTGACGATCTCTCCTGCGATAATCAGACCCGCGACGGACGGCACGAACGACACGCTGCCGATTGTTTTCCGCGTGCCGTCTTCATCCGATTCTGCACGATGTGCAACAGGCGGTTCGGTGGAATACAGCACAGGAAGGTGCGTGATACCGCGCTTGCGGAGCGAGATCCGCATGATCTTTGCAAGGGGACACTGCACGGTCTTGGAAAGATCCGTCAGAACAAGCCTGGAAGGATCCAGCTTGTTTCCGGTTCCCATACAAGACAGGATCGGGATATTCTGCGCGGTTGCATTTGTGATCAGTGTCAGCTTGGATTCCACGCTGTCGATCGCATCCGCGATATAATCAAAGACGTCGAGCGGGACTTCATCCCCCGTGTAAAAACAGGGATATATCGTCACCTTGCAGTCGGGGTTAATATCAAGGATCCGCGCTTTTGCGACCTCCACCTTCGGTTGTCCGATCGTGGAATGGAGCGCAATCAGCTGGCGGTTGAGGTTTGTCACAGAAACCGTGTCGTGATCGACCAGCGTGAGCGAGCCGATGCCGGCGCGCGCCAGACCTTCTGCGATGAACGAGCCGACCCCGCCCACGCCGAAGATGCAGACCGAGGCATGTTTCAGCCGCTCTATGCCATCTTTGCCGAGGAGCAGTTCTGTGCGGGAAAATGGATTTGCCATCTTCGCTTCTCCTTACTCCGCGTCGTAGAACACGCGGTATTTCTTTTCGCTGTGGGAGTGGGTGCTCATTGCAAGCCCGATTCCGAGGAACATACTCAGCGTTGCGGTACCGCCTGCGCTGACAAACGGGAGCGGAACGCCGATAACGGGCATCACCTTCAGCACCATGCCGATATTCATAAAGCAGTGCGAGAACAGCACGGCGAACATGCCCAGACAGATGAGTTTTCCGAGGGAATCCTTTGCGGTGCGGCAGTTTGCAATCAGCCGCAGACAGGTCAGTGCCAGCACAACAAACAGTCCGATTGCGCCGACAAAGCCGATCGTCTGTCCGACATAGGCAAAGATGAAGTCGTTGTGCATCTCAGGCACGGTGATATAGCTGTCAGCAAACAGCCCCTTGCCGAAGACGCCGCCCGCTCCGAGCGAGGCAAGTCCGAGGTTCTGCTGATATTCCAGTCCGAGCGGATCGGTGCCGGGATTGAACAGCACGAGGATACGGTTCTTGTGCACAGATTTCAGTACGAACTGCCATGCGAACACGCAGGCGAGTGCGCCTATGATTCCGCCTGCTGCGATATAGCGGAGCCAAAGTCCTGCCGAAAACAGCATGACCAGAAACGTGAAGATGAACACACATGCGGTGCCGTAGTCGCCCTGCAGCCCGACCAGCGCGATCGGAATCGCGCCGTGCAGGCAGAGAAGGGCAAGGTGACCGATCTTATTGATGTTTTCCTTGTCTTTAAACAGATGATAGGAAAAGGAAAGAATGAAAGAGATCTTCAGAAACTCCGACGGCTGAAGCGTGATAAACCCGAGGTCGATCCATGCGAGGTCATCTGCGCCCGTGCGCCCGACACCGAGGGAGGTGAAGGTCAGCAGTGTGATGCCGATCGTGAGCGGCAGGTGGATGAACCACAGCTTCGCCAGCTTGTGATAGTCGATTGCGGAAAGCACGCAGCAGCCCAGAACCCCAAGCGTGATCGCGAGGATCTGTGTGTAGACCTGCCGCATTGTCACAACCCTGTCCAGTTCGTTGGCGGCAATGGAGTAGAGCATTACCACGCCGGTTGCGGCGCAGACGATGACGAGGAGCAGGAGGATCTTGTCCATCTTGCTGTAATAGGCGGAGAGCCATTTGAAAAACTTTTTCATGTATCCGGAAAATCCTTTCGGTTTTACTGATGTCCTGTTCGGAATTTTCTGTCCAGACTTCTGAACTGCACAGCAGAGGTGATATGTCTGAGGTCAATGACATCCGCGCCGTCGAGATCGGCGATTGTCCGTGCGACCTTGAGGATGCGGTCATATCCGCGTGCGGAAAGTCCCAGACGGTCGAACACATCGCGCAGACGCTGTGCGGCGCTGTCGGTCATTGGGCAGAATTCACGCAGACGATCGGGCGTGATCCGTGCGTTGCAGGCAATCTGTGTGCCGGCAAAGCGTGCGTGCTGGATCTTTCTTGCGGCCTGTACGCGGCGGCGGATCGCAGCGGAGGATTCTTCCTTCGCTTTGCTGGTCAGATCGTCAAAGGCAACAGGTGCGACCTCTACATGCAGATCAAAACGGTCGAGCATCGGGCCGGACACCTTTGAGAGATAGCTGTGGATCTGCCGCTCCGTGCAGGTGCATTTCCGGTTCGGCTGTCCGAAATAGCCGCAGGGACAGGGGTTCATCGCCGCAACGAGCATGATATCGCACGGGTAGGAAACGGTTCCTGCCGCACGGGAGATTGTAACGCGGCGTTCCTCCAGCGGCTGGCGCAGGATCTCCAGCGTGCGGCGGTCAAATTCAGCCAGCTCGTCCAGAAACAGCAGTCCGTTGTGGGCAAGCGAGATCTCTCCCGGACGCGGTACGCTTCCGCCGCCTGCCAGTCCCGCCGCGGAAATGGTGTGATGCGGTGCGCGGAATGGCCGGATCGTGACGAGCGGTTGTTCGGAGTTGAGCAGTCCGCTGACGGAATGCACCTGCGTGGTCTGGATGGATTCTTCAAAGGTCATCTCGGGAAGAATGCCGGGCATTCTCTGTGCGAGCATACTTTTTCCGCTGCCCGGTGCGCCGATCAGCAGTGTATTATGCCCGCCGGCTGCCGCGATCTCCAGTGCGCGCTTGGCAACAGCCTGTCCGCGGACATCGGAAAAGTCGGGGACAGACAGGAGCGGCTGGGGATCGGGGACATAGCGCGGCTGGGGCAAAAGCGGACGAACGCCGTCAAAATGCGCCAGCAGATCAGCGACAGATGCCACGCCATATACGGCAATATCGTCCACCACGGACGCTTCAAAGGCATTGTCGGCAGGGACAAATACAGCGCGTAGTCCGTTTTTTCGTGCCAGAAGAACCATCGGCAGAACACCCTGCACAGGACGGACAGTGCCGTTTAAGGATACCTCACCGATGAACGCGCAGTCATCCGCGGGAAGCGGGATACGCTGTGTGGCGGCGAGGATCGCTGCAAGGATTGCGAGATCGTGGACAGAGCCGCTTTTTCTTGTGTTTGCAGGCGCAAGATTGACCATGATCCGTGCAGGCGGCAAGGCGATCTCACAGGCGCGCAGGGCAGAACGGATCCGCTCGCGGCTTTCCTTTACGACAAGGTCAGGCAGTCCGACGATTTCAAACAGAGGCTGTCCGCGGCTGATGTCGATCTCCGCCTCGACGGAGAACGCATTCAGACCGAACAGCCCCAGACTGTTGATTTTAGCAAACATAAAAATCAGTCCTTATTTATGATTGTCCGTAGCGCTGGCGGATCTCTTCGATGGTCGGGAGCGCTTCTTTTTCCTCCTCGGGAATGCCGTCGTACATGGAGGGGGACATCACATCCACCGCAGGCGGTTTGACCGAAAGCGGAATCTCGTTGTGATTGAGGTTGTCGAACGGATTCGCTTCCCTTGGCAGGGGAATATGCTTGGAGAGATTGACGTGCGGTGTTTTTTCGAGATTCACACGTTCGCGGATCTCAGGTTTTCTGACGTTTTCGGGCTGCACCATCAGATGGTCGAGCGAGCGGTCAAGCACCAGCGGTTCCATATCCTTCGGCGCATTGATTTCATCCATCGGTGCAGGGCGGCTTACCACAGAGAGATCGACTTCCTCTCTGGGCTTTTCACTTTCGGATACGCGTCTGCTGAAGTGCGGATAGCCCGGCAGTGCGCTGAGCTCTTTCAGCTGGCTGTGCGAGCGGAGCAGCAGTACAGCGTTGCCGATTCCCACAGCGAACAGCAGCAGATAGATCCAGAAATAGGGCAGGCGGCCGGTGACGAACAGGAGTGCTGTCACCGCGTAGAGAACAATCATCGCGATCGTTGCACCCTTCATTTTTGCGGCAGATACTACCGCCAGTGCAGAGAGTGTCAGACCGAACAGGATGATCAGGATAGAAAACCCTGCACCGCTGAGGAGGGTGACAGAGTATTGAATTGTAAAAATATCCCCCTCACTATAGTGGTACGTAATGAGGTCGTCGGGTGAAAACATTGTGCTGCTCAGGATCGCAGCGACGAACATGCCGCACGCACACGAAAGGAGTGCAATCACGATGTGGATCCATATACTGAAGGAAAAACGCTTATTGATAATGCGGAGCTGTTCCGCGGCGCGTTCATAGTGTGCGTAAGGGTCATTTCCGTTTGCCATGTTTCTTTCCTTTCTTTCCGTTTTTCTGTACAGGCTTGTTTTCTGTCGGTGCTGTCTTTGCTTCGGCGGAGACGGCGGTTTCTTCACCGATGATCTCGCTGAGGATCTGCTCGTTCTTTTCCGCGATCTGTTCGGGGGTGGGCACAGGAGCAGATGCGGGTGATTCCACCTTTACAGAAGACGTTTGGGCGGCCTTTGCTTTCTTTGCAAGCATATCGGTATATGCCTTATCGCGGTCGGGCGCGTCGGGATGCCACGGCGCATGGTCGAAGTCCTCTTTCGAAAGCCTCAGTTCGCGGTTGAAGTTCGGATATCCCTCCAGCTCGCGCATACGTTCCTCCTCCGCCATCGACAGAACGGCGCGGAGATAGAAGACTGTGCCTGCAGCGCCAAGCGCGGCAGAGAACCAGTCGCTGTTCACAACGCCGAGAATCGCCATCAAAGCGTAGAATGCCAGCAGGAGAATGTGACAGCGGTGGAGATAAGACCACGCAAGGAATGCCACAAGCAGAACAGCAGCAGCAGTGAACACCTGTGCAAAGCCGCCGCAGAAGATCGCCACAAAATTATCCGGCTCGCCCATATTGTAGGCGACAAGCGAAAAGATCTGGAAGTGTTTTTTGAACACCGCGGACACTGCAACAATCAGGCAGATTGCCGCGCAGCAGAAGAATGCAAGGCGATAGTCGCGGTGGATCTGCGCCATCATGGACTTGCAGTGGTCAAAGTAGGAGGTGTCTTTTTGAATCTGCGTCTGTTTCACGCGTTCCGCCTGTCTGCGGATCTCCTGTTCCATATCAAAGCTGTCGTCAACCGGGGGCGCGACGCGTTTTTTCTGTTCAGTCATGTATATCCTCCTTCTTTAATTGTACGGGCGGCGGAACGATCAGGTCTTCCATTACGTTTGGTGCTGCTGCAGCATGGTTTGTCAGATCATCCCCCGCTGCGCGGATGACCAGGTCATCCATAAAGCCCTGCTGTGCGGCAGTGCTGTATTCGGTTTCGGCTTCGTCGCGCTCCTGCCGCGCCTGATGGATCCGTTCCTTTTGTTCACCGATTTCGTCTGTATTCATACGGAGGGAAAAGTCGGGATATTCGTCACATTCTCTGAGCTTTTCGTCCGCCCTGAGCAAGGGGTACGCGCAGACACAGAGGACGCCGACGACGACATTCAGAGCGCGGACAAGACCGGAAAACCCAAACGCCGGAACATCAACATAATCCATCCTGTCGACAAGGGTGGCAAATACGGGAACGGCGAAACAGAACCGTTTGTCGCGTTTATAGCAGACGCCAAGCACAAGCAGCAGCATCGGGATCTCAAACCAGATCTCCTTGGCGTAGGTGCTGCCCATGAAAGCGAAGGAGAGCAAAAACAGATAAAGACAGATGAAAAACCACGGTACGTTGACGATTGCGGCAAAGATAAAGATGGCGGAAAGACACTTGTCGATCTTCTTCTTTTTTGTCAGACAAGCGTCCAGATATTTGGAATATTCGCGTCTGATCCGTTCGTTGTCATGCATATTGCGTCACCTCTTTCATTCATAAAACTGTACCTTATTATTATAGCACAGTTTTGCACAGTTGAAAAGCCCCGAATAAAATTTTTTACGCAGAAAACGACGGATTGCGTGCGCGGCAGGTGCGTTGTTGTGAAAACGCAAAAAAACCGCATTCCAACACGGGTGGAATACGGTTAAAGTTACAGAATTGAGCGGAAAGCCTTGACAGCGGGGGAGAGTTGTACTATAATTGTAGAATACATCATTATGGGTATTTGTGCTGATTTGCAAAATAGTATACCACATTGCTCATGAGATGTCAAGAGGTTTTTCAAAAAAGTGAGCAGATCGCAAAAGTCTGCGGAATTTCCGTTCCGCTGCGGTCTGATTCCGCTGCAATATGCGGCAGGGCTTTGCCGCGACTACAAAAGAGGAGGTCTTCGCCAATGGCAGATGTGCAGGTTACACCCAAGCAGCTTGGCAAGAATCAGAGAATGAGCTTCGGAAAGATCACCGAGGCGCTTGAGATGCCGAACCTGATTGAGGTGCAGAAAAATTCCTACAAGTGGTTCAAGGAGGAGGGCTTGAAGGAGGTCTTCCGTGATGTCGCTGCTATCACCGACTACAACGGAAATCTCGTTCTCAATTTCGTGGATTACAAGATCGACGATACCCCGAAATACACGATCGCAGAGTGTAAGGAACGCGACGTTACCTACTCCGCACCGCTCCGTGTGACCGCAACGCTCTGGAACAAGGAAACCGGCGACGTCAAGGAAAGCGAGATCTTTATGGGCGAGCTTCCTCTGATGACCGAAAGCGGTACCTTCGTCATCAACGGTGCAGAGCGTGTCATCGTATCCCAGCTGGTTCGTTCTCCCGGTGTTTACTACGCCTGCGAGAAGGATAAGACCGGTAAGGATCTGTTCTCTGCAACCGTAATTCCGAACCGTGGCGCATGGCTTGAGTATGAAATGGACTCGAACGATGTCGCTTACGTCAGAATTGATAAAAACCGCAAGATTCCGCTCACCACCTTTATCCGTGCGCTGGGCGTCAGCACCGACGCTGAGATCGAGGAGCTGTTCGGTCCCGATGAGCGTCTGCGTCAGACGATCCTCCAGAAGGATGGCACCAAGAACAACTCCGACGCGCTGATCGACGTTTACAAGAAGCTTCGTCCGGGCGAGCCGCCCACGGTTGAGAGTGCGATCCAGCACATCGACAACCTCTTCTTTGACGCAAAGCGTTATGATCTTTCCCGCTTCGGACGCTATAAATACAACAAGAAGCTGGGCATCGCGTCCCGTCTGTCCGGACACGTCCTGTCCCGCCCGATCATCAGCCCGCTGACCGGCGAGCTGCTTGCTGACGAAGGCGATCTCATCACCTACGACCGCGCACTGGAGATTGAACAGGCCGGTGTTATGGACGCATTCGTCACCGTTGAGTCGAAGGAATACTACACCAACGAGCAGGGTGAAAGCGCGACCCGTATGGTCGAAAAGGAAGTCAAGATCATCGGTAACGGTATGGTCGATATTTCCGGCTATGTAGATTTCCCGGTTGAGGAATACGGCATCAACGAGAAGGTTTCCTTCAAGGTGCTGCGCGAGATCCTCGAAAGCTCCGCAGATGCGGAGGAGCTGGAGGAGCAGATCAAGAAGCGCGCGGATGAGCTGGTGCCCAAGCACATCATCCTCGACGACATCTTCGCGACCATCAGCTACTTCTGCAACCTCTGTGAGGGCGTTGGTACCATCGACGACATCGACCACCTCGGCAACCGCCGTATCCGTTCTGTCGGTGAGCTGCTCCAGAATCAGTTCCGTGTTGGCTTCTCCCGTATGGAACGCGTGATCCGCGAGCGCATGAACATCCAGGCACAGGATATGGAGAACATCACCCCGCAGGTGCTGGTCAACATCCGTCCGATCACCGCAGCTGTGAAGGAATTCTTCTGTTCCTCCCCGCTGTCGCAGTTCATGGACCAGACCAACCCGCTTGCAGAGCTGACGCACAAGCGCCGTCTGTCTGCACTCGGTCCCGGCGGTCTGTCCCGTGACCGTGCCGGATTCGAAGTCCGTGACGTACACTACAGCCACTACGGCAGAATGTGTCCGATCGAGACGCCGGAAGGTCCGAACATCGGTCTGATCTCCTACCTCGCAACCTTCGCGAGAATCAATGAATACGGCTTCATCGAAGCGCCCTACCGTAAGGTAGACAAGGCGACCGGCGTTGTCACCAATGAGGTCATCTATATGACCGCTGATATGGAGGATAACTACATTGTTGCACAGGCGAACGAGCCGCTGACAGAGGACGGAAAGTTCGCGCGCCCCCGTGTTACCGCGCGTTACCGCGAGAAGATCCTCGAGTGCGACCGCGAGCAGGCGGACTTCATGGACGTTTCTCCGAAGATGGTTGTTTCTGTTGCGACCGCAATGATTCCCTTCCTTGAGAACGACGACGCGAACCGTGCGCTCATGGGTTCGAACATGCAGCGTCAGGCTGTTCCGCTTCTCAAGACCGAGCGTCCGTTTGTCGGCACCGGTATGGAATATAAGGCAGCAGTAGACTCCGGCGTCTGCGTACTCGCAGAACAGGCTGGCGTGGTTACCGCTGTATCTGCTGACGAGATCGTGATCAAGAATGAAGACGCGACCGAGCAGAAATATAAGCTCATCAAGTTCAAGCGTTCCAACCAGGGCACCTGCGTCAACCAGCGCCCGATCGTTTCTGTTGGTGATCAGGTCACCAAGGGACAGGTGCTTGCTGACGGTCCTGCAACCGCTGACGGTGAGATCTCCCTTGGTAAGAATGCTCTCATCGGCTTCATGACCTGGGAAGGCTACAACTACGAGGACGCGGTTCTGCTGAATGAGCGTCTGGTCCGTGAGGACGTATTTACCTCTGTCCACATCGAAGAATATGAGATTGAGTGCCGCGACACCAAGCTCGGACCCGAGGAGATCACCCGTGATATCCCGAACGTGAGCGATGACGCACTCAAGGATCTTGACGAGGACGGTATCATCCGCATCGGTGCGGAGGTTCACTCCGGCGATATCCTCGTTGGTAAGGTTACCCCGAAGGGTGAGACCGAGCTGACCGCAGAGGAAAGACTCCTCCGCGCAATCTTCGGCGAAAAGGCGCGCGAGGTGCGTGATAACTCCCTGAAGGTACCGCACGGTGAATCGGGCGTCATTGTTGACGTCAAGGTATTCACCCGCGACAACTGCGATGAACTCAGCCCCGGCGTAAATATGCTGGTACGCTGCTATATTGCCCAGAAGCGCAAGATCTCCGTCGGCGACAAGATGGCGGGACGTCACGGTAACAAGGGTGTCGTTTCCAGAATCCTGCCGGAGGAGGATATGCCCTTCCTGCCGGACGGCACACCGCTCGATATCGTTCTGAACCCCCTCGGCGTACCTTCCCGTATGAACATCGGTCAGGTGCTTGAGGTTCACCTCGGTATGGCTGCGAAGGCGCTCGGCTGGCATATTATGACCCCTGTATTCGACGGCGCACACGAGGATGACATCCGTGCCTGCCTCGCGATGGCGAACGAGAAGAACCAGAAGATGCAGGCAGAGATGACCGAGCAGAACTTCCTGCTGAATGTAACTGACAAGGTCATCAACCCGAATGCACTGGAGATGGACACCGACGGTAAGTTCACGCTCTACGACGGACGTACCGGTGAGAAGTTCGACAACCGCGTCACTGTCGGCTATATGTACTACCTCAAGCTCCACCACCTCGTTGACGATAAGATCCACGCACGTTCTGTCGGCCCGTATTCGCTGGTTACCCAGCAGCCGCTCGGCGGTAAGGCGCAGTTCGGCGGTCAGCGTTTCGGAGAGATGGAAGTTTGGGCGCTGGAGGCTTACGGCGCTGCTTATACCCTGCAGGAGATCCTCACCGTCAAGTCGGACGATACGGTCGGACGTGTCAACACCTATGAGGCGATCGTCAAGGGACAGAACGTTCCGAAGCCGGGTATTCCCGAGTCCTTCAAGGTGCTGATCAAGGAGCTGCAGTCCCTCGGTCTGGATGTCCGCGTGCTGGATACCAACCAGGAGGAGATCGACCTCAAGCAGAACTTTGATGACGACGACATCATCCCGCAGCCCGTTGCATTCGCAGACGAGGATACCGCGGATGAAACCTTCTATGAAAACAATGATATGGAAGACGCAGGCTTTACGATGGACGGCGAGGACGAAGACGACCTCACACCGCTGGATGACGGCGACGGTGAGGAGATGTTCAGCTTCGACCTGTCCGGTGATGAAGAGATTTAATCCGTGCTGCTGCACGATACTGCATACGTCTGATGCCGCAGAATTTTAGGAGGTACTGATTTGGAATTTACAACATTTGGATCCATTAAAATCGGTCTGGCGTCTCCCGAACAGATCAGAAGCTGGAGCTACGGCTCCGTGGAGCGTCCCGAAACGATCAACTATAGAACCCAGAAGCCCGAGCGCGACGGTTTGTTCTGTGAACGAATCTTCGGACCGAGCAAGGACTGGGAGTGTCACTGCGGAAAGTTCAAGAAGATCCGCTTCAAGGGTAAGGTCTGTGACCGATGCGGCGTTGAGGTGACCCGTGCAAAGGTACGTCGTGAGCGTATGGGTCACATCGAGCTGGCTGCTCCCGTTTCCCACATCTGGTACTTCAAGGGCACCCCGTCCAGAATCGGACAGGTGCTGGAAGTATCCCAGAAGCGTCTGGAAGAAGTTCTGTACTTTACCAAGTATATCGTCGTAGATCCGGGCAGCACCGATCTGCTCAAGAAGCAGCTGCTGTCTGAGAAGGAATATCTCGCATACCGTGAGAAGTACGGCGACGAATTTGAGGCAGCAATGGGCGCTGAGGCGATTCACAAGCTGCTGCAGGAATATGATCCCGCGCGCTATGACACGATGAAAAACCGTCTCATCATGAGCGGCAAGCTGACGCTTGACAAGGCACAGCGCGAGGCGTGCAAGACCTGTGAGATGAACCACAACTGTAAGGAGTGCTCCTTCTGCGAATCCGCAGAGTGCGAGTGGAGCAACAACCTGGAGATCGTTTCCAACGAGCTGAAGGAAGAACTCCAGGGTCTGCCTTCCGGTCAGAAGAAGATCAAGCTTCTGAAGCGTCTTGAGATCATCGAAGCGTTCCGTCTTTCCGGCAACAAGCCTGAATGGATGGTCATGACCGTTGTTCCGGTCATCCCGCCGGAGCTTCGTCCGATGGTTATGCTCGACGGCGGCCGCTATGCGACCTCCGACCTGAATGATCTCTACCGCCGTGTCATCAACCGTAACAACCGACTGAAGAGAATGCTCGAGCTGGAAGCGCCCGACATCATCATCCGCAACGAGAAGCGTATGCTGCAGGAAGCAGTTGACGCGCTGATCGACAACGGTCGTCACGGTCGTCCTGTTACCGGTCCGAATAACCGTGCGCTGAAGTCTATGTCCGATATGCTTAAGGGTAAGCAGGGACGTTTCCGTCAGAACCTGCTTGGTAAGCGTGTTGACTACTCCGGCCGTTCGGTTATCGTCGTAGGCCCTGAGCTGAAGATGTACCAGTGCGGTCTCCCGAAGGAAATGGCGCTGGAGCTGTTCAAGCCCTTCGTTCTCAAGCGCCTGGTTGATACCAAGGTGATTGCAAATATCAAGAGCGCAAGAAAGATGGTCGAAAAGGCATCTCCCTGTGTATGGGACGCGCTGGAAAACGTCATCAAGGATCACCCCGTTCTCCTGAACCGTGCGCCTACACTTCACCGTCTGGGTATTCAGGCGTTCGAGCCTGTCCTCGTTGAGGGCAGAGCGCTCAAGCTCCATCCGCTGGTATGTACCGCATACAACGCCGACTTCGACGGCGACCAGATGGCGGTGCATCTCCCGCTTTCTGCCGAGGCACAGGCTGAGGCACGTTTCCTGATGCTCGCTGCAAACAACCTGCTCAAGCCGTCTGACGGACGTCCGGTTGCTGTTCCGACACAGGATATGGTCCTTGGTTCCTACTACCTCACCATGCAGAAGGACGGCGAGAAGGGCGAAGGCAAGGTCTTCCGCGACACAGATGAAGCCCTGATGGCTTATAATGAGCACGATGTATCCCTCCACGCAGCAATCAAGGTGCGTGTGACCAAGGATGTCGGCGACCATAAGGTTTCCAAGATTATTGACTGTACAGTCGGCAGACTGATCTTCAACGAGAATATCCCGCAGGATCTCGGTTATGTTGACCGTACCGTTTCGGATAAGCAGTTCGACCTTGAGGTATCCTTCCTCGTCGGCAGAAAGCAGCTGTCCGATATCATCGAGCGTTGTATCCGTATCCACGGTACGACCCGTACTTCTGAGGTGCTTGACCAGATCAAGTCGCTCGGATTCAAATTCTCCACCAAGGCAGCGATCACCGTTGCTGTTTGCGACGCGGTAATCCCGCCGCAGAAGAAGGAGATTCTTGCGGCTGCAGACGAGCAGATCAGTGAGATCACAGAACAGTACGACTACGGCTACATCTCCACGGAGGAGAAGTCCAAGCGTGTCATCGAGACCTGGAACAAGGCGACCGACGATGTTACTGCCGCTCTGAAGGCGAACCTCGACCGCTACAATCCGATCTTCATGATGGCGGACTCCGGTGCGCGTGGTAGTATTAACCAGATTCGTCAGCTCGCAGGTATGCGTGGACTGATTGCCAACACTTCCGGTACCACAATCGAAATTCCGATTCGTGCAAACTACCGTGAAGGTCTGAACATTCTTGACTACTTCATCTCCTCCCGTGGTGCGCGTAAGGGCTTGGCGGATACCGCGCTCCGTACCGCTGACTCGGGATATCTGACCCGTCGTCTGGTTGACGTTTCGCAGGATGTCATCATCCGTGAAGAAGACTGCGGCGCAACCGACGGTATTGAGATCTACGAGATCAGAAACGGCAACGAGATTATCGAGCCGCTCACAGAGCGTCTGATCGGCCGTTATCTGGTTGAGGATCTCCGCGACGAAAAGGGTGAACTGGTCATCTCCAAAAACCGCCTGCTGACCGAGGCGGACGCTAAGCGCATCGTTGAGATGGGCGTTGAGCGTGTGAAGATCCGTTCTGTACTCCACTGCAAGGCAAAGCAGGGTGTTTGCTCGAAGTGCTACGGCGCGAACCTTGCAAACGGCAATCTCGTTTCTGTCGGTGAATCTGTCGGTATCATCGCTGCACAGTCCATCGGTGAGCCGGGTACCCAGCTGACGATGCGTACCTTCCATACAGGTGGTATCGCGTCTGCGGAGGATATCACACAGGGTCTTCCCCGTGTCGAGGAACTCTTTGAGGGACGTCGTCCGAAGAATGCTGCGATCATCGCACGCATGGATGGCCGTGTACAGCTCGAGGAGGTCAACAAGACCACCAATGTCATCCTCGTCAACGAGGAAACAGGTATGTCTGAGACCTATATGATCCCCTACAACTATAAGCTCCGTGTCCGTCACGGTGATAAGATTGAAAAGGGTGAAAAGCTCACAGAGGGTAACGTTTACCCGACCGATATTCTGAACGTACTCGGATCGCAGGCTGTCCAGAACTACATCATCCACGAGGTCCAGAAGGTTTACCGCCTCCAGGGTGTAGATATCAACGACAAGCACATTGAGGTCATCGTCCGCCAGATGCTCCGCAAGCTCAAGGTTGAGGATTCCGGCAGCAGCTATCTGCTCCCCGGCGCACTGGTTGACGTGAAGGAGATTGATGCAATCAATGCATCCATCGAGGCGCGTATCGCTGCAGGCGAGGAGAATCTCTTCCCTGTCACCACACAGCCTGTTCTCCAGGGTATCACCAAGGCGTCCTCCAACTCCGACAGCTTCCTGTCTGCCGCTTCCTTCCAGGAAACGACCAAGGCGCTCACCGACGCTGCAATCCGCGGCAAGAGCGATCCGCTGCTCGGTCTGAAGGAGAACGTAATCATCGGTAAGCTGATTCCTGCCGGCACCGGTATGGAAGTATATAACCGCGTAGAAGTCAGCAGCGCGGAAGCATATGCTGAGCATAATACAGCAGCCGCATCGACTGTTGCTCCGCTGGCATAAAACGAAACAATTGCGGAGGACGGTTCAGATTTGACCGTCCTCCGTTTTTTTGGATGAATGAAAGGCAGGTGCCGGAATGAAACATAGCATCTCACTGTTGCTTTCTCTTGCCGTGATTCTGATGCTTCTTCCCAAAATGGCTGTGTCAGCGGATGAGGTGAGTGAGGACGGGCGGTTTTCCTATCTGATCGAAGACGGCGCGGCGACGATCACTTCATATCACTACATCGGTGAGGCAGACAATGAAACTGTCACAATTCCGGATACGCTGGGCGGCTGCGCTGTGACAAAGCTCGCAGACAACGCATTTATGATGAACTGTGTTGCAGAGGAGGTCATCTTTCCCGACACGCTGAAGGAGATCGGGGAGGAGTGCTTTGCAGACTGCCCCTATCTGAAGCGGATTGTTCTGCCTGAAGGGCTGGAAACAATCGGGTTTAAGGCGTTTGATAACTGCTACGCACTCGCGGAGGTTACGGTGCCTGATTCCGTCACCGCGGTCGGTGCGTTTGCTTTTGAATCGACCCGCTGGCAGGTGGAGTCGGAAGAGGAATTTCTCATCTTCGGAGACCTGCTTTACCGCTATATCGGTGACGGCGGCGCGGTTGAGATCCCCGACGGCGTCCGGACGATCTGTGGATACAGCTTTTTCGACTGCAATACGGTCACATCCGTGAAGATGCCCGACTCGGTCGCGGTGATTGGTGAATGTGCTTTTGAATATTGTGAGAAACTGAGCGAAATCGGCTTTCCTGACACGCTGGAATCTCTTTCAGGTGACGCGCTGGTTCTGACTGCATGGTTTGAGCAGTATCCCGACGCGTGCGTGATGGTGGGGGATATCCTCTACAAATATAAAGGCGACGGCGGCGCGGTGACGATTCCTGCCGGCACCCGTGTGATCGGCGCGTCTGCATTTGAACGCTGCACGCCGCTGACCGAGATCACAATTCCTGCGGGCGTGGAGGAACTTGGATTTGCTGCATTCTACCAGTGTACCGCGCTTCGGACGATTGTTCTGCCGGATTCGCTGAAAAAGATCGGAGAGCTTTGTTTTTACAACTGCACCGCGCTGGAACGGGCGGATCTGCCGCCGTCGCTGACCACAGTGGAAGCGCGCGCATTTTCAACCTGCACAGCCCTGCGGCAGATGACGATTCCGCAAAGCGTGACGGAAATCGGCGAGATGGCAGTCGGCTACTACTATGACTACACTGCGAATGCATACAAGCACGCGGAGCAGTTTACGCTTTACAGCGACAGCGCGGCCGTACAAACATATGCAGCCGAGAATGATATCGCACTGCTGGCTGAATCGGAAGCCCCCGAATTGCCGCCGCTGGAAACGACTACGCAGCCTCCCTCGGACACAGATCCGTCCGAGAAACAGGGATTCCCGTGGGCAGTTCCGTTTTCAATCGGCAGTCTGGTGCTTGCCGTGGGCGCGCTGCTGATTGGTGCACGGAGTATCCGCAGAAAAAAAGGCAAATAACAAAAGCTGCTATGGATGTTCCATAGCAGCTTTTCGTTTTATACTTCGTAATACTTGTCGTAGTTGACCAGCTCATCGAGCATCTTCGGGAGCTTTTCATCAACCTCTGCATCAGAGAACTGACAGGTGCCGACCTTTTTGTGGCCGCCGCCGCCATATTTCAGCATCAGCTGACCGACATTGACCTTACTGGTCTTGTTGAGGATTGAATATCCGACCGCCGCAGAACAGCCCTGACCGCCCTTGCCGGAAACGATCCAAGCGGAAATATTCTGCTCGGGATAGAGGCTGTAGATCATGAAACGGTTGCCGGTGTAGATGGTTTCCACGCCGCGCAGATCGGTGATGATTACATCACGCTCCACACGGGTATGTTCGTGCACCATCTGTTTGAACAGCTCGCTCTGCTCGTTATATACTTCAATACGCTCCTGAATATCGGGGAGTGCAAGGATCTCTTCGGTGGTCATAGTGCGGCAGCAGACGAGGAGCTTTTCCATCAGCTGATAGTTGCTGATTGTAAAGTTGCGGAAACGGCCGAGACCGGTACGGGGATCCATCAGAAAACCGACCAGAATCCAGCCCTGCGGATTGAGAATCTCGTCAATGGTGAGATTTCCGCTGTCTACTTTATCCACAGCTTCCATCAGGTCATCAAACTGAGGAAACCGTTCTTTTCCGCCATAGTATTCATAGATAATGCGCGCGCAGCTGGGTGTGATTCTGCTTTCGCCCTTATATTTCCCCTCGAGCTGAACACGTTCATACTCACTGGAGTGATGGTCAAACCAGAGACCGCAGCCCTCAACAAACGGGACGTTTGCAAGAACGTCGTTCTCAGTGACAGGGACCAGACCATCCTGAATATCCTTCGGGTGTTTGAATGTATAGGAGTCGATAATTCCGGCTTCGAGCAGCAGAGCGCCGCAGGCAAGTCCGTCAAAATCAGAACGTGTAATTAAATTCATCTCTATATCCCCCTAAAGAAGTAATTTCAACATAGAAACATTATACCAAATTCCGCGGAATTTTGCAACAGTTTTCAGTAAATAAATTGTAAATTTGGAGAAAAAGGGAGAAATCTGCACCGAAACCGACAACAAGTCGGTATACGATCTTACCTCACGCGTCCTTGATGATAACGATCGGGATCGGCGGACAGTTGTCGCGGTTGACAAACGGCATCTCGATGACGGTATACTGCTTATTGTCAAGCGTCGGGAGAAATTCGAGCAGGGCGTCCCGTTCTTCAAATCCCGTTTCTCTGCCATAGTAGAGGATCAGTGACATGATTCCGCCCTTACGGAGGAGTCGTAGACCCTGTTCGATCGCCTGGATGCTGGTCTCTTTTTTTGTAAAGATGTTGTGGTCCCCCTTGGGCAGCCAGCCGAAATTGAAGGTAATGAACGCGATGCTCTCCGCATCAAACAGGTCTGCCATCTCGCTGTGGCTTTTCAGCAGGACCTCTGCGCGATGCGCCACGCCGTTCGCTTCAAGCAGCGCGCGTGTGCTGTCCACCGCGTCCTGCTGGATGTCAAATGCGGTAACGTGTCCGCTGTCGCCTACCAGAGAGCAGAGATGGAGGGTGTCGTGTCCGCGTCCGGCAGTTGCGTCGATACAGTGGTCGCCCTCCTGTACATTTTCGTCGATGACGCGCCGGATGATATCCAGTGCGCTGAATGAACTCATTTTCTTCATATTGCGATTCCTTTCCGTTGGATTCTCGTTTCATTATATCAGAATCTGCGTCTGATTACAAGCAAAAGATCCGCTGTACATCCATTGGTACAGCGGATCTTTCATTTTTGATCAGATATTCTGCTCTGCCATCAGATGCTCGCCGAATGCAAGCTCAGACTTTTCTTCTTCCTTCGGATCAGAAGGGGCGTCGTTTTTGAACAGAAGCTTCAGAAGGATCGGTGCGACGATAGACGAACAGATGATCAGCAAAATGACGGCGGTGAAGCGTTCAGCCTCAAATAAGCCGCATGCCATGCCCTTTTGCGCGACGATCAGTGCAACCTCGCCTCGCGTCATCATACCGATGCCGATTTTCAGTGCGTCGCGGTTGCTGTAACGGAAGATCTTTGCGATCAGTCCACAGCCGATGATCTTGGTGATCAGTGCAACGATGACAAAGCCGATTGCGAACCAGAGCAGACCAATCGAGAAACCGTCGAGCGTGGTCTTCAGACCGATACTTGCAAAGAATACGGGGCCGAAGAGCATATAGGAGCTGATATCCATTTTACCGGAGATATATTCCGCGTCGCGGAGGTTGCACAGGATGATGCCGGCAACATAAGCACCGGTGATATCGGCGATGCCGAACAGCGCGTCTGCACAGTAAGAAAGTATAAAGCAGAGTGCCAGACCGAAGATCGGAATTCTGCGCTGGTGGAAATACTTCTTGTCGAGATATTTGAACAGGAAGTAGATCAGTCCGCCGATGCACAGGCTGAATACAATAAAGAGGACGGTTTTGATGATGACATCCACAGGCTTTGCGTCTGCACTCTTGAATCCGATGACGAAGGTGAGGACGATGATGCCGATGACGTCGTCGATGATCGCGGAGCTGGTGATGAGTGTTCCGAGCTTGCCTTTGAGGTGTCCCAGTTCGCGGAGCGTCTGCACGGTGATGCTGACCGAGGTTGCGGTCATAATCGTGCCGACAAAAATTGCTTTGAAGAACTCGTCAGAGCCGACGGGGTGGAAGCCGTAGAAGCAGGAGTAGAGCAAAAATCCGCCGCACAAGGGGACGAATACGCCCATGCAGGCGACGCACACCGCAACAGGGCCGGTTTTGATCAGTTCCTTGAGATTGGTTTCGAGTCCTGCGGAGAACATCAGCAGAACGACGCCGATCTCAGCCATTGTGGTGATGAAGTCGGAGGATTCTACAAATCCGAGCACGCTCGGGCCGATCAGCAGTCCCGCAACGATCTGTCCTGCGACCTGCGGCGCTTTCAGCTTTTTTGCGCCCAGTCCCATCAGCTTTGCAGCGATGATGATGATTGCAAGATCCCTGAAACAAGTAATGGTATCCATGAGAGTTGCCTTCCTTTTCTGTGATAGACAAAAATATGGTGCGGTAAAAATCCGCACCTTGACAATTATACTCCTGATCCATTTTTTTCGCAAGACTCAATATTCACAATCTTTCTGCGGTTTTCGGGCAGAATTTGTATATTCTTTGCGCGTCAATCCGTCTTGTTCCGTTTCTGAACCTTGATGACTTTCAGGCGGAAGAAGTCCTCGCGCTCTTTCTCATCCAGACTGTCGGTGATGAACTTTACGATATGCTCATAGCGCGGAATCAGGATGTTTTTCAGCGCATTCGCACGGCGCTGGGTTTTTTTGATCGCTTCCGCCAGGCGGTAGATGCTGTTTTCGACCTCTGCCAGAACGGCGGTGATCTGTTTTGCCCTGCCAAAGGATACATAAGCGTCATCCAACGGCGCGTTGGACATCAGGAAGCCATAGGGGACGGCGCGCTCCTGCGAACGGATTGTGACCTGCGGCAGCTCCACGCCCATGACGCTGCGGAAGGTCACCTGTACGCCCGTTTCAACCGGCACGGAGTTTGCGATCTTCGTGATGACGCCGAGGGTGATGTTCGCCTCCTGCAAAGCCTGATAGGCGGTGATATAGGTCGATTCAATCTCTCCGCGGAGCTGCTTGGCATGATCGGTCAGCAGCATCATCTCGCGGATGAGGACATTGCGCTTGCGGTCGAGCAGTTCATAGCCGAGGCGGCAAAGCGCCAGCGTCTTTTTCGCCTGCATCAGATTGCCCTTGGTCGGAAAAATCTGTTCTGCCATTCTCTGCCTGCCTCCTTGTTTGGGTGATTATAATTGTGCGTTTTGGAAACGCACGGTGTGCTCAGGGTGATATTTTTCTTTCAGAAGCGCTTCATCCACGCGGTCAAGCTCCGTCAGAGGCAATACCGAGAGGAGATCCCAGCCGAGATCGAGCGTCTGTTCGATCGAACGATTTTCATCAGCGTCCTGTGAAACAAAGAACCGCTCAAAGAGAATGCCGAATTCGAGATATTTCTTATCCGTAGCGGAGAGCTCCTCCTCGCCGATGACCGAGGCAAGCGAGCGTGCCTCCTGCACCTTTGCATAAGACGCGAACAGCTGATTGGCACACGCGGCGTGATCCGCACGGGTATATCCCTCACCGATTCCGTCCTTCATCAGACGGGAGAGCGAGGGGAGCACAGAGATCGGCGGATAGATGCCCGTCTGATCCAGACTGCGGTCGAGAACGATCTGTCCCTCGGTGATATAGCCCGTCAGATCCGGCACAGGGTGCGTGATGTCGTCATTCGGCATCGTCAGGATCGGGATCTGCGTCACACTGCCCTTTGCGTCCTTGATCACGCCTGCGCGTTCATACAGCGACGCGAGGTCGGAGTACAGATAGCCGGGATATCCCTTTCTGCTCGGAATTTCGCCCTTGGAGGAGGAAAACTCACGCACCGCCTCCGCGTAGGAGGTCATATCCGTCATGATGACAAGGATGTGCATATTTTTCTCATATGCAAGATATTCCGCGGCGGTCAGCGCACAGCGCGGCGTCAGAATACGCTCGATGATCGGGTCGTTCGAGAGATTCAAAAACATCACGACATTCTGCAAAGCGCCGCTGTCGGAAAAGCTTTTTCTGAAATAATCCGCGACGTCATTTTTCACGCCCATCGCAGCAAAGACTACGGCAAATTTTTCGTTACTGTCATCTGCGAGCTGCGCCTGGCGGACGATCTGAACCGCAAGCTTGTTGTGGGAAAGCCCTGATCCCGAAAAGATCGGAAGCTTCTGTCCGCGGATGAGCGTCATCAGACTGTCGATCGAGGAGATGCCTGTGCGGATGTAGTTGCGCGGATAGTTTCTGGAAACGGGATTCAGCGGCTTTCCGTTGATGTCGCCGAGCTGTTCGGGGAAGATGTCGCCAAGCCCGTCGATCGGCTTTCCGGCGCCGCTGAACACGCGGCCGAGCAATTCTTCCGAGAGCGGCATCTCCATCGGTTTCCCTGTGAATTGTGTTTTTGTATTGGTGAGCGAGAGTCCCTTGGTTCCTTCAAAGACCTGCAAAACTGCGCGTTCGCCGTCGATCTCTACAATGCGGCCTGTACGTTCTGTGCCGTCGTCCAGACGGATACGCGCGACCTCATCATAGCCGACGCCCTGCACCTTGTCGAGGACGATCAGCGGTCCGTTGATCTCGCGCATACCGAGATATTGTAAGCTCATCGTTCCCCCTCCTTCCGCTCTGCCGGAAGTGCCGCAAAGCATTTGCTGATTTCGTTTTTATACTGCTCAAACATCGCGCACTTGTCGTTGGGGATGTCATATTTGACCTTGATGACCTGTTCAAACATTCCCGACGCAAGAATATCTGAGAGCAGTGCGCCCTTGGACAGTGCGTGGAGTGCCTGATCGTGCAGGTGGAGGATCAGATCCATCATCCGGAACTGCTTTTCAAGCGGGACATACGTGTCGTCCTTGTGGTATGCGTTCTGCTGCAGAAATCCGACGCGGATGACGCGCGCGGTCTCCATCAGCAGCTTCTGGTCATCGGGCAGAACGTCTGAGCCGATGAGTCTGACGATATCCAGCAGCTTGTTTTCTTCGATGAGAATGTTTGAGATCTCCTGTCGGTACTGCATAAACCGCGGATCTGCGTGTTTTTCATAGAAGGCAGAGAGATCGTCGGTATATTCGCTGTAACTGGTCGTCCAGTTGATGGCGGGATAGTGTCTTGCGTAGGCGAGGGATTTATCCAGCGCCCAGAAGCAGCGGACAAAGCGCTTTGTATTCTGTGTGACAGGCTCGGAGAAATCCGCGCCCTGCGGAGAAACTGCGCCGATGATTGTGACGCTGCCTTCTTTTCCGCTGAGCGTTTCGACATAGCCTGCACGTTCATAGAATTCAGACAGACGGGAGGGGAGATAGGCAGGAAAGCCTTCTTCCGCAGGCATCTCCTCCAGACGGCCGGAGATCTCGCGGAGCGCCTCCGCCCAGCGTGAGGTCGAATCTGCCATGATGGCGATATGATAGCCCATGTCGCGGTAATATTCCGCGAGGGTGATTCCGGTATAGATTGACGCCTCTCTTGCCGCAACGGGCATATTGGATGTGTTGGCGATCAGCACCGTGCGGTCGGTCAGCGGTTTGTTGGTTTTCGGGTCGATCAGCTCGGAGAATTCCTCCAGCACCTGCGTCATCTCGTTGCCGCGCTCGCCGCAGCCGATATAGACGATGATATCCGCGTCGCACCACTTGGCAAGCTGGTGCTGCGTCATGGTCTTTCCTGTGCCGAAGCCGCCGGGGATTGCCGCTGTGCCGCCCTTTGCGACAGGGAGAATCGTGTCGATCACGCGTTGTCCCGTAATCAGCGGACGGGAGATCAGCTTCCGTTCCCGGATCGGGCGGGGCTGACGGATCGGCCATTTCTGGCAGAGCGTGAGGTCGATTTCTGTTCCCTTGTCGGTGCGGAGGGTAACGATTGTATCGTTCAGACGATATTTCCCGTTTTCCGCAACCGCGATGACCTCGCCGCATACATCGGGCGGAACCATGCACCGATGCTCAATCACAGGCGTTTCAGGGCAGGTCGCATAGATCATGCCGCCGCAAAGACGGTCGTGGAGCCGTGCGGTGATCCTGACATCATACTGCCGCTCCTCGTCAAGCGCAGAAACTGCCGCGCCCTCGTCGATGAACGCGCCCGAAAGCGCTTCCAGCTGTTTGAGGGGACGTTCGATTCCGTCGAAGATATTGGAGAGGATGCCGGGACCGAGCGCAGCGCACATCGGTGCACCCGTGCCCGTCACAGGCTCTCCCACACGGAGTCCGGTTGTGACTTCATATACCTGGATCGTTGTAAATTCGGCAGTGATGCCGATGACCTCGCCGATCAGGCGTTTCTTGCCGACATATACCATCTCCAGCATCGAAAAGTCGCTGGTATCCTTGACCTTGACGACAGGGCCGTTGATGGAA
>SVNN01000103.1 GCA_015066905.1 Ruminococcus sp.
TTGGAGATCGGATAAAGCGGATCGTCCTTGCCGCACCAGAAATAGAATTCCGGCAGCTGCGACGCTGTTTTCACAGTTTCCGCAGCAAGCGCAGGAAGATCATTCACAGAACCGGTCAGCTGTTCCACACTGCCGAACAGGTTTGCCCAGAACTCATTCATCTCCACATACTTCGACTGCAAAACAAGATCCAAAGGACCAGAAAATGAAACCGCCTTGCTGTATCGCTCCGGCGAACGAAGCGCAAGCTTGACAGCGCCATATCCGCCCATCGAAAGACCGCCGATATAGGTATCCTCACGACGCTGAGAAATCTGCGGGAAAAACTCGTGAATGATCTTCGGCAGCTCCTCGCGGAAATAGGTTTCATATTTTCCGCCATGCACCATGTCTGTATAAAAACTCAGATGTGCCGCCGGCATAATTACCGCCAGCGGTGTGCCGTCCAGATATCGCTCAATGGATGTACGACGCGTCCAAGAAGTATGGTCGCCGTGCATGCCATGCAGCAAAAGCAAGGAGGGAAATCCTGCCTCAGTCGTACCTGAAAAGCCATGACGACTGATATTCTGCGGCAGAATCACCTGCATATTGGTCGCCATCTGCAGCACTTCAGAATAAAAGTCAATCTGAAACAGTGCCATATTCTGTCACCTCTCCTGTGCTATTTGTCCCGATTCCGCTTGTTGTAAAGCAGCGCAAATGCAACTGCCGCCGTTCCGGCAACTGCTACAACGGTCGGGAACCATGTATCCGCAACCGGAAGATTTGCCGTATTCATTCCGTAGAAGCTGAACACCATCGTGGGGATCGCCATAACGATCGTGATCACCGTCAGTTTCCACATTACAGTATTCTGATTGTTCGCGATGACAGATGCAAACGCGTCCACCATAACGGACAGAATTCCGGTATAGATCTTTGTCATTTCGATCGCCTGCTTCAACTCGATCAGAACGTCCTCAAGCAGATCCTGATCTTCATCATAGATCTTGACAAATCTGCCGCGCAGAAGCTTTTCCAGCGTGATATGATTCGCCTTCAGTGAGTTGGAAAAATAGACAAGCGATTTCTCCAGACTGAGGATCTGTACCAGTTCCTGATTTTTCATCGCTTTGCTGAGCTGACGCTCAATGTGCTGCGAGATCTTGTCAATCTGCTTCAGATACTGCACAAAACCAGCGGTAATGCGCATCAGCATCTGGAATACAAAGCGTGTTCGGTGCATCGTCTGCAGGTTGCGGATGCTGCCGCTTGACACTGCTTCGATAATCGTGTTGTCACGCAGGGAAATTGTAAAAACATACTGTTCGTTGATGATGATGCCAAGCGGCATGGTATAGAACAGATCTGTATCATTTTCACGCGCCATCACAGCAGTATCGACGATGATGAGCGTCTGACTGCCCTCCCGTTCCACACGCGAGGATTCCTCCTCATCCAGCGAGGAACGAACAAAGTCGCGGTCGAGACCGAATTCTTCGATCAGAATTGCAACCTCCTGTGCTGTCGGCGCAACAACTGAAATCCAACAGCCATATTCCGGCGCATCCAGCTTTGTCAGCTTGGAGTCTATTGTCTTGTAATATGCAATCACTTGGTCCGCCTTTCCGCGGGCCAGTGATCAGGAGATCATCCGTCCCGCCTTCATACTAAATGGTTCCCATATACACGGGTCCGGATTCATTTCTTCCCCTCCAATTACAAAAATATTTCTATTTATTCTCAGACCACACAGCCCTCTTCAGGACAGAGTGATGAGATTGCATGCTGTGCGGCATTCTGATAATCCGCAATGTTGGCGCGTTCTGCTTCCAGACGCTCCTTTGCAACTGCAAGCATCAGCTTGATGCGGTTTTCCTGATTCACCTTGGTCGCGCCGGGATCGTAGTCGATCGGGACGATATTCGCGATCGGGTTGACGCCCTTGATCTTGCGGATCATACCCTTTCCGACAATATGATTCGGCAGACAGCCGAACGGCTGACAGCAGACAATGTTCTCATAGCCGTGCTCAATCAGCTCCAGCATTTCGCCGGTCAGGAACCAGCCCTCGCCCATCTTGCTGCCATATCCGATGACGCCCTTGACGAGCGATTTGACATGCTGATAGGATGCAGGTACGCGGAATTTCTGTGTGACGCGGATCGAATCCAGAAACACGGTTTCGATGTTGGTCATATAGTTGATCAGAAAACGGACAACGCTTGCCTTCAGACGGCTTCCGCCGTACAGCTTGATATCCTCCAGTCGGTTATCCACCTTAAAGAGCATAAAACCGAAGAGTCCGGGCAGCATAACCTCGCAGTCCTGACTGCGGAGGAAATCCTCAAGGTGATTGTTCGCAAGCGGAGAGAATTTTGCATACACCTCGCCGACTACGCCGACCTTGACGATATCGCGCTTCTGTACTTCGATCTGTGCAAACTCCGCACTGATCTTTGCAAGATTGTCGCACAGCTGTTCATATTTCGCACATTTGTTGTCGTGAATCTGTGCGGAAAGACGCTGGATCCAGGAATCGAGCATCCGGTCAGTTTCACCCTCGTTCACCTCATACGGGCGGACCTGATTACTCAGCAGCATCAGCATATCGCCGTAGGAAAGCAGCGCAACCGCTTCCTTGAGCATCGGCAGCGTCAGTTTGAATCCGGAATTCTTCTCCAGTCCTGAAAGATTCAGTGAAATGACGGGAATATGCGAAAGACCAGCCTTCACCAGTGCTTTTCTCAGCAAGTGAATGTAATTCGACGCTCTGCAGCCACCACCTGTCTGGGTAATCATCAGTGCGGTCTTGTTCAGATCGTACTTGCCGCTTTCGAGTGCGTGCATCAGCTGACCGATTGCCAGCAGTGCGGGATAACAGGTGTCGTTGTGCACATATTTCAGTCCGGCGTCTACGACCTCATGTCCTTCACTGCGGAGCAGCTCGACATTGTAGTCGTTTTTGCGGAACAGCTCGCGCAGAAGCTCAAAGTGAATCGGCGCCATATTCGGAATCAGAATCGTATAGTCACGGCGCATCTCCTTTGTAAAGACAATGCGCTCCTTGTCTGTGGATACCTGGGGTTTACTCATAATTAGACAGACTTCCTTTCCATACGGTCGGTGCCATGCTTATTTCAGCGCGGCGAATAAACTTCTCAGGCGGATTTTGACCGCGCCCAGATTCGTAATTTCGTCGATTTTAATCTGTGTATAGATCTTATTGCCCGCCTCAAGAATCTCACGGACCTCGTCTGTTGTAATCGCGTCCACACCGCATCCGAACGAAACCAGCTGAACCAGATTCAGCATCGGATCGTCTTCATCAGCAACATACTTCGCCGCGGCATACAGGCGGGAGTGATAGGTCCACTGGTTCAGAACGTGTGTTCTGACCTTACCTGCCAGATCACTCACTGCGTCTTCAGTAATCACAGCCGCACCGCAGGCGCAGATCAGCTTATCGATACCGTGATTGATCTCCGGATCGAGGTGATACGGGCGTCCTGAAAGAACGATCACAGGAATATTCTCCTTGCGTGCCGCTTCGAGATATTTCCTGCCCTCTTCGCGGACAGCGTTCAGATAGTTGTCATGTGCGGCAAATGCAGCATCCACAGCGGCATTCACCTCAGACTGCGGAATCTCACCGAATTCGCGACAGAGAATATCGTGGAACTTCTTTTTGAAATCCTTCGGACGGTGGATTCCGATATAATCGTAAATAAACTTCTTTCCAGCAAGCGCACGCACGTTTGCTTCAATGACCTCGGGGTAATATGCAACGACAGGACAGTTGTAGTGGTTGTCGCCAAGACCTTCGTCGAGGTTATAAGTCATACAGGGATAGAAGATTGCGTCAACATCAGTATTGAGCAGAGCCTCGATATGTCCGTGCAGGAGCTTCGCGGGGAAGCATACTGTATCAGACGGAATCGTGTGCTGACCGCTGAGATAGAGCTTGCGGTTTGACGCAGGCGAGATCACAATCTCAAATCCGAGCGTGGTAAACAGCGCGTGCCAGAACGGCAGCAGCTCATAGAAATTAAGCCCCATCGGAATGCCGATCTTTCCTCTGGTTCCGCTCTTTTGCGGCAGAGATGCAAGATAGTTCCGCTTGAATTCATACAGGTTATAGGTGATATCAGAAGATCCCTTTTTCGCAAGCGGTTTTTCACAGCGGTTACCGCCGATGAATTTCCGGCTTCCGTCAAAGGTATTCACAGTCAGTCGGCAGGAATTGGAACAGCCGCGGCAGGTGATAACCTGCACTTCGTGCTTGAACTGTGCCAGCTGCTGTGCATTCAGCAGACCAGACTTTCCGTCTGACTTGGATTTTGCATAGAGTGCCGCACCATAAGCGCCCATCAGTCCGGCGATTGTCGGACGAATGACCTCGCGGCCGATCTCCTGCTCAAATGCGCGCAGCACGGCATTATTCAGGAAGGTACCACCCTGTACGACAATATGCTGTCCGAGCGAATCGGCATTCACGGCACGGATAACTTTATAAAGCGCATTCTTGACGACACTGATGGACAGTCCTGCGCTGATGTTCTCAATTCCAGCATTGTCCTTCTGTGCCTGCTTGACGCTGCTGTTCATAAAGACTGTGCAGCGCGAGCCAAGATCCACCGGCTTATCTGCAAACAGACCCAGCTTCGCAAAGGATTCCATATCATATCCAAGTGCACCCGCAAAGGTCTGCAGGAAGGATCCACAGCCCGAAGAGCAGGCCTCATTCAGGAAAATATTGTCGATCGCGCCGTTGCGGATCTTGAAGCACTTGATATCCTGTCCGCCGATGTCGATGATGAAGTCTACATCGGGGCGGAATTTCTTTGCGGCGGTATAATGCGCCACAGTTTCGACGATGCCGAAATCCGCGCCGAATGCGTTCTGGATCATCTCCTCACCGTATCCGGTGACCGCAGAGCCAAGCACCTGCAGATCCGGATAATCCTGGTACAGCGCTTCCAGAAATTCACGGATCAGCGGAATCGGATTGCCGCTGTTCGGCAGATACTGCGAACGCACGATCTGTTCGTCCATGTTGATCACGACCGCCTTAACGGTGGTAGATCCTGCGTCGATGCCGATATAAACGCCGCCCTCTACCTGCTCAGAAGGCTTCAGCATTGCAGAATTTGCAGCATGGCGTTCACAGAACGCAGTATATTCCTCCTCGGTACGGAAAAGCGGTTCGCAGAACGCATAAGTGCCCGAGGACTGATAAGCCGCCACACGGGGAATCAGCTCAGACAGATCGAAGGATTCATCCTGTCCTGCAAGCGCTGCACCCATTGCAACGTAATAAAGCGAATTCTCCGGACAGATGCCGGATACACCAAGAATATTATCAAACGCGCGGCGCAGTTCAGACAAAAACGTCAGCGGACCGCCGAGATAAACGACCTGTCCTGCAATTTCTCTGCCCTGTGCCAGACCGCCGACCGTCTGATTAACGACCGCCGCAAAGATACTTGCAGAAATATCATTCGGTTTCGCGCCCTGATTCAGCAGCGGCTGAATATCCGACTTGGCGAATACGCCGCAGCGGGACGCGATCGTGTAGATTTTCTGATAATCCTTTGCAACTTCGTTCATTTCGTCCGGTGTCAATCCCAGAAGCGTCGCCATCTGGTCAATGAACGAACCGGTACCGCCGGCACAGGAGCCGTTCATACGCACTTCCAGTCCGCCGCCGGAAGAATCGTGATCGGTCAGAAAGAGGATCTTCGCATCCTCACCGCCAAGTTCGATAATCACGTCTGTTGCAGGGATCATACGGTTCACGGCAACACGGGTCGCATAAACCTCCTGCACAAAGGGAATCCCCAGATCCGTGGCGATGCCCATGCCAGCTGAACCGGAAATACACAGACGGGTTTCCTTCATCTGAGGAAACTTTTCTGCGATATCGCTCAGCATCTCTGTGATTTTTTCCGAAATTCTGGAAAAATGGCGCTCGTATGCCGAATAAAGAATATTGTTTTCATCGTCCAGCAGAACGCTTTTCAGCGTGGTGGAACCTACGTCTAATCCGATTCTCAAAATCACAACTCCGTTCTATACATTCATAGGTCAATTATATCACATATCCGAAAAAAATGCAAGGTTTTGTTGAATATCGGAAAAATAAAACAGGACGGCAAAAATCCGTCCTGTTCTGTTCATATTGTTTGTTTTATGCCTGTGCTTTCAGCTTTGCAATCTGCTCGTTGACATCCTGATACTTTGCCTCATAGCCGACGAGCTTTTCACGCTCTGCTTCGACCTTCTGAGCAGGAGCCTTATTACAGAAGTTCGGGTTGCTGAGCATACCGTTGACACGGGCAATCTCAGACTCAATCCGTGTACGTTCGCCCTCCAGGCGCTCGATCTCCTTCTTGATGTCTACCAGCTCACCCAGCGGGATGAAGATCGTCACACCGGTTGCAATGGCAGGAACCATACCGTCAGGGATGTTTTCCTTGCCCATCTGTACCTGAACATCGTCCGCAGACGGTGCATTTGCCAGTCGCGCAAAGAACAGCTTACTCGAACAGATGCTGTCGTACGCAGTCTGATTCTCACAGGATACAAGCAGAGAGGTCTTCTTGCTTGCAGGTACGTTCATCGAAACGCGCAGCTCACGAATCTTACGGATGCACTCCATCATGCACTCCACAGACTTCTCCTCCGCCTCAAAGCAGCGTTCATCGCTGAACTTCGGCCACTCGGAGATCATGATGCTCGGTTCGGTTTCCTGAATTGCACCGAACAGCTCTTCGGTGATGAAGGGCATGAACGGATGCAAAAGCTTGAGTGCGTCAACCAGTACTGTGCGGAGTGTGTGAATTGCAGTTGCCTTTTCAGTCGGATTACCGTTTCTCAGACGCTCCTTGGTCATCTCAATATACCAGTCGCAGAAATCGTTCCAGAAGAAGCTGTACAGCGCGTCAACAGCAATACCCAGCTCATATTTTTCAAGCGATGCAGTTACGCTTGCGATCGTTCTGTTCAGCTTGGAAAGAATCCACTTATCCTCCAGTGCAGGCGCACCGGGTGCAACAGTCAGATCAGCGCTTTCCATGTTCATGATGACATAGCGGGTCGCATTCCAGATCTTGTTGCAGAAGTTACGGGAACGCTCGATCTTATCGGTCGAGAAACGCATATCGTTGCCGGGTGCATTACCCGAAACAAGCGTCATACGCAGAGCGTCCGCACCATATTCGTCGATCACCTGCAGCGGATCAATACCGTTGCCAAGCGACTTGGACATCTTTCTGCCCTGTGCGTCA
>SVNN01000104.1 GCA_015066905.1 Ruminococcus sp.
TCATCAAAGGTCAGGGCTACCATCGGCTTGGAAGTGTCGATCCAGGAAATATCAGCGGTATTATACCACTGCCCCTCAATCTTTTCATCAGGAATGGTCTCTTCCGGATCTACAGGTTCGATCACAAGAACCTTTGCTTTCAGAAGTGCAAGATCCAGCACATTGACTGCGCCGTCATCATTCAGATCCGCAGTTTCACCATCGGTCAATGCTTCGCGTCTGAGCAGATAATCCATCAGTGTGTGGACATCGTCTGCATCCACAGCACCACTGCCGTCTACGTCACCCTTTGCAAATGTCAGGTTCGGCGTAACCTTCGTTCCCTCCGGCGCACCAATCGCTTCATCTACATAGAAGCTGTTTGTACTGTCTGCAGTCTCGACATATAACAGCAGATTAGATGCACCACTCGGAATTGTAAAGCTGGTATTACTCAGCTGTACCCACTGTCCGTTGCCGCCGGTTGCTTCGGCAACAGTCGCATATTTTGCTTCGCCGCTCGCATCATTATACTGAAGCGAAAGCTTGAAGTTTTCAGATGACGTTACATCCTGCATCACCATTGTGCTGAAGCTGTAAGCCGTTCCGGGTACAAAGGTGGACGTGCCAAGTGTGCGTGCAGTGCCGTTCCAGGCGTCTGTGCGTCCTGTAACCGCAAGCGACTGACTGCCGACATTCGCCGCCGCAGATGTTGCTTCGATCGAAGCACTGCCGCGGGATGCCCAGCCATCTAAACCGCTCTCATAGGTGGAGTGGAAGAAGTAACCGTTTTCATCAAGCGACGGTTCAGAGGGCGTTTCGCTTTCTGATCCGGGCCCGCTGACGAAATTGTTCTTAAGTACGGTCGCATTACCGCTGCTCTGATATCCTTCAACGGTCAGTGCGGCCTCATACAGCAGACCTGCCTCCAGACCGAGTGATTCCCATGCGGCAAAATGATCGCTCACAGAGATCGTACCGCTTGTGCGCTTTTCCTGACGCACGCTCCAGTACTGATAGAATGTCGTAACTCCGTCAATTGACGGCTGTTCGACGCGCTGTGTTTTATAGACATCGTACACACCGCCGTCTACCGTGATGGTATCGATCGCGGTTGCTCCCGGCGGACGCCAGCTGCCCCAGGATTCGACGATATAATACTCGATCAGCGGGCTTCTGGTCCAGCCGTACAGACAGAGATAGGAATTGCCCGAGGGATTGTAGTCCACCTCATATTCGACATAGATCGGATCCATCTCCTTGTAGGTCTGCGTACAGCCGTACTTTTTTCCTGTACGGAACAGCGCGTTGTTGATGTCGCTCCAGGAACAGCTGAATGTACCGTTTCCCGTCAGCGTCATCATTGTGGTACCCGAGTCCTTCCACAGCTCATAGTCGTAGCCGTCCTCGTTACCGGTGGCGTTTTCCGTCAGTACTGTTGCGGCTGAACTGCTTGTCAAAGGCATCATTGTGATGCCGCAGATTGCCGACAGTAAGACGGACACAAACTTCTTTTTGTTCAATTCTGAACACCCCTTTCTATCGGTAATATTAACACAAAATCAACAATTTGTCAATAAAAACTCCACATATTGCTGGTAATATCTTGCGATTTTTTAGGAAAATCCAGCCATTTGACAAAATCACCAAGGAGAAAATCGAAATATCTTGCAGATTTTTACGCAAATTTTTTGAAGTTTTTCTCACAAACCTATTGCAAAACGAGGGGAAATATGCTATAATACTGTCGCAGCTTTTTATGATGGGTATAAAGAGTGATTGCACAGCGGAAAATAGAAGGAGTAGATTGAAAATGAAAACACTTTACAGCGGAAAAACCAAAAATGTTCTTCTCGATGAAGAAAAGGGTATCGTGAATCTGTTCTTCAAGGATGACATGACCGGCGAGAACGGCGTGTTTGATCCCGGCTCCAACAGCGTCGGCGGCAGTGTTGCTGGCAAGGGCAAGATCGGTCTGAAGATTTCCAAGTATTTCTTTGAGCTGATGGAAAAGAACGGAATCCCCACGCACTATCTCGGCTCCGATGTAGAACAGGGACTGATGCAGGTACGCCAGCTGACTGTTCCGAAGCTTGAGTTTGTACTCCGTTACTTTACTGCAGGCAGTATGTGCCGTCGCTTCACACTTGAAGAAGGCATCGTTTTCGATCCTCCTTATACCGAAGTTACCCTCAAGGACGACATTCAGGGCGATCCGCTCATCAGCGAACGCATCTGCATCATGAAGGGTCTTCTCAGCGAAGGTCAGTATGACGAAGCTCTGGACATCCTCGTTCGCGTTGGTGAGGTTCTGAAGAAGGAACTCGCTCCGATGGGTCTGACTCTGCTTGACTTCAAGATTGAGATCGGCTACGACGAAAACGGCAAAATGTATGTCGTTGACGAGATCACACCTGACATCTGGCGTGTCCGTGACGAAAACGGCAACATCCCGAACCAGATCGACTGTGCAAAGATGCTCCTCGAAAAGATGGGTCAGTAATTGCACAAAGCGTATAAACAACGGGCTGTATGGTGAATCCTAACCATACAGCCCGTTTCTCTTGACAACTACGGCTGACTGCTATACAATTAATAGCAGAAATTTCCCGGAGGATGGTTGCCATATGCCTTTTATCATCATAACGATATTGCTCTGTGTTTTGCTGATCCTTGGTTTGTACTATCTGGTCACACGTATACACCGCTTCAGCCCATTTCAGCGGATCGCCGAAAAAAGCCGATTTCTCTCGTGGCTGGCGGCGTCTATTCCGCTGATTCTTGCAATCATCGCTTTTGCGTTTTATCCCTATGAAATTCTGATCCCCGCTCTGCATCTGATGGCGTTTTTCGGTGTCGGCGATCTGATCGGATTTCTGATCAGAAAACGGCGCGAAAAGTCGGTGCGATATGATTTCATTGGCGGAGGCGTAATTCTCTTTACAACAGTCTATCTCGCATTCGGCTGGTTTTTTGCACACCATGTGTTTGAAACTGCCTATGTGCTGGAAACGGATAAACAACTCGGAGCGGATTCTGTCCGCGTTGTCATGATTGCAGATTCTCACCTCGGTAAGATCATGAGCGGTACTGATTTTGCGGAAGAACTCGAACGCATTCAGCAGACAGATCCTGACCTTCTTCTGATTGCGGGAGATTTTGTAGACGACGATTCTGACCGAGAAAGTATGGAGACCGCCTGCCGTGCCCTTGGAACGCTGAAAACAACATATGGGATCTATTTCACCCTCGGCAATCACGACAAAGGATATTTCAACAATCGTGACTTTACAGAAATTGATCTCCGAAATGCACTCACAGAGAACGGCGTTATCATTCTGGAAGATGAAACTGCACGGATCAACGACAGTTTCTATCTGATTGGCAGAAAGGACAGATCTTATTCTGACCGTTTATCTATCCAGGCGCTCACCGAACCGCTCGATCAATCCAAGTATATGCTCGTGATGGATCACCAGCCGAACGATTATAAAAACGAAACCGAAGCACGGGTCGATCTTGTCCTCTCCGGACATACACACGGCGGACACGTCTTCCCTGCCGGATTGATCGGACTGCTCATCGGTGCAAACGATAAGGTCTACGGCTATGAACGCCGCGAACAAACGGACTTTATTGTCACATCCGGCATTTCGGGCTGGGCGATTCCATTCAAGACCGCCGCGATATCTGAATATGTCGTCATCGACATCACAACAGGAGAATAAACTATGCCAAACCTGATAGCAATCCATGATTTTTCCGATCCGGCACTGGATCTATACGCGCGTCTGAATGAAGCGCAGCTCCGCCGCTTTTACGAACCGGATCCCGGACTCTTCATTGCGGAAAGCCCCAAAGTAATTGAGCGTGCGCTGTATGCCGGCTATCAGCCGATTTCCATTCTGACTGAAGACAGACACATTGAAGGTGAACTTCACGCCATTCTGGAGCGCTGCGGTGATCTGCCTGTTTACTGTGCAAACGCAGCAACGCTTACACAACTCACGGGGTTTTCTCTGACACGAGGCGCACTCTGTGCCATGCGGCGCAAAGCATTACCGAGCGTGGAAGCGATCTGCGCGGATAAAAACCGAATTGCGGTTCTGGAAGGTGTTGTCAATCCGACAAATGTCGGCGCGATCTTCCGTTCAGCTGCAGCATTGAATATGGACGCAGTACTGCTTTCACCTGATTGCAGCGATCCGTTCTACCGCCGTTCTGCGCGTGTAAGTATGGGCACCGTATTCCAGATTCCATGGACCTATCTCCCGCGCACGGGTGGAATGGAACTATTAAAGCAGCTCGGATTTGCAACAGCAGCTATGGCGCTCAGTGATCATGCAATGGGAATCGACGATCCACAGCTGCAGCAGGAAGAAAAGCTTGCAGTATTCCTAGGCGCGGAAGGCGACGGTCTGTCACCGCAGACGATCAGCGCGTGTGACTATACCGTCTGCATTCCGATGGCACACGGTGTTGATTCACTGAACGTTGCTGCGGCAAGCGCTGTGGCTTTCTGGGAACTAAGAAAACGGTGAGAGAATTATATTTCCTCACCGTTTTTTTCTATATACTCCGCAATTGCAGTACAAAATGCCGCACCATATTTCTCGGCTTTTCTCTCACCGACGCCAGCCACATGCAAAAACTGTGCCTGTGTGACCGGTTTCAGTTTGGACATCACGCGCAGTGACGCATCCGTAAAGACAATATAGGCAGGTACCTTTTCTCTGGCTGCCAGACTAGCGCGAAGCTCACGCAAAACGCCGAAGAGGATCATATCCTCACCGTCGATTGAATCCTGTCTGCGTGCCCGCTCTTGCCTGGTCGGTTCTTTGGGAAGCAATATCGTCACTGTCGGACGCTCGCGCAGAAGCCGCGCAGACTCCTGATTCAGCCGCACAATCGGATAAGCATCATCTGAAACATCCAGATAGCCGCGCTCCGTCAGATGATCCAGCATCACGCGCGTCTTATGTGCCGTACGCTCCGACATGATTCCATATGTAGACAGCGAATCCAGCTGCATCTGGATAATCCGCTCCTTTTTGCTTCCGCAGAGAATATCAACGATCATCGTCTTACCAAAACTCAGATTCCTCTGTGCCAGACGATAAACACACGAGACAATCTTCTGTGCATCAACGGTCATGTCAACCGATTCAAACTGCGTATTGCAGTTGCTGCAGTTTCCGCAGAAGTGCGGTGCTTTTTCGCCGAAATACCGCAGAATAAAACCACGCAGGCACTCCGTCGTGGTGCAATAATAGGTCATCATCTTCAGTCGGGCACGCTCCTGAGTCTGCACAGCTTCCTTCTGCTGATCAGAAAGCTCGCTCTCTTCGCTGGCGCGCTCAATCAGAAACTGATTTGTCCTGACATCCTGTCCGCTGTACAGCAGAATGCACTCCGCAGGCTCACCGTCTCGCCCGGCACGTCCGGCCTCCTGATAATAACTCTCCAGATTCTTAGGCATATTGAAGTGGATCACAAAGCTTACATTCGACTTGTCAATTCCCATACCGAACGCATTTGTTGCCACCATCACCGTCTTGCGGTCGAAGATGAAATCCTCCTGATTCATCCTGCGTTCGTCATCCTCCAGCCCTGCATGATACCGTGTTGCGGAAAATCCTGCAAGACAAAGTGCATGACAGACATCCTCAACCGATTTTCTCGTCAGACAATAGACGATTCCGCATCTGCCGCGCCGCTCAGCAAGCAGTTCCTTGAGGGTGGTATATTTGTCACTCGGTTTCATCACCGAAAAGCTGAGATTTGCGCGATCAAATCCGGTTGTAAGCACAAATGGATTTTCCTGCTTCAGAATACGGCTGATGTCATCGCGCACCTCGCTGGTTGCCGTTGCGGTAAATGCACTGACCACAGGACGATATGGAAGCGACTCTATAAATGTCACAATTTTCAGATAACTCGGACGGAAATCCTGTCCCCATTGTGATACACAGTGCGCCTCATCCACCGTGATCATCGACAGCGGATGGGAGCAGGCATATTCTAAGAATGCCTCATTCAGCAAGCGTTCGGGAGCGACATAAAGCAGCTTATATCTCCCCTCCTCCGCCTCATGCAGCGTGCGGAAATACTCCGTTCCTGTCATCGCGCTATTGAGATATGCCGCAGGAATTCCCGCATCACGCAGTGCCGCAACCTGATCCTGCATCAGTGAAATCAGCGGTGATACCACGATTGTCACGCCCGGCAGAAGCATTGCCGGAACCTGATAGCAGACGGATTTGCCTGCGCCCGTAGGCATTACACCCAGTACATCACGGCCTGAACAGATCGCGTCGATCAGCTCACTCTGTCCTGTCCGGAAGGCACTGTGGCCGAAGTATTGCTGTAATATCGTATGCTTTGTTGGTTTGTCCATCCAAGCCGTCCTTTCCGTTTTCACTCATTTTATTATTATAGCACACAAAATTTGATAAATCAACTTGCAATCAAGCGGATTCTGTGTTATGATGAAAAGAAATCTGAACTACGGAGTTTATATATTACAAAACTACTACTCGTCGAGGACGATCGATCCATCGTCACCAATCTGACTGAATTTCTGCGCACAGAGGGGTTTTCCGTCAAAAGCGCATCCGGGCAGCAGGAAGCACTTTCTCTTGCAGAATCCGAGTCATTTGATCTCGCATTACTGGACATCTCACTTGCTGATGGAAATGGATTTGCAGTCTGTTCTGCACTCAAAGCATTCTCTCAGCTTCCTGTGATCTTTCTGACTGCATCAGGCGATGAATACAGCACCGTCACAGGCTTTGACCTCGGTGCTGATGACTATATCGCAAAGCCGTTCCGCCCCAGAGAACTGGTTTCCAGAATCCGCAACGTCCTTCGTCTGACTGGAAAAACAGGCGCGGTAATCCAAATCGGCGATGTCAACGTGGATACGATCCGTGGGACCGCAAGCCGCAGCGGAAAGGATCTTTGTCTGACGGCGCTGGAATATCGTCTTCTGCTGATGCTTCTGAATCATCGCGGCGCAGTGCTGACGCGGGCACAGCTTCTGGAATCTATCTGGGACATCGCAGGTGACTTTGTAAATGATAACACATTGACCGTTTATATCAAACGGCTGCGCGAAAAGATCGAACCCGATCCACAGAATCCGACCATCATCCGTACCGTGCGCGGATTCGGATATAAGGTAGACGTATGAGCCGCCTGCTGCGCTGTCCCGAAGTGCTTGCCGGGCTGACCATTCACCTGCTTCTGACGGTTATATCTACCTGTACGGCTTATTTTCTTGC
>SVNN01000105.1 GCA_015066905.1 Ruminococcus sp.
GACATTTGCAAGAGCATCAAGACCTGTACAGAGACCGGCGTTCAGATCGGCATTGTCGTTGGCGGCGGTAATTTCTGGCGCGGACGCGAGAGCGGCGGCATGGATCGTACCAGAGCAGACCATATGGGTATGCTTGCGACCACGATCAATGCGCTTGCACTGGCTGATGTACTGGAATCTCTGGACGTTGATGTCCGCGTGCAGACTGCAATCACCATGCAGCAGGTCGCCGAGCCGTATATCCGCAACCGTGCTGTCCGCCATATGGAAAAGGGAAGAGTTGTAATTTTTGGCTGCGGCACAGGAAATCCCTTCTTCTCGACTGATACTGCAGCGGCACTTCGTGCAGTAGAGGTACAGGCGGATATTCTCTTCAAGGCAACCATGGTTGACGGTGTATATGACAAGGATCCCAACCGCTTTGATGACGCTGTGAAGTATGATACGCTCACTTACAGTGAGGTACTTGCAAACGGTCTTGCCGTGATGGACAGCACTGCTGCTACACTTTGCAAAGATAATGAACTGCCGATGCTCGTGTTTGATCTGAGCCGCCCGGATAATATCTATGACGCAATCATGGGCGTGAACGTCGGTACTATCGTAAAGGAGAATTAAGTTATGAAAGACCAGCTGAATACCGCTGAAAACAAAATGCAGAAAGCGATCGACCACCTGCTGAAGGAGTATGCTGCAGTGCGTGCAGGCCGTGCAAATCCTGCTGTACTCGACAAGGTGCTCGTAGATTATTATGACACACCCACTCCCGTAAACCAGATGGCTGCCGTTTCTGTTGCAGAGGCACGCGTTCTGGCAATTCAGCCGTGGGATCCGACCACGATCAAGCTGATCAACAAGGCAATCCTTGCATCTGATATCGGCATCACGCCGACGGATGACGGCAAGGTGATTCGTCTGGTGTTCCCGCAGCTGACTGAGGAGCGTCGTAAGGAAATCAACAAGAGTATCAAGAAGCTTGGTGATGATACCAAGGTCAACATCCGTAATGTCCGCCGTGACGTGATGGAAAAGCTCAAGGGCATGAAGAAAAACGGCGAGCTGACCGAGGATGATCTCAAGGACGGCGAGAAGAAGCTTCAGAATATCACTGACAAATTCTGCGCCGAGGTGGATAAGCAGGTGACTGCAAAGGAGAAGGAGATTCTCAGCCTTTGATTATCCCGCGCAAATAATACATACACTTGGAGTTGTACATGGCTTTTTTATCACAGACGCCCAAACAGCTGCCTCCTCCTGAACAACTGCCGCAGCATATCGGCTTCATCATGGACGGAAATGGCAGATGGGCGAAAAAGCGCGGACTTCCGCGTAAATTCGGTCATCGTGAGGGTGCGAAGACCTTTAAGAAGATCGTAAGATATTGCCGTAATCTTGGCATCCGTTATATTTCGTTCTATGCGTTTTCGACGGAAAACTGGAAGCGTCCTGAGGACGAGGTCAACGCAATCATGAAGCTGTTCGATCAGTATATCGACGATGTACGTGGATTTTTCGACGAGGAGACCCGTATGGTCTTTTTGGGCGATAAATCAAAATTTACGGACAGCCTGCAGAAAAAGATGTATGCGCTGGAGGCAGATACGGCACACTATGATCAGATGACGCTGATGATTGCTGCGAATTACGGCGGCCGGGATGAGATTGCGCATGCTGCACGCGCACTTGCTGAACAGGTGAAGGCGGGCACGCTGAATCCCGAGGATATTACCGAGGATTCTGTGAGCGCAAATCTTTATACCGCTGGCATCCCGGATGTGGATCTGCTGATCCGTCCGAGCGGCGAGCTGCGCTTGTCGAACTATCTGATCTGGCAGACGGCATATGCGGAGTTTTATTTCACCGATGTCCTCTGGCCGGATTTTGATGAAAAACAGCTGGACTGTGCGCTGATTGACTTTGCGTCGCGCAACCGCAGATTCGGAGGTGTTTGATTGAAATGAAAACACGTCTGATTACGTCGGCGGTCGGCGTTGTCATCGCACTTGCTGTATTGTTTCTGCATAACACGATCGTGTTCAACATTGCCATTGCGGCAGTCTGTATCATTCTTCTGTTTGAACTGCTGCGTGCTGCGAATTGTATTGCATGCAAGCCGCTGGCAGGTGTTTCGTTTGCATATGGCGCATTGGTTCCGTTCTTTACGATCGGTTTTCTTGCACCGTATCGCACGCTGTTGACTGTCGTTGCGATGATTGCACTGTTCTTTGTGTTCATTCTGAACTATGATAAGCTGAAATATCAGCAGGTTGCAGTTGCGGCATTGGCGACAATCATCATTCCGTCGTCGATTTCCTGCTGTATCACGCTGAATGCGATGAGCAAGGTGTACGGAATCATGTATGTCGTACTGGCGCTTTGCGGTGCCTGGCTTGCAGATTCGGGAGCATATTTCGTGGGTACGTTTCTGGGCAAGCACAAGCTTTGCCCGAATATCAGCCCCAAAAAGACGATCGAAGGCTTTGTCGGCGGTGTGATTACCAACGGGTTGCTCTTTCTTGCAATCGCGTTTGTATATGCAAAAATCGTCAGAGCGCAGGGGAACGCGATTGACGTGAACTATTTTGTTGCCTTTTTCCTCGGAAATTCCTGTGCATTGATCGGTACAGTCGGTGATCTGACTGCGTCGCTCATCAAGCGTCAGGAGAATCTGAAGGATTATGGCAATCTGATGCCCGGACACGGCGGTTTGTATGACCGGTTCGACAGCGTCCTGTTTGTTGTGCCGTTTTTCACCGCGGTTGTGTCGCATCTGGCATTGTTTTCATAAAAATTGAGGGGCTATTTCGCTGCGAAATAGCTCTTTGTATTGAGGGAGGAGAATGAGTCATGAAATCTGTTTCGATTCTCGGCTCGACCGGTTCGATCGGTGAGCAGGCGCTGGAGGTTGCGCGTCGGCATAATATTGCAGTGCGCGCAGTTGCCGCAAACAGCAGTGTGGATAAACTGGAACAGCAGGTGCGCGAATTTGCGCCGAAATATGCCTGCGTATATGAGGAATCGCGGTATACGGATCTGAAAACGCGGCTGGCAGACACGGATACAACCGTGCTGTGCGGCATGGATGGTCTGTGTGAGATTGCGGCAAGCGGGTGCGCTGAGATTTTGCTGAACTCCGTTGTCGGCATGGTAGGACTGAAGCCCACGCTGACTGCGATTTCTGCGGGTATACCGATCGCGCTGGCGAATAAGGAAACGCTGGTGGCAGGCGGTTCGCTTGTGATGGATGCCGCCAAGGAAAAGAATCTCCCGATTTATCCTGTGGACAGTGAGCACTCCGCGATTTTCCAGTGCCTGCAGGGAAATGACCGCAGCCAGCTGCGTAAGATTATCCTGACTGCGTCCGGTGGTCCGTTTTTTGGAAAAACAAAGGCGGATCTGCGTGATGTGACAGTAGAACAGGCGCTGAATCACCCGAACTGGAGCATGGGCAGCAAGATCACGATTGACTCCTCAACGCTGATGAACAAGGGGCTGGAGTTTATTGAGGCGAAGTGGCTGTTCGATCTTACGCCGGATCAGATTGAGGTCGTTGTGCATCGGCAGAGCGTGGTGCATTCCGCTGTGGAATATGATGACTGTTCGGTCATTGCGCAGATGGGTGTGCCGGATATGAAGATCCCGATTCAGTACGCGCTGCTCTATCCGAATCGTCTGGAGTGTCCGACCAAGCCGCTTTCTTTGACCGATTATGGCATGCTGACCTTTGAAAAGCCGGATCTTGATACGTTTGACTGCCTCCGTACCTGTATGCATGCTATGGAGCTTGGCGGTGCGGCACCTGCAATTGCAAACGGTGCAAACGAGGCTGCGGTTGCTGCTTTCCTGGACAGAAAAATTTCGTTCCTGCAGATTGGCGAGTTGGTTGCGGCTGCTGTGGAGCAGATTCCGAACCGTCAGCTTGACTGCTATGAAACCGTCCTTGCGGCAGATTCTGAAGCGCGTGCCTTTGTCGCAGAACAGATTGCACGCTGAGGGAAAGGATAGATATGGTAGATATTCTGATAGCGATTCTGGTATTCGGCGTTATTATTGCTGTGCATGAGTTCGGACATTTTGCAGTTGCAAAAGCCTGCGGCATCCGTGTGAATCAGTTTGCGATTGGCATGGGCCCTGCGATCTTCAAATTTCAGCGTGGAGAAACCGAATATGCACTCCGCTTGCTTCCGATCGGCGGCTATTGCGCGATGGAGGGTGAGGACAGCGAGAGTACGGATGACCGCGCGTTCCGAAAAAAATCCGTGCCGAAGCGGATTGCTGTCGTCGTCGCGGGTGCGGCGATGAATCTTCTGCTTGGATTTGTTCTGGTGTTGATTACAACCTGTCTGAGCGACCTGGTTCCCAGTACGACAATCAGTCGTTTCCACAAGGATGACGCAGGAAATTCTGTTGCGACGAGTGAGCAGTGCGGCCTGCAGGTGGACGACAAGATTCTGTCAATCAACGGTATGCGCGTATTTACAGACGGCGACATTTCCTACAAGCTTTCTTATACAGAAGATCCGACGTTTGATCTTGTGGTAGAGCGAAATGGCGAAAAGGTGACACTGAATGATGTGACCTTTCTGAATACGAAAACCGAGGGGCGGCTGGATTTCGGCATCTATGGATATGAAAAGACGCCGCTGAATGTGCTGTCCTATTCCTTCCGTGAAACAATTTCAATCGGGCGGATGATCTGGATGTCGCTGTTTGATCTGATTACGGGGAAGTATGGATTCCACGATCTTTCTGGACCTGTTGGTATCGTTACGGCAATTGGTGATGCGGCAAGTACAGGAACAACCATCAAGCAGCATCTGCAGTCTCTGATTCCGATGATGTCGATGATTACAATCAACGTAGGTATCTTCAATCTGCTGCCGCTGCCTGCACTCGACGGCGGACGGCTGATTTTCCTCATCGTGGAGGCGATCCGCAGAAAGCCTGTCAAGCCGGAGCATGAGGGGCTGGTGCATATCATCGGTCTGGTTCTGCTGTTTGTATTGATGATTGCGGTCACGTTCAATGATATCAAGAATCTGATTGCGTGAGCAGGAATAACGCGCTGTTGTGAATGCGCTCATAAAAAAACCTGAGAAGATGTGTGATCTTCTCAGGTTTTTGTTTTATGTACGGGAATCGGGGTTCAGTCCGCTTTTCAGATATTTCGACTGACGCTTTTTGCGTTTTTCGAGGTACATTTCGTTGTCGGCAATCGTGATCATCTGGAACAGATTCACTCTGTTCACAGGGATTGTGATATGATAGCCGATGCTGACATTCAGCGAGAACGGGCGGTTCGATGTTTCATTGAAGTGCGCCATACTGCGGTTGATTCGTTCCATCAGACTGCGTGCGTCCTCATCGGTTGCGTCTGTCGTGAAGATGATGAATTCATCACCGCCGAAGCGACAGCAGATCTCACCTTGTTTGCAGCATTCCTGCACGATTTCGGCAGTGCAGTGAATTGCAATATCGCCCGCCTTGTGTCCGTAGGTGTCGTTGATGCCCTTCAGACCGTCCATGTCGATGAACATGACCATGACGCTGCGGTTTTCTTCCATACACTTCTGGAACAGCTGTTCAGTTTCGCGTTTGAATCCATTACGGTTATAGATGCCTGCCAGCGGATCGATTGCATAAAGCTTATCCAACTCCTGCACGATGGAATCCAGACAGATGATCTTGCGGATGTTCTCCAGCGAATTGCTGATGTTGATCGACCAGGTGTGGAAGAGCAGACTGCGGAGCGGGAACGGCGTATTGCCGATGACAAAATAGCCCAGACAGCGTTCATGGAAGTGCAGCGGCACATAGAACAAGCTGCGCGTGTGGTCGAGCGTGTGCGATCGTTCAGGAAGCAGCATGGTGCTGCGGAACGAGTCGTGATAGTGGAATTTGCCGTTATAATAGCACAGCGGAACGGTCATCTCTGTGCTGTATCCCTCAATGATGGAATCGTTGATAGAGCCGCCGCCGACATAGACCTCAGAGCTGTTGATCTTCTGGTGCCAGTTTTCGCACAGACAGAGATAGAACTCCAGACAGCCTGTTTCGAGGATGAATGCCTTCAGCGCGTCGATATATCCCTCAAAGGTGTCGCATTCCACAAGCGAGCAGGACATACGGTTGATCAGGCAGATGTCAGTATTATTCCCTTCAAGCAGCTGATAGTTGTGTTTCTTGAAACGGACGATATCCTCGGTCAGCGGAATGTGACAGCCGCAGCTTTCGGTATAGCGCTGTTCCATTGTCAGCGTGTGGACGCGCGCTTTCGGTTTGCCGTCGAGATGGCTCAGCAGCAGATCGCACGCGAGTTCGCCGGATTGCACGAGCGGACGCTCCACGGAGGTCAGCGCAGGCGCGTAGTTCTGCGCGTTATAGGTGTTGTCGAATCCGGAAACGAGAACGTCCTGCGGCACGCGGTATCCGTGTTCATCCAGTGTGATCAGCGCAGAGAGTGCCATTGCGTCATTGGCGCAGATGATCGCTTCGGGAAATTCAAGATCGGAGCGCAGGAACGCTTCGACTGCATCTCTTCCGTCCTTGCCGCGGAAGCTGCCGTGATAGATGCGTTCTTCTTCGATCGGGATATGATATTCATCCAGCACCTTTTTATATCCGTTGAGACGCATCACACTTTCTGGATTGTCATCCGGACCGGAAATATAGTTGATCCTGCGTGCGCCGTGTTCGCAGATGAAGTGGCGCGTCATGTCTTCCATTGCGCGGCGGTTGTCGATTACGATCGAGTAGCAGTCACCGAAATCACGGTCGATACTGACAGCAGGGATGTTGGCAGCACGCACCTGATCCAGAATGCGCTGTACCGTTTCGGGTGACGAGATCGTGTTCGTCAACAGAATGACACCGTCGAACAGATGGAGATTCACCAGCCGGAAAATGTTATACTCGCCGACGTCGTGCTTGGGGTTCCCGAGAATACCGCCATAGGCGATGAAATGAGAGATGTCGATGCAGTGCTTTTCGGCGAAGCTGTGAATCCCTTGTAATACGGTGTTCTGGTATTCTTCGTCAATGCCGGAAACCAGAACCGCAAAGTGCAATGTTTGTTTTTTCATTCAATGTCCTCCGGGTGGTTTCTCAGCATTTTCG
>SVNN01000106.1 GCA_015066905.1 Ruminococcus sp.
AGCAGAATAAGCAAAAAACGCTTGGATTGATGCTGGTACGGGATAATTTCTGCGTATACGGTTGTGCGGTTCTGATTTTTGCACTGCAGTGGTGGTGCCGTGATCTGGGCAGTCTGCCTACTTTTATGGCGGTTGCCGTCTGCGGATTGATCGCCCGACTGAGCTATCCGCGCGCCAAACTGTCAAAGCGTCTGGTTCTTTCTCTGGTGGCAGGCGGATTGCTTGTCTGCGCTCTGGCCGTCCGCTTCGCACCTGCTTATGTAATCGAGCGGCTCTATCCGGACATCTGGGCGGATCCTTCAGGCAGCGGCTATCAGCAGTGCAAGGCATTGATTGCCATTGCGGAAGGCGGCTGGTTCGGCAAGGGACCCGGACGCGGCTCCCTGTATCGTGTTGCTGCTTCTAATACAGATATTGTATTTTCCACCATCTGCGAAGAGTGGGGACTGATTATGGCGCTGCTCGCAGTCGGACTGATCCTGCTGCTTCTGGCAACTACGCTGATGAATCCGCCGCGCTCGTACTTCCATTCCACAGTGGCAACAGGCGTCTGTGCGGTATTCATCGTACAGATGGCACTGAATATTTTTGGTTCCTGTAACCTGATCCCGTTTACGGGTGTAACGATTCCGTTCATCTCGCAGGGCGGTAGCTCGATGCTTGCTACAGGAATTCTGGTCGGATTCCTCAAGGCAACGCAATCGCCGCTGTTTCATCATGAAGCCCCTGCGGTAAGCGGCGTGAAGCAAACAAAGAAAAAGAAGGTGAAACGGAAAGGAGCGGTCGCGAAATGAAGAGTATTCAGCGCGGAAAGCGCCTTGTCGCTATCATGCTTGCGGTTTTTCTGATTGGCATGTTGGTTCTGATCGTGCGCCTGCTGACCAATGCTTCTTACTATATCACCCAGTCAGGAAACGCCTATTACGGTATGATCTACGACCGCAGCGGTGAGGTGCTGTTTGACGGCATCAACGGATATACGAACTATGAGGCAGGACATTTTTCCGACATCGGTCCGCTGATCGGTGATATGAGCGGACAGATGACAAACACACTTGCGGCAAAAAACCGCGATCTGTTGAACAATTACAGCTTTACGATCGGCACAGACGCTGAGGATGGAAAAGCAAGCATCACCACTACGCTGGATCATGCGGCGAATCGGGCGGTGTTTGATGCATTCGGCAAAAAAGATGGCTGTGCAATTGCTTATAACTACAAGACAGGAGAGATTCTCGTTTGCGTCAGCAAGCCTTGTATTGATATTGCGCAGGGATATGATTCGCTCAGCTCGCTACCGTCCGGCAGCCTGCTCTGTAAACCGTTTTATCGTACCGTACCAGGATCAACGCAGAAAGTATCCGCACTAGCGGCGGCGATCGAGACACTGGGTGCTGAGCAGCTCGACGGCATCACATATAGCTGCAACGGAAGCTTTCGGAATGCACAGGGCGATGTAATCAAGTGTCATCACAACGGGCACGGCAAACAGACAGTTTCAGAGGCTTTTGCTAACAGCTGCAATCCTTATTTCGCGCAGCTGATTCAGAATGATCTGTCGCTTGAGGCGATCACACGCAGTTTCTCCGCAATGGGATATGGTGTAAACGGCGGAACACCCGCTGCACTCTCCATCAATGGAATCAACTGTGAAACCGCTACAACTGTGCTTACAAGCACAGATGAATTCTCCACGCAGTGGGGTTGTATCGGGCAAGGTGATACGCTGGTGAGTCCGTGTCAGCTGATGCTTTGGCAGAGCGCTGTGGCAAATGGTACGGGCGCGATGACGATGCCGTATCTGATATCAGAATCCACGACCGTAACCGGCAGAGTCAAGGATGAATCCAAAACCACCTATTCCGCATCGGTTTTTTCAGCGGATACCGCGAAGAAGATCCGTGAGATTATGATGGAAAACGGAACCGAGAATTATCAGAATAAAATTCCTGGCTATACAGTCGGTGTCAAAAGTGGAACCGCGCAGGTCAAAAACGGTACGGAGGAGAATTCTCTGCTGGTCGGATTTGATTCCGATCCGCATAATCCGATCGCGTTCTGTATTCTGATCGAGAATCGGAAATCCGGGGAACTGACGACGGATTCGATCGCAAAGACATTGCTGGATGCATTGAAAAAGGAAGATTAGTCAGAATGAAACAGATGAAAACGGATATTGCCGTAATCGGCGGAGGAGCGGCTGGTCTTGCGGCGGCATCGGAAGCTGCGCGAAGCGGCGTTCGCGTATTGATTGTCGAACGTTTACCGCGTGTGGGAAAAAAGATCCTGCTGACAGGAAACGGTCGCTGTAATCTCGGAAACCGAGACAGGGATCCTGCCAACTGGAATGGCAGTGTACGGGAACGTGATGCGATTCTTACCGCGTTCGGTGATCCGGAGGCGTATTTTTCTGCACGTGGATTATACTGCCGTACTGATCAGGACGGACGGATCTATCCGATGTCAAATATGGCTGCTTCTGTGCTGGATGCTCTGCGGTTTGATGCCGCGGCACATGGTGCAGAGATGCTTTGTGATGCCCCAGTGACTGCCATCAGACAGGAGAAGGGCGGTTTTTGCGTGGATTCTGAACAAGCGTCTGTCTTTGCTCGCAAGGTCATATTTGCGGTTGGCGGTGCTGCTGCTCCAAGCTGCGGCACAGATGGCAGTGCATTTTCCCTGATCCGGCAGTGGCACAAACCATCTTCGCTCATTCCTGCACTTGCACCGATTAAAACTGATCCAAAGCTGGTTTCCGCGCTGAAGGGAATGCGGCTGGCAGCGCATGTGATTCTGGATACAGACGGTAGATTCACTGCTGATTCAGAGGGTGAGGTACAGTTTGCTGATGGTGCGCTGTCGGGCATCTGTGTGTTCGATCTGTCTCGTCACGTCAGGACAGATCGTCGTCAGACCCTCTCGCTTCGTCTGCTTCCTGCTTGGAGCGATGAGCAGATTCACAGATCTGTCAAGTCGTTGCTTGGAATGCGCTGTGATCTGCCTGCGGAGGATCTGCTGACAGGTCTGGTGCCGAAGCGTGTTGGTCAGGTGATACTCAAAAACTGTGGTATTTCGCCCTCGATGATCGTTTCACAAATTCCGCGTGAAAACCGAAGACTGATTCCGATCCAGTTCCTTTGCTGGCAGTTTCCGGTGCGCGCCGCTGCGTCGTTTTCCGCTGCACAGGTGACAGCGGGGGGGATTAAAGGCGAGGATGTGGATGAAAACCTGATGTCGCGCCGCTGTAAGGGGCTGTATTTTGCAGGCGAGTGTCTGGATGTAGATGGACGATGCGGCGGATTCAATCTGCAGTGGGCATGGGCGTCTGGCGTACATACAGGCCGTGCCGCCGCTTTGGCTTTGCAATCCGAAGGAGTATAAATATGATTCAGATTCGTAATGTACAGGTGCCGCTTTCCTACGACACAGAGAAACTTTATGCGATTGCTGCAAAGAAACTGGGCGTGCGGCGGTCTGATCTCCAGCGTGTTGAAATATTAAAAAAGTCGGTGGATGCACGCAAACGGGATCAGGTGCGGTTTGTGATGACGCTTGGTGCTGAGATGGCAGACGAAGCTGCAGTTCTTTGCCGACACGAGAAGGATCATAATATTGCGCTTTATGCGCCGCAGCATTATGCAGTTAATCTGATGTGTTATCATATGGATCCGCCTGTAATCGTCGGCAGCGGGCCTGCGGGCTTGTTTGCGGCACATTTGCTGGCACGCCAGGGTGTCAGACCGATTCTTCTGGAGCGCGGTCAGCCTGTGGATCAGCGTCGTGCGGATGTGATGAAATTCTGGAGCGGTGCAGCATTGGATCCTGAATCGAATGTGCAATTTGGTGAGGGAGGTGCAGGCACATTTTCCGACGGAAAGCTGAATACGGGCACGAAGGATTATCGTGCGCGGCATGTGCTGGAAACCTTTGTACAGTGCGGCGCACCGCCAGAGATTCTGATTCAGGCGAAGCCGCATATCGGAACGGATCGTCTGATTGATACGGTGCGGAATATGCGTGAGCAGATCATTCAGATGGGCGGTCAGGTGCTGTTTGACGCAAAATTTACAGATTTTGCGTGTGATGAGCAGGGGATCTGTTCTGTTTCATATTCCTGCGGCGGTGAAGTGCAGACAATTGCAACGCGTCGCCTGATTCTCGCAGTCGGCCATAGCGCACGTGATGTTTTTACCTTGCTCAAAGAACGCGGTGTTGCGTTGGCGCAGAAAAATTTTGCGGTCGGTGTACGAATCGAGCATCTCCAGCGCGATATTAACGATGCGCTTTATGGAAAATTTGCTTCTCATCCCGCACTTTCTGCGGCGGATTACAAGCTTGTTACCCATCTTCCGAACGGGCATAGTCTGTATACATTCTGTATGTGTCCGGGCGGACAGGTTGTTGCGGCGGCATCGGAGCCGGAGCGTCTTGTGACAAATGGGATGAGTCTGTACGCGCGTGATGGAGAGAACGCAAATAGTGCGCTGCTGGTCGGGGTGGATCCTGCTATGTTCGGCAGTGATGATCCGCTGGCAGGTGTTGCATTTCAGCGTGAGCTGGAATCTGCGGCATTCTCTGCTGGCGGTGGTGGTTATCGCGCACCCATCACTCTGGTTGGTGACTTTTTGGCTGGAAAGTGCTCATCCGGTCTTGGCAGGATTCAGCCGACTTATCAGCCCGGATATTCATTTGTGCGTGCGGAAACATATCTTCCGTCCTTTATCTGTGAAACATTGCGTGATGGATTGCCGCGACTGGGACGGCTGATCCGCGGTTTCGACTGTGAGGATGCAATTCTGACAGGTGTTGAGAGCCGCAGTTCCTCTCCTGTGCGGATCGTCCGGGATGAAACCTGTATGTCTGTTACGCACCGTGGTTTATTCCCGTGTGGTGAGGGCGCAGGCTACGCAGGCGGTATCGTTTCGGCAGCAGTGGATGGCTTGCGGTGTGCCGAAGCTGCGTTGCGTGACTTTTAAGATTTTGCACTGAAATGTTCCGTTACAAATCTTGATTAGCTGTAAATTTAGGTTACAACAAAAAATCCAGAGAAGAACTGAATGCTTCTCTGGATTTTCTTTTTGTAATGATTCGCTTATCATCGGTTTCGTTCAGATGGTCGTTTCGCTTGGTGTATCATCTGTAAGAACCGGTTCTGCGGATTCTGCTTCCGGTTTGTCGAGGGAGATTACAGGATCTGTCTCAGGCGCCGGTGCAGGTGCAGCAATCTGCATTGCCGAACCGCAGGACATACAGAATTTCTGTTCTGCCTTGAATGCCTGTTTGCCGCAGTTGGGGCAGCAGGGGAGAGCGGGCGCGGATTCTGTCTGCGGAGCGGACTGTGCCATTTCCTGTACGGGAGCAGACGCTGCTGCTTCCTGTACGATCGGAGCGTTTTCGATGCTAGCGTTCGATGTGGCAGCTGCAGGCTTTCGCTCAAATGCGAGCAGCTTGCTGAGGATGATGAGGAAAATGCTCACCAGAACGCAGATGCCGCTGAACATAGCGAACGCTTCACCAGTGCCGTTGAACAGCGTGATGAGAATGCGGTTTGCTGTATCAGCATCGGGAAGGGATGCACTGAAGATCAGAGCTGCTACGCCGATGATCAGCATAAGCGCCGCAGGGATCAGCGAACTGATTCCGAATGCGCGAACGCCCTTGGATGCCGCACCGGTAGATTTTTTATATACCACGCACCAGCGGATCATGATGACCAGACCGAGCAGGATGAGGATTACAAAGCACGGGGTACTCAGCCAGAATCTGGACACGCTGCGTGAAAATTTTGAACCGTAGTTGGTTTGCATAGAATCATTGACTGCGTTCATGATCGGATCCAGCTCGCTGGCGATCAGTTCCTTGTCAGATGGCTCGATTGTGATTGCAAAAGTGGTGAGGATCTTATCTTCATTCTTTTCAAGCAGTTCTACGATCTCAGCTGAAGTGAGGGTGGGAATCTCATCGCTGGTGCCGCGGAACAGGGAGAGATATGCATTTGTTTTTTCCTGGATCACCGCTTCTGCGCCGAGATCCTTGAGCATGGTTGCAACCTCTTCCTCTGTGATATCCTTATCTGTGACATATTCGTCCAGCAGATAGCCGGCGAGGTTCTGTTCTGCATCCTCAGCGCCGACGAATCTGCCGACGGGGAGCGTTGCGAGATCAAGCTGCTCCACAGAATCATCCACCACAGTGCCGTTGAGGATGGATCGTGCAGCGGCGAGAGAGATCAATGTAACGGTCAGAAGCAGAGTAAGGATACAGCAGAGAATCGAGTGACCAATCCGATATCCTTTTCCTTTCAGCTGCTTGGCGCCGCAGGATGGACAAACCCCGTTTTCATCAAATGCGGTGCCGCACTTTTTACAAGACATAGTATGTTCTTCCTCCTTTTTTCTGTATGAACACATTATAGCATAGATTGGCTACAAAGTCAAACAAAACCGGGGGCGCGAAAAACCGCATTCCCCCGGTATGATGTTTGTCAATATCACTTAAATGAGAAATTAAAGAACAATAGATGTTCCGGTCATTTCCTCGGGCTGAGCCAGATTCATCAGTTTGAGCATTGTCGGTGCAAGATCTGCCAGAACGCCCCCCTCGCGCAGCTGGACATCGTTCTTACCGACAACGATCAGCGGAACGACATTGGTGGTATGAGCAGTGAACGGAGAACCGTCTGCCTCATACATCTTGTCTGCATTACCGTGGTCAGCAGTGATAAGAGCGATACCACCCTTGGCAGTTACTGCATCTACAACAGCGCCAACGCAGGTATCCACTGCCTCAACAGCAGCCTTAGCAGCGTCAAAGACACCTGTGTGACCAACCATATCGCAGTTTGCGAAGTTGAGGATCATAACATCAAACTGATCACTATTGATTGCGTTGACTGCCTTGACAGCAACTTCATATGCGCTCATCGACGGCTTTTCATCGTAGGTTGCAACCTCCTTCGGGGAGTTGATCAGGCAGCGGGATTCGTTCTCATACTGCTTCTCAACGCCGCCGTTGAAGAAGAAGGTAACGTGTGCATATTTCTCAGTTTCAGCAATACGGAGCTGCGTCAGACCCTGTTTTGCG
>SVNN01000107.1 GCA_015066905.1 Ruminococcus sp.
AAAGGTATAATCCACCGTCTGGGGTGTCGGAGAAATGTCCAGGCCCTTCCATGTATAAGCCTGATAGGTACCGCCGTTCTGCTGGATCATTCCCTCAACAAAGCGGTCCATCGAGCAGGAAATGTCATACTTCAGACGATATGTAGCGTTCTGGTACAGCGGAATAATGTCATAATAGACCTGTACAGAATAGTTCAGCGAACCGACCGATGAAATGTTCAGCGCAAGCTTTCCGTCGGACGTGGACAAGGAGCAGGCACCGCCGCTTTCCTTGTAGGTACCCCATCCGCTCGTACCGCTGTCAAAGGTCGAATTGCTGATCAGATTTCCTGCTGCATAGCTCACTTCCGGTGTGAGATCTGCAAAGGCTGTCGCCGTAATCAAACAAGCAAGTGCGGCAGCCAGATAACGTTTCAGTTTCATCAAAATTTCCCCTCTCAAAAAGAATATGATAAAATTTGCATCCGGTTTCCAAGGATTATTATACACAATCGCCAATCCAAATAGCAATGACAAATCGTGCACGAATTGTTGCCTTTTCGCCAAAAAAGCGCCGTTTCATCACTGTCAGCAACATAAAACAAAGCCAGAGCAATAAAATACGGTACGATTTGCAATTGTAATCATTTCGGTAATATGGTATAATTGAATAGATAATCAATCAAACCGTATAAAAATTCAGCAAAGATTACAAATCTATTGTTCAGGAGGAATGCAAACGATGAGAAACAAAAAAAGAATTGCAGCATCTGTTGCCTGCGCGGCAGCACTTCTCGCCTGCCAGAGCGGCTATCTGCCAACGGAAAAACCAACGGCAAATGCGGCTTCGGCTGTACTCGCCTTTCCGGGTGCAGTCGGGGGCGGCAGCTACGCGACAGGCGGACGCGGCGGCGAGGTTGTTCACGTCACCAACCTCAATGACAGCGGCGCCGGCTCGTTCCGTGACGCAGTCGGCACATCAAACCGCATCGTCGTATTCGACGTCAGCGGTACAATCGAACTCAAGAGCAATATTCTTGTAGCCAGCAACGTGACGATCGCCGGACAGACCGCACCCGGCGGATCGGGCATCACCCTCAAAAACTACAAACTCGGCATGAGCGGCGACAACATCATCTGCCGCTACATCAGCTCCCGTCCCGGTCCGTATGCCTCCACCAGCAGCGGTAATGACGCATGGGGCGGCGCACAGGGCTCGCACTCCATCATCGACCACTGCTCGATGGGCTGGACAACCGATGAACAGTGGGGGCTGTACTCCAAAAATGAATACTACACTGTGCAGTATTCCGTCATCGGCCCGGCCGACTCCTGGGGCGGCCACAGCAAGGGCATCCACGGCTTCGGTCTGATGATGGGAAAAGGTTTCAGCACCTTCGACCACAACCTGATCGTACATAATGTTTCGCGCAACTTCCGCGGCAAGGTGGTCGGCACCTCTACCGCTGACTTCACCAATAATGTCATCTACAACTGGGCATATCAGACCGCGTATGGCACAATCGGCCATCTGAACTATGTCAACAACACGCTGAAGATGGGCAACGGTACCGTAAGCGGCAAGCACTATGTCAGTGTAGACAGCAGCACCAGCCCTGAGAATTTCTCGATCTATCTGGGCGGCAACCGTATGCTCAACAAGGATGACACCATCTATGACACCGTGACCTCCGACAACTGGAACGGCATTTCTGTCAAGGACGGTCTGGGCATCACCAAGGATTCCGTCAAGAGCAATACCGCGTTTGAAACCATCGTCAACGGTGTGAATGTTTCCACCGCGCTGACCTGCGAAAGCGCAGAGGATTCCTACAACAATGTGCTGAACTTTGCAGGCAACGGCATCGCGCCGACACTCCGTACTGCAATCGACCAGCAGTCTGCATATGAGGCTCTGACCGGTACCGGTAATCTGAGCGGCACGGCTACCTACGAAGAGGCAACCGACGATGAAAAATCCAAGCTCGACGGCTACAAGATCCAGTGCGGTGTGACCTATACCTATCCCTCCGCAGTTTTAGAAAAGACCATTACCGACTCCGACAACGACGGTATGCCGGATGAATGGGAGCTGCTCCGCGGTCTGAATCCGAACGACGCTGCTGATACAAACGGCGACTACTGCGGCATGGGCTACACCAACATCGAATACTACATCAACGATCTGACGATTGACTCCTTCCCCGCGGGCGTAGTCACCCTCTCTCCCGAGATCGCATCGCTCGAACCGATCTCCGCATTTGAACAGATCGAAGCCGAGAACTATGCAACGCAGTCCGGTGTGCAGACTGAGGATTGCCCCGAAGGCGGACAGAATGTCGGCTACATCGAAAACGGCGACTACATCATGTTCCGTAATGTTGATTTTGAGGACGGTGGAAAAAGCTTTTTCGCACGTGTTTCCGCAAATACGGCAGGCGCTGCGATTGAGATCTGTCTGGATTCGCTGAACAACACACCGGTCGGCATCTGCAAGATTACAGAGGCAAACGGATTCGGCAACTATTTCGATGTATCCTGCAACACAGCCACAATCACAGACCGCCACACGGTCTATCTGAAATTCACAGGCGGAGAGAGCTATCTGCTGAATATCAACTATTTTGTATTCGGTCGTGAAACAATTCCGCTCAACGGCACATTGATCACCAATCTGCTGATCAATGACACGGAAAACGGCTCTGACTGGTCGATTTCTGCCGATCCGCTTGCAGAGGGCGCACTTCTCTACGGTGATCGCGAAGTCATCTACGGCACACTGCCTGAAGCACTGACCGGCGCGGAATATATCAAAACCGCGTGTGACTCCAAGAATTACACCGACACGCTTGCATCCTTTACTGCAGGCGCAGATCTCACTGCATATGTCGCAATGGACACTCGTGTGACGACCATTCCGGAATGGCTCACTACCTGGGAGATCACCGATCTCTCCTTTACAGCGTCCAATGACGTCACCTTTGCAGTCTACCAGAAGCCGTACAAGGCTGGCGATGTCATCACGCTCGGCACAAACGGTCAGTCTGCCGGCTGTGTTGGATATCTCGTCATGACAAAGGCTGCTCCCGCAGAGGGTGAAGAAGAGGAAGAAACAAACCCTGTCCTGTACGGCGATACCAACTGCGACACTACAATCAACATTGCCGATCTCGTTCTGCTGGCACGCTACGTTTCTCAGGATGCAGATCTCCAGACAGACGCAATCACCGAACAGGGTATCATCAACGCAAATGTCAATATAGATGACGCAATCACTGCAGATGACATCACCGGACTCAGTCTGTATCTTGCAGGCACCGCAACACTCCCGATCATCTGATTCTGATTGATAACCCGCCGCTTTGGAACCAAAAAGCGGTGGGTTTCATTTTTTATGGCATTTATGCTTGACAAACTTCGCCAACTGTGTTATACTAAATAAAGTTAGCAGCGGCTAACCAAAAATCAGAAAGGAATGATACGATGAGCGTAGTCGTGATCGGCGGAAATGACCGCATGGCGACAAGGTATAAAGACATCTGCAAAGCGTACAATTGTAAAGCAAAGGTGTTCACACAAATGCCTTCAGATTTTGAAAACAAGCTCGGCACACCGGATCTGATGGTGGTATTCACAAACACCTGTTCTCATAAAATGGTCAACAGCGTCAATCAGAAATCCCAAAAGCATGACATTCCTGTTGCGCGGGTGCATAACGCAAGCGCAAATGCACTCAAGACTGTGCTGGAACAATACTGCAGATAATCTGTTATTTTTTTGCTATACAGTTAGCTTTTGCTAACCGAAAGGAGGAATTCATATGTCGCAGGCAGAATATGAAAAATTCGGCAGAACACTCGCATTTCATGCCGCGCCGACGCTGCTCGGCATTAAATGTGCCAATCTGGTTTCGCTGGCAAGCGATGAATTCCAGCTGCAGCTGCACAGTGAATGCTTCAACCGCAAAGCCGCCGCCAAAGGTCTCCGATGCAGAATACTGTGCGAACAAGGTGCACGCACACTGATCCTCGTTTATCATCATGCAAGGCTGGAACAGCGTCTGCGCGATCCGGATGTCCGCCGTATGCTTCGTCGCTGCGGATATCCCGCATCTGCCGCTGTGGAGGAATATCTCGACATTCTGGCAAAGCGGATTCAGGCAAACGGCAGCTTTCCGCATGATATCGGGCTGTTCCTCGACTATCCGCTGGAGGACGTGATCGGTTTTATTGCAAACAAGGGAGAAAACTTCAAGCTCTGCGGCTACTGGAAAGTATACGGCTCCGAAGAACAGGCACGCCGTACCTTTTCGAACTATGAAAAGTGCAGAAATTTTCTGTGCAATAAATTGAATGAGGGTGCTGACCTTTATCAGGCGCTCAGAATATCTTAATGGAGGTTTTTTAATGAAAACAGCAGTCATCTATTGGAGCGGAACCGGCAACACAGAGGCGATGGCAAAAGCGATCGCAGAGAGCGCAGGCGCAGAGCTGTTCAGCGTATCAGCATTCAGCGCAAGCGTACTGGATTACGACCGCATTGCATTCGGCTGCCCCTCAATGGGGGCAGAGGAGCTGGAAGAAAGTGAATTCGCTCCGTTCTTCGACAAAATTGAAAGCCAGCTCAGAGGAAAAACAATCGCGCTGTTCGGCTCCTACGGCTGGGGCGACGGCGAATGGATGAGAAACTGGACAGAACGCTGCACTGCGGCAGGCGCGACTGTCATCAACGGAGAGGGACTGATTGTAAACGAAACTCCGTCAGATGACGATCTGAACAAATGCGCTGCACTCGGCAGAGCGCTTGCAGAATAAACAACAAATAAAAAGCGACCGGATTCAACCATCCGGCCGCTTTTTCATATTTCAGATTGTGATATTCTGCCGTGCAGATATCGCAGAGAATCAGTTCTTTGCTTCCCTGGCACTGCGGCAATTATCGATAATCGCCCATGCTGCATCGGCATCTCTACTGAGAAGATACTCCGAATAGAATTCCAACAGTATGTACGCGTCTGAGATGGTCACCCGATCATCGCCATCCAGATCATTCTGTGCAAAGCCTTCCACAGAATACAGGCTTTCTCCACGCTTAATCAGACGAGCATTCCACTCCTCCTGTGTAACCACGCCGTCTGCATCTACAAGCGAATACACATAATATAATATCATTTCCAACGCGTCATCCGAATCTGCAATGCCGTCTTGATCGACATCGCCCCTCAGATAAACAGTCTCCTCCGCGGAAACGCTGGAGAACACAGATCCAGTGCAGAGCAGTGCGCCTGCGATCAGTGCAGAAAGGAATCGTTTTACGTTTTTCATCATAAGTACCTCCTTACAAATCCGGCGCGGCAAGCGAAACATCTGTTCGCCCGACCGCAAGGTCATATGTTCCATGAAAGTAAATTACTGGTTCTTCTGCTGTCATTATAGCACACACCGCCGCGCCTGTCAATACAAGGTATATATATATTAACTAAACATAATTAAACCGCTTCGCCCAAGCGGGTACGGATAAAGGAATCGACCTCGTCCTCACTGATCTGCAGCGCCATTGCGATTTCGGGGAACACACGCTCCTCTCCGCTGCGGATCGCGTTTTCATCACTGACAGAAACGCGCTTTCCGGAAGATTTGCAGCCAGCCTGCACAGCACGCAGCGCATGAAGCATACAGAGAATCTCGCCGTAATCGCCGCCCTTGAGGATGCGTCCGACAGCCTCCTTCCGCTCTCTGCTGTCATCACTCAGCGAAAGCACGCGCGCTTCCAGCGAATCTATGATCTCCAGCACTTCCGCCTCAGTCATCAGGTTCCGCAGCCGCTCCCCTGCCTGCGCGACAGGAACATAATAGCTCGAATGCTCTCCGCGCACGGGACAGAGCTTGTAGTAGTCCAGGCTGTGTTCGCCGTCAAAACAGCGGCGTACAATCTCCTCAATCCGACAGATACAGGAATCGTTATATACCACTGTCTGCTGCGGTGCAAAATCGAATTGGCTCATCTTATTTCCCCCTCTTCCATGATTATGTATATTATAACAGTTTTTATAAAAAATCGCCATGGGCTTTTTGAATAAAACGAACAAGAATTTTCGGCATCCGCCATTATCATTTTGCCGAAAAAATGAAAAGCGGACTCTGTCTGATGAACAGAATCCGCTATCTTTTACTGCATTGCCTGTACAGCGCGTGTAATCAGATCCGCACAGGTTTCAATTCCCAGCAAGCCGGTATCAAGTGTGAGATGATAATTCTGCGCCTCACCCCAGTTCTCACCGGTATAGGTGCGGTAATAGACCTTTCTCCGTTTGTCCTTTTCGCGAAGAAATTTCTCGCTTTTGGCATCCGCCTCGCCATATTCCTCCACAGCGCGCCGCAGACGGCTCTCTACGTCCGCATGGAGAAAAACGTGCAGACAATGTGCGCGCTCACGCAGAATATAATCAGCACAACGGCCGACGATCACAGCGTTTTCTTCACTGTCCGCAATCGCGCGGATCACCTTGGACTGTGCAAGATATACGTTATCATATAGCGACATACCGCCCTGCCCCATGGTATTTGCAACGGAAAGGCCGAACAGCAGACTGCTGGAGCTGGTGGCATATTCGCCCGACTCGTTGATGTGATGGGTGGAAAAACCACTCTCCTCTGCGGCGCGGTCGATCAGTGCCCTGTCATAAAACTGATATCCCAGCTGTTTCGCAACAAGCTGTGCAACGATACGTCCGCCGCTGCCATACTGACGGCTGATTGTAATGATGGTTCCCATATGTGATCCCTCCCTGACGCACAACTTAATATATGTTTATTATAGCACACAGATTCCGAAATTTCAAGCAAAAAATCCATTGACAGCCGCCGCATAAGGTGGTAGAATAGAGAAAAAACAGGAAAGGATCAGGATCAATTATGCATCTTCGCAAACTCATTACCGGGGTTTCTCTCGCCGGGCTT
>SVNN01000108.1 GCA_015066905.1 Ruminococcus sp.
GCTTCTTTCCAATGTGCCCGGAAATATGCCGATTGATTTCCGTGACTGCACGTTCTCAGGGAATAAAACGGATATTGATAATCAGACAAGCGCGAAAATCGAGAGCACAAACGCCATTTTTGAGTGATTACCGCGCGATTCACGTCAAAACACATGAAATTCACGGAAAACGCAGGAGATTTCACGGTATCTCCCGCGTTTTTCTTCGTTTCACCGCGTTCTTCTATGATTTCACCGTGAAATCATAGATTTTTCCTGAATACTATGCTGTCAGGTAATTGTTTTCCGTCGTTTTCCGTCGTATCCTATATGTATCACATTAAAAGGAGAGAAAACTTATGCGAATCATTCTGGACACCGACAAGAAAACCATCACCGTACCGTGGAACTACACATCCAAGTTGGAAGAAATCAACCGTATGATCAAGGAATACGGCGGCGAGGATGCAAAAACCAAGACTTTCAGTGGATATCTGCAGGAGTGCTGGGACTTTGCCATGAAGAACTCCGACACCAATCTGAAAACCGCTCAGAAGCCTGTCAAAAACGACAAGAAACCCCAGAAGAATCCCATGGTGCGCTGACATGGGAAGTCCAAGAGTAACGCCGCAGGAGATCGTGGAAATGCACCGTCTGTATGCAATCTACGGTACATATTCGGCGGTGGCCTATGAAACCGGGCGGCATCCCTCCACGGTTGCGCGGTATATCAAGATGGAGAATGTTCCGAACAATATCCGTTTGACGGTGCAGAATCTGCTGCAAAGTGCGTAAAGGTGAGAAAAAAGAATGAAAAGAAAAATCGGCAGAATACTGTTTGCTGCAGTCTTGATAATTTCCCTTGGCATGTTGTCTATCGCTGCTGCAGCAAATGCAACAGACGCATGGAATGATTTTGAGAGAAACCAATGTACATTCACGTATGCCGGCAAGCAATACACCCTTGTTTTCGGCGATTATGATGAGAATGTAGATTCCGTCGGTCCCGAATCCGGAAGTGCCTGGCCTGTAGATGCGCAGATCATGCTTGAAAATAAAGGTAATATGTGCGAGTGGCCCCGAGGCCCTTACGCCGTTACAATCTTTGAAAACTTCGGTGAAGAAGATCAGGCAGAGGTCTCTGCGGAACTTCGCGCGGAGATCATCGAATCGGTCGCATTTTCCGCTGAAAGCAAAGATGCAACCATGCCTATGGTTGCGAAAATCGAATCCGAAAACGCGGACAGCCGTTGGTATGCCTCTTTCTACATGAACTATTATCAGAGTGCCGCGTTGTTTCATGCCAATGTCACGTTAGCAGATGGATGCACGGATGCAAAAGGAAATTCCCTTGAAGACGTAAGAGTCAGTCAGCATATCAATGTCGATATTATTCCCGGCGATGTGTGGATTAACTGTGCAGACAAAGGTATTGACACGCAGGAAGAACTGCAGTCTCTGTTGGATAGTCTGGCAAATACCTATCCTGCTTCAAGTAAGATTCTGAATATTATGATCGACCTTGCACCGGTCGATTACGGCGATATTATTTTCCGAACAGAGGGTCTCAACTGCAATGGTGTTGTGCTCACCGGTGCATCGGAGAACGAAAACGGCGTGTACCGTGTGAAAACCACCATGTCAAGCCTGACGATCACACAGCCCAAGCTGCCGGTCGTTGGTGCAATCAAGTTTATTGCCGACGATGACAGCGACACAGGCATTTCCATCACAAACGGCAAGGTGGATATGATTTCCAGCTGTTCGTTCTATGGGTATGATACGGCAGTTGAAATATCAGACAACGGTCGTATCTGGTCGTGTGACAATAGTTTGTTCAATGAATGCAATGTTGGTTTTGATTGCAGCTTTGCAGCCAATGCCTCCTATGATGAATTCCAGATGTATAACTGTGCGTTCAAAGATTGCAAGACTGGTGTTGAATTGTCTGATTTTCCGGATAGTGCGATTGCTTATTACTACCGTATCTATCATTGTGACTTTATCAACGGCAATAGCGGCAATCAAGACATCCGGTCTGCCGGAAAAGTCTATGCGTCCGGCAACTACTTCGACCATGCCAAAGAGAAGAATGACAAGGCTGATGTCAGCCTGCGATATCTGTCTCCCAGTGGCCTGGCAAACTATCTCATGTATCTGCATGGGTACAGCGAAACGCCCGTTTCCGCGCCGGATTGGAGTACCAACATGATTGGCATCGGTACAGAAGCCGATCATGTTGAACTCAACAAGAGCGATGATACCATTTTTGCAGATGGACTTCTGCTGGATGCCAATTCTTTTGAGAGGGACACGGACTTGACAATGGATATTGTCGAGGAAGATGGCAGCGTCACATGCACATGGATTTTTGAGAATGAAAGTGAGGGAGTAGAATGAAACTGAGAAAACTGCTCCTTTGCTCGATTACGGTTGCTGTTCTTTGCGCCGTGCTTTGTACAACGGCTTTTGCAGCCTCGAATGACTATTTCAATGCTGATATTACAATTCAGGCCGAAGATCGCGATCTGATTGTTACAATCAACGACAGCACGGTTCTCCGTGAGAAAAAGCCAAGCTTGAAGCTGGCGTTCTATGGTGATTCTGCGTCGGTGCTGCATGATGGAAAAGTTGATACAGCATCCGTTGAGAATGGCTATGTTATATTTCAGGTTAACGAGGGCGGTGCTTACATCATAGCCGAGGGGACTTACTCGGTTGAAATCACAACCGCACCGGGATGTACGACCGAAGGCGAGTACACTTACACAAATTCAGATGGTACAAGAACCTATACGGAAAGCATTCCTGCAACGGGACACGATTTCAGCAATATCTTCCGTCCTACCTGTGCCAACTGCTGCGAACCAAATCCCAATTATGTGCCGCCGTATATTCCTCCAGTGATCGTTGACCCCAAGCCCGACGAAGAACCGGAGCCGACACCTGATTCGGATCCTGAGCCGACGCCTGAACCGACACCGACACCCGACCCAGTTCCGGTTGTCCCCGTCAATCCGTTCAATGACGTCGCAGAACGAGACTACTATTACGATGCGGTTCTGTGGGCAGTCAGCGAGGGTGTGACCAGTGGCCAGACCGCAACGACGTTCGCGCCGCTTATGGATTGCACCCGCGCCCAGGTGGTCACGTTCCTGTGGCGTGCTGCCGGTTGCCCTAAACCCGTCGGAGCGGGTAATGCGTTCACGGATGTAGAGAGCGGTTCCTACTACGAAAAAGCCGTACAGTGGGCTGTGGAGAATGGCGTTACCGCAGGAACCACTGACACGACATTCAGCCCTAACATGATCGTAACCCGTGCACAGGTAGTTACGTTCCTCTGGCGTGCTGCCGGTTGTCCTGCCGTTTACGGTGTGAACAGCTTTGTTGATGTGCCGTCCGATGCGTACTATGCTGATGCGGTACAATGTGCGGTCAGAAATGGCATTACAACGGGAGTAGGTGCAAACCTGTTCAGCCCTGATGCAAGTTGCACCAGAGCACAGGTTGTGACTTTCCTCTATCGCTATTACGCAGACTAAATTATTATACCCATGAAGCTGGCGCAATCCCGCTCCTTGTTCCGTCCAAAACGCAGCGCACAGAAAGCGCACACTGCACCGCACAGGCATCAAAAAAGCGCACAAATTTGTGCGCTTTTTTCGTAGAAATCAGCGGATAGTTCTTGAAATTCATGTCTTAACATGATATAATAAAAATGCAGAAAAACACGATATATCAAAGCTTTTCCACCAAGTTCACACCCTTGACGCGTTGTTTTTCAAGCGGCTCTGCCGCGCGAAAACAGCGTCAAAGTTGGATAGAGCGTCAGACTCCGACTCTGAAGGCCGCTGGTTCGACTCCAGTCGGGTATACCATGAAAAGAACCCACATTTGTCTGCGACAAATGTGGGTTCTTTTCAACTAAATCCGTCCTTGCGGACGGGATAAATCCCACTTCCGTGAGATGAAATCACCTGCGTGATGAAATCCGACTTCGTCGGGAGAAGGACGGATTTAATTTCATCTGCGAAGCAGATTTCATCCGAACAAAGTGAGGATTTCATCGTGCCTTGCACGATTTCATCAAAACCGTTTGAAATCTGCGGCATAATGAACTTGAAAAGGTAATTTCAACGGTTGAAAACAAATGTAGTGTATTTTCACCTCACTTTCGCTTTTTTTGAGTATTCTCTGCCACAAAAAAGCTTTGAAACGCCATGTTTCAAAGCTTTTTTTGTTTTGTGTTCTTCAAATTATCTACCCCTGCGGTTGCCATGCGGCACCATCTGTGTTAAACTATTCATGCCAGCCCCATTCCTGCGCATGTAAGATCCCAAACCCATCTCAACCACACCAAAGGAGAAATCACCATGACTGCTTCCCGCTACGACGTCGCGGCCTTTGTCTGGCCGTCCTATACCGGCGACGAGCTGCGCTCGCGCATCTTCTGGCCCGAGGGCATCGGCGAATGGCAGACCGTCGCCCGTGCCAACGCCAAATTTGATGGCCACTCCTGGCCCCGCAAGCCTCTCTGGGGTTATGTCAACGAAGCCGATCCCGCCGTCATGGAAATGCAGATCGAGCAGGCTGTTCGTCACGGCGTCAACGTCTTCATCTACGACTGGTACTGGTACGACGGCCGTCCGTTTCTGGAAAACTGTCTCAACGACGGTTTCCTCAAAGCGCAAAACCGCGACAAGATGAAGTTCTACATCATGTGGGCAAACCACGATGCCAACCACCTCTGGTCCAAGACCCTTTCCTCCTCCAAGGCGGGCAACACCGTCATCTGGGAGGGTGCGGTGAGCTTTCCGCGCTTTCAGGAGGCTGCCCGCCGTCTTATCGGGCAGTACTTCCATCAGCCCAACTACTATACCATCAACGGCGCGCCGGTGCTCATGATCTACGACATCCAAAACCTCCTCAACGGCCTTGGCGGCGTGGAGCGCACCCGCGAGGCGCTGGACTGGTTCCGGGAAGAGGTGCGCATGGAAGGCTTCCCCGATCTTCATCTGCAGTTTACCTCCTGGGGCGAGAAGGCCACCTTCAACGCCTCCGGTATCGACACGGCACAGCGTTACGACCGCCGCGCCATCGTGCGTGAGCTGGGCTTTGACAGCCTGACCAACTACCAGTTTGTCCACATGACCAACATGAACCGCCGCTACGCCGAGGCCTTTGCCGACATCCGCCGCCAGTGGGCGGCTTTTGAGCACGACTTTGACGTGCCCTACTTCCCCCATGTCTCCATCGGCTGGGACAACAATCCCCGCTTTGACAAGTTCCTGCCCAACATCTGTCAGGAAAACACCCCCGAGGAGTTTGAAAAGGCCCTGCGGGCAGCCAAAGAGTATGTGGATACCCACAATCTGCCCGTCCCGCTCATCACCGTCAACAGCTGGAACGAGTGGACGGAGACAAGCTACCTGGAACCGGACGATCTGTACGGGTACGGGTATCTGGAAGCGGTCCGGCGCGTGTTTGGAGCGTAAAGCCGGGACGCAATTATGCAATCATAACGGGTGGACTGCCAATGCAGCCCACCCGTTCGTTTTTGTTCCAATCGGCATATGGATACCTGTCACCGCTCCAGCCCGCGCTTTTTGAGTTCCTCCAGAATCTCCTCATCTGCCGGGCAGAAGTCATACGCCGGTATCTCCTCCACGGTGATCCAGCGGATGTCGTTGTGTTCAAGCTTTTGCGGTACACCTTCTGCTATGCGCGCGTTGAACAGCGTCAGATGTACCGTCAGGTCGGGGTACTCATGGGTCAGCGCCATGTAAACACTCCCCACTTCCACCGTCACGCCCAGCTCTTCCCGGCACTCCCGCACCAGTGCCTGCGCGTGCGTCTCCCCCGGCTCCACCTTGCCGCCGACAAATTCCCATAAAAGCCCCCGCGCCTTGTGTACCGGACGCTGGCAGGCCATAAACCGTTCTCCGTCCCGGATCAGGGCGGCTACCACTTCCACCATTGCTTCGTGTCTCCCTTTCGTCAGTTGCCAGCCTGTTCACAGGCTGTTTCAGTTCGCGGACGGTTGCTGATGGCAATCACCGCGTCCAGATTGTCCATAATCAGCTGCTGTATCTGGGCATCGTACAGTACCACCTCGTACGGGCCTTTGGACGGACTTACCCGCTGCTCCACCATGATACCGCGGCACTCGCCGTTCTGCGTCGGACGCAGCGTATATCTTCCGTTTACTTCGGTTTCATACAGCAGCCCGCATTCCAGCAGCCAGCAGCGGATATTGTCGTATTTCAGGCCTTTCATATTCTCATTTTCGCACAACCGACTGATCCGCTTTGCAAGCTCCGTCACCGAAAGCGGCGTTTGCGAGCTGACAAATTCTGCGCGCTGCTCTGCTGTCAGCGAAAACGGCAGCTTCTTCTTTTTTGCAACCGGACCGGCACTTTCCACGCCTCCGTTTTCGATCACCTGACGCAGAACATCGGTCACATAAAAAAAGCAGCGGGACAGACGCACATTGTTGATGACATCGTCCTCCCCCACCGGTTCATCCGTCAGCGGATTGATCCCGTTTGCCAGCTTTTCCATGTACAGTCTCGCCCGCTCCATTATCTCCAGTTCCGTCATATCAAACCTCCGCCTCCAACGTATCTGTCAGCCATTCTGTTATAAGGATATACCTTTTTGCCGCAAACCGCAATAGGGCAGCCTGTCTGACAACAGAAAAACGGACGAAAGCTGCGGCTTTCGTCCGTTCGCATTTTCTTTACCGCTTTCTCCACGTGGATGGAATCACCGCAATCAGCAGCGGGAAAATCTCCAGTCTGCCCAGCAGCATCGCCGCCGTCAGCACAAGCTTTGCAAACGGCGAATACCCTGCGTAGGACCCCATCGGTCCCACGACAGACAGTCCCGGGCCGATGTTGTTGAAGCAGGAAACCGCTGCGGTGAAATTGGTC
>SVNN01000109.1 GCA_015066905.1 Ruminococcus sp.
CGTAGTTGATCAGATTGTAGATGTTCAGCTCTCCATCCAGATAAAGCTTGTCCGGGTGACAGACCTTGACCATTGTGCTGAAAACCAACAGATCATAATTATATTTTGCGCATTGATTACGTACACCGGTTATCACAGATTGCGAATAATCCGAACTCGGATCTGCAATCAGTAATGCAATTCGCTTACGCGGAACGTAATTCTTCATTGATGTCCTCCAAATATCTCGCTGACAGCGTGTATTTCATTCTGAATCGGAATACAGTGATAAGTTTTATTCATTTTACTGCATCTGATATAAAAAGTCAAGGCAATAATTCTGAATATTTTGATAACTTTGGACAGTATATTGACTGCTATAATCTGCAAATAGTTGATTTGATCTGATCACAGGATACAGCAGTCATTCTGATCAGTTGGCGGTGTGCGCCAGGCCATTGATGTTGATGACGTTCATACCGTTGATGATCTGGAATTTTTCGTCCGGTGCACAGGTGCATTTTCCGATTGTGTTATTGAGCACAACATTCAGATTGGAGTTTGCGATGCAGACGGAAGTATTGTCGTGATGTCCGCCGAATGCGAGTGCTTCCTCGCCGGAGGCGGTGAGATTGAATGTGATATGATTGATATTGATATCTGAAGAACCGTTCAGCGCGCCAAAGCAGGTTGAATGGTCAGAATTCAGGGTGCAATCCACACCGGCTTCTGAGAATCTGATATTGGCGTTGCTGCCGTAAAGCGTTCCGACCCCCGTGAGGTGTTTTGCAGAGGCTCTGTAATTGACAGCGCTGCTCTGGACAGTAATGTCTGCATCATTTTCCATTGAGCCGATCAGAACAACATTTGTGGCGGAGATTTCTGCTTCGATGTGGCAGTTCACAAGGCTCATGGATGCATTTCCCTGCAGCGAGCCGAGACCGACACAGATTCCTGTGTTCAGCTTCAGATTGAATTCACCCCGGTTAATACAGATGTTGCCGCCGAGTCCTGAGCCGATGGCAACGCAATTCTTACCGCGGCTGCTGATGTTGACAGGACCGTCCTGCTCAAAGACCAGCTCGCCGTGACGGGCGTCATGGGTATTGCCGATACCGTAAGATTCAGGCGCATTGAGGTCGATATTCAGTTCACCGTTGCCCTCTACGACCAGACGGGCACTCTCAGGAACCTGAATGCCGGCATCCGTCAGGATATTTGTGCCGTGCAGCACCAGCGTGACATCTGCATGCTCACCCAGTTCGATACAGGGACGGTTTTTGATATTGGCGAAGCATACATTTTCCAGGGTGATGCGTCCGCTGTAACCTGCTTCCACACGCAGATGCATATCAGTCCGCATCTGCGGCGAGCCGATCAGAGAAATATCCTTGTAGACCATATCGGTCTGTCCGATGATGATGTCGGTGCAGCCGTCTCTGAGCAGCTTTGTCAGATAGACGCGGCTGGTCTTGCCGGCGATGTACAGCTTTTTAGCAATGCCGTCGATTCGTTCCTGATAGAACCGGCAAATTTCATTTCTGCGGATCTCGTCGATCTGTCCGACGATTTCAGCCGCAGGTCTCGCAGTATAATATCCCTGAATCAGATCCACACCAAGATGGATGACCGTCTGCAGCTCATCTGCAGTTTCCACGCCCTCTGCGAGCGCAAGAATATCATTATCATGGCAGAAATCAATGATTTCACGAACGAAATGCTGCTTTTGTGTGTGCGTGTGAATCTCGCTGATCAGAGAGCGGTCAATTTTGACATAGTTGGGCATATAACGCAGCAGGTTGGAGACGTTGGAGTAGCCGGTGCCATAATCGTCAACGGCAATATCAATCTGCATCATGCCGAAGTATTTTTTCAGCTGACGGAGTTCATCGTCTTTCAGTTCCGCTTCTTCGGTCAGCTCTACGACAATCTGTTTTGCGTGATCGGAAAGATATTGATTCAGCGTAGCATTTTTCTTTTCGCTGATGCTGACACCGGGAATGCTGTTGATAAACACTTTCGCACAGCCGAATTTTTCCTGGTTTTCGTGGAAGATTTTCAGAACATTCAGGAAGGTTGCGCGTTCTACATCAGCAAGGCGGTTCTGCATCGTTGCATATCGGATGATGGACAGCGGAGAAACGCGCTGCTCGGTGCGCGAGCGCATCAGTGCTTCATATGCAAATATGGAGCCGTTTTCCGCGCTGACGATCGGCTGGAAGTGGTAATCCAGCAAATTATCATCCAGGATGGTGCTGACAAGGCGGAATTCGTTCTGTTCCTCCTCATTGAGCGCTTCATAGGAGTGGTCGGAAGCAGCAAATTTGTTGCTGCGGATGCGTTCGAGGTGTTCTTTCATCTGCTTGAGCAGCACATTTCGCCGCAGAGATTCAAAGCCTCTGCAGACCGAACCGATCCACCGACGGTAGACCTCGTCATAGCTGCGCGTCTGACTGCCGTAGCTGACAGCTGCATATCCGAAGCACTCGGTATCAAAGAAAACCGGCGTGAAGAAATATGCCGCAGGCGCGTCGCGGTGTTCATCCAGATCCGGAAGCATATCCGCGGATGCAAACAAAACATCAGTTCCTGCGTGATTCTTTGCGCGGTCGCTGCTGTATCGGATTGCATGAAGCATTCTTTTGGGATATCCCTGATTCGGAAGATGAATATTCTGTTCAATATATCTCCAGTCGGTGGCGAGGCAAAGATGAAACGACTGGATATCCGGCAGCTGATAGGCGTAGGAATAGACCGTGTTCAAAAACTCCGGCAGAGAAACCTGCGTGACCAGCGTCTCGTCCATCATATTAAAGACAGAATTATAGCCGTCCTCGGAGATGTCGGTACCCCATTTTTCTCTTCGGATGCAGTGACAGGGCATATCAGCACCGCTGCAGCCACAGCTTTCGCCGAAGAGCAGCTGGGGCTTGAGCTGGAAGGAATCCGGTATTTTGCCTTCCATTTTATCCGTGAGGAAGCGGAATGCATATTCTCCGAATTCCTCCGCAGGAATCAGAGCAGAGGTCAGTGAACGCGGGGAAGTCTGTCCCTCCAAAGAAGAATCATATCCGACTACTGCGATATCTTCCGGAACGCGGATGCCGTGTTCGGTCAGTGCCTTGCAGACGCCGATCGCCATCTGATCATTGGCACACGCGATCGCATCCGGCAGCGGTTGTCCGTGGGAGAGGATTTGTTCAGCGCAGAGTTCGCCGCTTTGATACCAGAAATCGCCGGACAGGATCATGCGTTCCTCTACATCCAGACCATGGTTTTGCATTGCGTCGCGGTATGCCTGTAACCGTTCCTTGGAGTGCTTGTGCCACTTTTTTCCGGATACAAAACGGATGTCGCGGCAGTTATGTACTTCGATCAGGTGAGAAATCAGAGCATATTCAGCGCAATAGCAATCTGTACAGATGCTCGGGAACAGCCCGCTTTCCTTTTCAATGACGACGATCGGCTTGTCAAACACCGATTTGAGATGCTGTTCGAGCCGCTCAGCAGCATTTTCTGTCTGAATGCTGTCCTTGAGAATTACTGCACCATCAAATTTTTCTGTGTTGATCAACGAGAAGATGTTGGATTCTCCCTGTTCGCGCTCCGCGTTGTCCTGATATTTTCGGTACATGGAAAATACGCAGACATCAAAGTCTGCCGCGAAACTCATTTTCAGAAAGCCGCTGATGAATCGGCTTTGATATGCTTCTTCCGCCTGTCCTGCAAACAGAGCAATTCGTTTTCTATCTTTCATCATGAAATATCCTTTCAGAGCGTATATGATGGGTATTTCCGCAGATTACATCTTATATTATACCACATAAATCAATTTTTGCAAGTATTAAAGCATTATTTTGTGCAAAACTTACATATTTCGTGAATTGAAATTCCGGTGGCGGAACGGCGGCTTGCTGACGCGACTGAAACACGCTGTTTCATAGTGTGCCGACGAAAAGCCGGATCATGAATCAATCTGACAAAAACACAGGGGCGGTGCGATCATACAGTGGACTTTTTGACGTGCTTTATGTTATAATCAATCTGAATCAATATGTACAGGAGGAAGACGATGAGCGGTATGATCCGGCGTATGACGAAACAGGACAAAAGCTGTGTGATTGAGATGATGCGTGTGTTCTATGCTTCGGAGGCGGTGTGGACGAATGGTTCAGAGGAAATCTTTGAAGCAGATGTGGAGCATTGCATCGGAGAATCCCCCTACATCGAAGGATATATCTTTGAGGATGGAAACGTGACGCAAGGCTATGCGATGATTGCCAGAAGCTTTTCCACAGAATTTGGAAAGCCGTGCATCTGGATTGAAGATCTGTATATCAAGGAGGAGTATCGCGGACAGGGAATCGGCACGCAGTTCTTCCGTTATATAGAAGCTGCATATCCGGATGCGGTGTTCCGTCTGGAAGTGGAAGCGGAAAATGAGCGCGCTGTGAATTTATATCAAAAATGCGGATATGAGATCCTGCCGTATATGGAAATGAAAAAATAGCGGAATATACAGGAAATCTGCACTTTTTCTTGACCACTCGCTGAATCTGTGCTAAGATGAAAGAAAAAAGGCATTTTGCGTACAGAATCTGAAATGAGGGGGAATTCAAAATGAAATGGGGAAGACTCTTGTCAGCGCTGACAGCAGCGGCAATTCTTTTTGTGCATGCGGTTCCGGTCAGGGCGGCGGAAGATGTCATCCATCTGTATACAGGAGAAGCGTCAGCGGAGGCATGGACCTGTCCGGTTACGATCCCGGTTTCTGACACAAGCCTCTACACCGAAGGAAACACCATCGCGGTGCAGTGTGATGCAGACGCAGCGCCATATTTCGTGCTGACTTCAAACAGCGGCGGTGAAGCCTGGGCACAGGTGCAGCCGGACGGCGCAGAAGGGGATTGGTACTATTATTCCTACGATGCCATGTCGGCTGCATTTGGTACAGATTTTTCCTTGCTTGATTACATTTCTGTCATGGCAGCAGATGTACCGGTGACAGTATATGCAATTGATATGCGGATCGGCAGTATGGCAGATCCACCCCAGGAGGAGCAGGTTGCACATGAAGCGCGCGTGGTGGGATATCTGCCGGATTGGTCATATCAGGCATATGGGACGCTGGACTTTACGGCGCTGACGCATTTGAATATTGCATTCTGCAATCCTGACGCAGAGGGGGATCTTTCCTGCTGGATACCGGACAGTGAACTGAAGAATATTGTCCGTCTGGCGCATCGCTCCGATGTCAAGGTGATGGCGGCGCTTGGCGGCGGCGGTGGCTGTGACGGCTATCTGCCTTTGCTTGACACCCCGGAAGAAATGGCTGCATTTAACGAGAAGATCATGGACTATTGCGAAACGTATGATCTGGACGGCATCGACCTGGATATTGAGCTTGGCTCCGGCCATGCGATCTGGAATTATTACGCAGACTGGGTGTCGTCGCTGAGATCGCTTTGTGACGCGCGTGGTTATGAATTGTCTACTGCGACAGCGCAGTGGGTTGCAGTCCATGTTACACAGGAGACCTTTTCACTGTTCGATTTCGTCAATGTCATGGCGTATGACAACGACGCAGACGAAAGCTCTCACGCGGATATGGAATTTGCACAGACCTCGCTGCAGTACTTCCATGTACAGAAGAAAATCCCGAAGGACAAGCTTGTGCTTGGCGTGCCGTTCTATGGCAGAGGCTACACGGCAGACGGTGCACTGGACTGGAATTCTTATGTTCCCTTTTCGGAACTGGTTGCAATGGATGCGGCAAATTACGAAACGGATCTGTACAACGGAATCGCTTATAATGGTGCGGTGACTATGCGTGAAAAGTGTGCGCTTGCCAAAGAATATGGCGGGATCATGATCTGGGAAGTCTCACAGGATGCAGCAGGCGAATACGCCTTGCTTGCAGTGATCAAGGAGGAACTGACACTTTCTGACGTCCGCGGTGATATCAATGCGGACGGCGCTTTCACGGTTGCTGATGTTGTTTTGCTGCAGAAATGGCTGCTTTCTGCTTCGGATGTCTTTCTTGCTGATTGGCAGGCAGGCGATCTTTGTAAAGACGGCAGACTGCAGGTGTCAGATCTGTGTCTGATGAAACGCGAATTGTTATATTCATGATATTCACCCCGCAGAGCCGGCGGCGCAGCAATGTTCGTCGGCTCTGCGGGGTGTTGTGTATATGCGCCCCTATTCAAAGCAATCCGGTGATTCCTGCTTCATACAATTGCCCGGACATATGTGAATCTATTGATTTTTGCCTGAATTAGTGATAGAATATTAACAGAATGTTCTTAGGGATGGAACTCCAACACATCCGTTCAGGCAATTTCGGTTGTCTATACCGGGTTGGCTGGAATACAGATTTCAGAAAAGGGGTAATTTGTATGATTCTTTTCAAACGTGTTACTGCTGCATTGACTGCGGTAACCACCATCGCGTGGTATATAGCGCCACCGTTGGCACAGATCCAGGAAAGTGATCTGTTTTCCGGTGTGTTCTCCGGTTTATTTGCACAAGAGGTACTTCAGGTGCAGGCAGAGGAGTATGAATATGCTGGGTTTACTTACAGCATTTCAGACACGGGCGCAATGATCACGGGATATACAGGTGAGGACACTGTGATTGTGATTCCGGAGACTGTCGGAGATGGTACATCGGTAACAGAAATCGGGGAGAGAGCATTTTATGAATGCACCGCACTCACAGGTGTCACCTTCCCGGATACATTGACAGGAATCGGATGGGACGCATTCTACGGATGTACATCTTTGACAAGTGTGACGATTCCCGAAAGCGTTACCTTTATTAAAAGCTATGCATTTTCAGATTGTACCAGTCTTTCGGAGATTGTGCTGTCAGAAGGACTGACGGAGCTTGGATGCAGAGTATTTGCTAAAACCGCAATTGAAACGA
>SVNN01000110.1 GCA_015066905.1 Ruminococcus sp.
AGCTTATAGCCCGTACCGGAGAACAGCTTGATTCCGTTGAACTCCACACTGTTGTGGGACGCGGAAATCATCACACCTGCGTCCGCGCCGTTGGTTCTGACCAGCGTTGCAACTGCAGGAGTCGGAACCACACCGAGCAGCTCTGCATTTGCGCCCACAGAGCAGATTCCTGCGGCAAGCGCCGCCTCTAAAATATCAGAGGAGATTCTGGTGTCCTTGCCGATATAGATCGTGGGCTTGTGGCTCATCTTCTTGGTAAGTACCATTGCCGCTGCACGGCCGATCTGCATCGCCAGCTCACAAGTCAGTTCTGTGATTGCGACGCCTCTTGCGCCGTCTGTTCCGAATAATCTGCCCATATTATAAACTACTCCTTTTTATATGATCTTTCATCCGGTATGTAGCCGGTAATCAGAAGGCGGGAACGCATCCACGCCGTAAAGTCGTTTGCCAGTGCCGCGTCTGCGCATCTGCTGAAGCAGTTGAGAAGCACAGTGCCGTCCTTACAGCTGTATACACAGACCGTGTGGATCGAGGAAAACAGCCGCCGCTTTGTCCAGTAGGAAAGAATCACAGGAAATCCGTCGGATACCGCGCGGATCAGTTCGTCGCGGTCGGTGGTCTTTCTTGTGGAAATCCCTACGCGGGAGAGGGATTTTGAGATCCGGTGCGGAAAAATGCCGAACCATCCGAACAGCCAGCAGTCGCGTTCGATCGTCCGCAGGACGCTCTGGTAAGACTGTGGCCTGCCGAGCAGAACCAGCAGATTGTGCACCGCGATTGATTCGCAGCCGCTGAAGCCCACGGTTGAATGTCCGAACGGAATCTCTCCCAGCGGTGCAAGGCGCTGTCCGTTCAGAATTCCCTGAATTTCAGGAAGCTTTGCACGGATCGCCTCATTTTTTCGGCGTTTTGCAGGGAATATCATAACGGCAGCTGCCCGTCGGCAGGTACGCCGTTCTGTTCAAATCCGAGGTGTGCATACGCCAGCGCAGTTGCACAGCGTCCACGCGGTGTACGCGTTAAAAATCCGAGCTGCATCAGAAACGGCTCACAGACATCCTCAAGCGTAACCGCCTCTTCGCCGATTGCGGAAGCCAGCGTTTCGAGTCCGACCGGGCCGCCGTTGTAGCCGCGGATGATCATCGTCAGCATTCGTTTGTCCAGACTGTCCAGTCCCAGCGCGTCGATCTCCAGCTTGTTCAGTGCGAGCATTGCGATCTCCTGCGTGATCTCACCGTTTCCGAGTACATCAGCAAAGTCGCGCACACGGCGCAGCAGACGATTCGCAATACGGGGTGTGCCTCTTGCTCTGCGCGCGATCTCCATCGCACCGTCCGGATCACAGCTGATGTTCAGGATCGATGCGCTGCGGCGAACGATATCAGAAAGCTGCTCATGCGTATACAGCTCCAGTCTTGAGAGAATGCCGAAGCGGTCACGGAGCGGAGAGGTCAGCTGTCCGGCGCGCGTTGTTGCGCCGACGAGGGTAAACTTCGGCAGATCCACACGAATCGAGCGTGCAGAAGGGCCTTTTCCGATCATGATGTCCAGCGCATTATCCTCCAGCGCGGGATAGAGGATCTCCTCAATCGAGCGCGAAAGGCGGTGGATCTCGTCAATAAAGAGTACATCATTTTCAGAAAGATTGGTCAGCAGTGCAGCAAGATCACCCGGCTTTTCGATTGCAGGGCCCGAGGTGATGCGGAGATTTACGCCCATCTCAGCGGCGATGATACCCGAAAGCGTGGTTTTTCCAAGTCCGGGCGGTCCGTAGAGCAGAACGTGATCCAGCGGTTCGCCGCGGCGCTTTGCCGCTTCAATGTATACGGCAAGGATCTCCTTCACAGCATCCTGTCCGATGTAGTCGCGCAGCAGCTTCGGGCGGAGCGAAAGCTCCAGCTCCGCGTCCTGCGGAATATACTGGGGCGTAACCTCACGCGGCGCAAATTCCATTTCACTTGTTTCGATCATAAGGTCACACCTCCTTTGATCCCGAAGATCGGTTTATTTCTCAAAGAATCTCTTCTTTCTCACATAAAACGGCGAAACGCCCTTGATTGCCTTCTTGGCTGCCTCCTGCTCCAGACTCAGGAAACAGAGGCTGTCGCTGCTCTTCATCGAGCTTGCCATATATTTCGAAAGCGGGAAGAACAGCTTTCTGGTGTTGCCCATCATATCAAACACAAACAGCACCTGCGGCTTTTCGCAGCCGCGCACCATCTCTACGGCAAACGCACGGTCCACATTCGGCTGCTTGGAAAGATATTTGCACGCGGTTCTGGTCAGATGCGTGATGTCGCGGTTGAGCGGACGGTATTCGATCGTTTCTTCCTCGTTCATCGAGATTGCGGGGATGTTCAGATTCCGCGCGATCATCAGGATGCTCTTGATCTCCTGCGAGGAAAACTCCTTGCCGTAGGAGTTCGGATTCAGAACCGCAGAAGCGGACTGGATCAGGTCAAAGAGGCGCAGACAGTTGAGCTTATAGCAGTTGACATAACGCTTTGCAAACTGCTGGAGCGACCGGAAGCTTGTAAAGAACGGGATGAAGACATCGCCGTCCGGATTCTGCGTCGTGATCAGCTCCATCTGGATCGGTTCCCCGTCCTTACGCGGCTTGACCGGATTACGGCAGATGACATAAACATCGCTTTTGATCAAGGTCTGTAAAAACAGAGAACGCTTTTCGGGAATCGCAATCGCTTCTTTGAGCAGGTCATCGAGATTCATAACAGTTTCCTCCCTCGGTTGGATGATAGTTTTTTATTTGTTTCCGCCCATCGCGCGGAGTGTTTGCTTGATCAGTTCAGACGAAGAAAGTCCGTCGGGCAGTCCTGCCAGAACGGGCGCAACCTCGCCCTGTGTATAGCCGAGCACCATCAGTGCGGAAAGCGCTTCTGCCATCGCTCCGTCCGCCGGTGCTGCTGCAACGGCTGCAAAGCCCGCTTCCTCCGCCAGCTGCGGCTGCTGTTTTGCGACCTTATCCTTGAGTTCCAGGACAATGCGCTGGGCAATCTTTGCACCGATCCCCTTGGTTTTCGTCAGCGTCTTGCTGTCGCCGGCGGCAACAGTCAGCAGAAACCGCGCCGGCTCAAGATCGGACAAAATCGAGAGTGCTGCCTTCGGGCCGACACCCGAAACGCCGGTCAGCAGATTGAAACACGCAAGCTCCTGCCGGTCGGCAAAGCCGAACAGCTCTACGGCATCCTCACGCACCTGCATCACGGTAAAGACACGGACCTCATCTCCGACGGCACCGAGTGCCGCGCCGGTCGCAAAGGTCGTTCTGCACGCATATCCGACGCCGCTGCATTCGATCACGGCAAGCCCCGGTTCGCGGTGAATCAGGGTTCCTCTGAGGCTGTAAAGCACAAAGCACCCCTCCTTTGTATGAAAAATCGCTTATTGATATCCCCGCATACCCTTGCAGCAGTGTGCGTGACAGATCGCGAGTGCGAGCGCATCCGCCGCATCGTCGGGTTTCGGGATGTCCTGCAAGCCTAAAATCCGTCTGGTCATATCCATCACCTGCCGCTTTTCAGCGCGTCCGTAGCCGACCACCGCCTGCTTGACCTGAAGCGGGGTATATTCGTAAACGGGAACGCTGTGCTGTGCCGCCGCAAGAAGGATGACCCCCCTCGCCTGTGCGACGTCGATCGCAGTGGTTTTGTTGGAGTAAAAGAACAGACGTTCGATTGAGATGCAATCAGGCGTAAAACGGTCGAGAATGAAGTTCAGATCGTCGTGGATCGCTTTCAGACGGAGGAGAAAATCCGTTCCCGCCTCGGTCGTGACCGCACCGTATTCGATCGGTGCAAACCGCGCACCCGCGTAATCCAGCACGCCGAACCCGACAATTGCATAGCCGGGATCTATCCCGAGAATCCGCAAGCCCTCACATCCTTTTCTTCAACAGAGCATAATACGCCATGTAACACTTATTATAGCACAGAATGCAAGTGGTTTTCAAGGCTTTTTTCCGGATTCCACTTGATTTTTTACATGGGATTCTGTATAATTGTAGTAATGTACAAAGGAATGGGGCGTTTTTTATGGATTTGAACAAACTGCGCGCCGAGATCAACGCATGCGATGATGAGATTTTGGCAACTTTCACAAAACGGATGGCGCTCTGCCGCGGTGTGGCAGACTATAAAATACAAAACGGGCTGCCTGTTTTTCAGCGTGACCGTGAGGATCAGGTGCTCGAACGCATCCGTTCCTCGGCTGATCCGGAGCTGTCGGGCGGCGCAGTGGCGCTGTTCGCAGAGCTGATGGACATCAGCAAGTGCCTGCAGCACAGAAGAATGGGCACTACGGCAGAGGGCTGGACAGAGATCCCTGCGCTCGGCAAGGGAACCGTCGCTTGTCAGGGCGTTCCCGGCGCGAACTCTGAAACCGCGGCAAGACAGCTGTTCCCTGGCGCAGAACCCATTTTCCTCAAAGAATTTTCCGACGTCTTCCGTGCGGTAGAATCAGGCGAGGCGGATTACGGCATCGTCCCGATCCGCAACTCCACTGCAGGAACGATCTCCGCGGTATATGCCCTGCTGGCAGAATATGACGTATCGGTTGCTGCTGCAACAACGGTCACGATCCGCCACTGCCTTGCGGCAAAGCCGGGGATAAAGGCGGAGGAGCTGACAGCAATCCGTTCCCATCCCGCGGCACTGCAGCAGTGTGATAAATTCCTGCACGAACGCGGCATTCCCGTCTGTGAATCAGGGAACACCGCGCAGGCCGCAAGAGAAGTGATGGAGTCTGATGAGCCGTGGGGCGCAATCTGCTCACCCGCATGTGCGGCACAGTACGGGCTGGAGATTCTGCAGTCTGACATCGCCGACTGTGTGCGGAATTACACACGATTTTTCTGCATCTCGCGCAAGACGGAATATACCCGCAGCGCAGATGTTGTATCGGTTCTGCTCACCCTGCCGCATACAGAAGGAAGCCTTTGCCGCACGCTGACAAAGTTCTATGCCTGCGGACTCGATCTGCTCCATCTGGAGAGCAGACCCATTGCCGACGGAAGCTTTGAGGTGCGGTTCTATCTTGACTTCCGCGGAAATCTCAGCGACAGCACAGTCTGTGCGCTGCTGGCAGAGCTGAAAGATTCCCTTCCGCAGTTCCGCCTGCTCGGAAACTATTCTTATCAATAAACCGAAGCGGAGCGTGCAGACTATGAAGATCGAACATATCGCAATGTATGTCAGCGATCTGGAACGGGCAAAGGATTTTTTCGTGACCTATCTGAACGGACGCGCCGGTGCGGCATATCACAATCCCGCCACAGGCTTCCGCTCATATTTTCTTTCCTTTGATGACGGCGCAAGGCTGGAAATTATGCACAAGCCGGGAGTCGTGGTCACAGACCAGACGCCCGACCGTACCGGATATGCACACATTGCGTTTTCTGTCGGGAGCCGGGAGAAGGTGGATGCGCTTACCGAGCGGCTGAAGCAGGATCATTACGACGTCATCAGCGGTCCGCGGATCACAGGGGACGGCTATTACGAAAGCTGTATCGTCGTCGTCGAAGGAAACCGCATTGAAATTACCGTCTGATGCAGAATACAAACAAAAACGGCTGTGAAGAAACGTAAGCTTCACAGCCGTTTTGATATATTCAGAGTCCGAAGAATTCGCGGAAGGTGCCGCTAAGAATACGGCGGTTCTGTTCCTCAGATAATCCCAGCGAGAGGAAGCGCTCCAGCTCCTCAACCGGCCGCCACATCGGAAAGTCTGTGCCGAACATACAGCGTTCCACGCCATAGCCGAGAATCAGCTCTTTTGCATAAGCCGCGTCGATCATCGGAAGCGAGCTGCTTGTGTCAAACACCACATTTTCCTGTCCGCGCAGCAGCTGTTTTGCCGTCTCCCAGCAACGATAGCCACCGAGGTGGGAAGCGATTACCTTCAGCTCAGGGAAGTCGCGCAGCACCTTTGCAAGCCGTTCGGGGTGCGAGTAGGAATAGCGATCGTCACCCATATGGATCAGCACAGGCAGTCTGCCTGCAATCAATTCGTAGATCCTGTATGCATCTGCGCTGTCAATATCAAACAGCTGGAAATCGGGGTGCAGCTTGACACCGTGGAGTCCGCGTGCGAGCAACTGCTCCACCTCTCCTGCGAGATCCTCACAGGCCGGATGAAGCGCACCGAATCCGAAGAATTCGGGGTGGGCAGCGCACTGCGCTGCAATGAAATCGTTGATGGAGGCAACCTGTGCCGCAGTGGTCGCAACCGAGCAGACAAGATAGCGTGCGGTACCGATCTCCGCACCGCGGCGGAGCAGTTCTTCGGGCGAGCCGGTTTCAGACATCGGGATGTCGTAAAAGCTTCCGATGCTGTTCGTCGCCTTCTCTGCAATCTTGGCGGGGAAGATGTGCGAGTGCGCATCCATAATCTCGTAGGTTCCGGGGGTATATTCAAACAAACGGGTCACTTCTTTCCGTATGGATTCGTCTTTAGTATAGCACCGTTTGTCTGATTTTACAAGCACGGAATCAAAATTGTTACCAACTTGTAACCCTTTTTCTGTTGTATTTTCAATCCGGATATTGTATAATAATACAAGAAGTATGGCGAATGCTGTATGATATTGACAAATTGTAGAACAAAACAACAGAAAAAGAGA
>SVNN01000111.1 GCA_015066905.1 Ruminococcus sp.
CGGCGATACCGGAGGTCTGATCGACAATGACTGGACCAGCTGGAATGAAGAAAAATACGAACTGTTTGAGGAATCACTCTGGCAGGATGAAGAGGGCAAGTATATCGGACTGGATCACCAGGTCGTACTTGGCGCGAATGGTACCAACATCACCGAATACTACGGCGGTACGATCACCACAACTCCCACTACAACTTCTACCACATCTGACGGCGAAACCACTACAACTACCGTTGAAACAACAACAGCAGTGGAAGCAAACACGATCTACGGCGACGTCAACCTCGACAATGCTGTTACCATCAGCGACGTCGTATTCCTCGCACGCTATATCTCGCAGGACAAGGATGTCAGCATCACGAAGCAGGGTCTTGTAAACGCTGACTGCGTTGCAGACAACCTGATTGATTCGGATGATCTTTCCCTGATTGCACGTTATATCGCGCATCTGGTCGATACGATCACACCGTAAAACCCGTACCAAAAACGGTGCAATGGACAAAACCCATTGCACCGTTTCTTTTTTATGCTGTAATCGAATATTTCTCAGCATATGCATTGTACATCTTCGTATATTCCGGACTGTCGGATTTGACCTTGTGCAGATACTCGTGGAGATCCATGCTCTCATGTGCCATCTCGATCACACATCCTGCAATATTAGAGCAGTGATCCGACACACGCTCCAGATCCGTCAGTAGATCTGCCCAGACAAAGCCTGCCTCGATAGAGCATTCTCCTTTCTGGAGGCGGACGATATGACGCGCACGCAGTTGAGATTTCAGAAGATCGACCACCTGTTCGAGCGGTTCAACCTTTGCCGCTGCAGACAGATCATTATTACAGAATGAAAGCGTTGTCAGTCCGATGATTTCTGAAACCGCACTGATCATCGTATTCAACTCCTGCTTAGCCTGTGCACTGAACTGCATCGACTTATCACTGATTTCCTTCGCAGACGCCAGCAGATTGACCGCGTGGTCTGAAATACGTTCCAGATCACCGATGGCAAAGAGCAGCTTACTAGATTCATTGGAATCACGTTCAGACAGCGGATGTGTATTCAGTCTGACGAGATAAGAACCCAACACATCTTCGTAGTGATCGCACGCGGTTTCATCCTCGCGCACCAACGCAGCATCCTCTGCTTTGTACGTCTTAAGCAGCTCCAGAGCGGTCTGAATTGCACGCTCAGAAGTCTGCGCCATAGTCGAAGCAAGGATTCTGCTCTGCTCGATTGCAATTGCAGGCGTTGCCATCAGACGCTCATCCAGCTCAACCAGAAGCTCCTTTTCCTCATCCGGCGTTTTCTTGATCAGCTTATAAGAAAGCTTTTCAAGCAGCGAGCTTGCTGGCAGAAGCAAAGCTGTACACAGCACATTGAATGTGGTATGCGCAATCGCGATTGTCGTTTCGTTTGCCGCCATCGATACAAAGGAGAAGTCAATCACGCTGGTGACGATCGTATATGCTGTCAGCAGAACGATTGTACCAATGATGTTGAACGAAAGATGTACAAGAGAAGCGCGGCGTGCATTGCGGTTGGTTCCGACAGAGGAGAGCAGTGCGGTTACACAGGTACCGATGTTCTGTCCCATGATGATCGGAACAGTCGCACCGACGGTAATCTGTCCTGTAGAGGAAAGCGCCTGCAGAATCCCGACAGATGCGGACGAAGACTGAATAATACCGGTCAGAACTGCACCTGCGAGTACGCCGAGGATCGGATTCTTGAACAGCAGGAAGAGATTTCGGAATTCTTCCACATCCTTCAGTCCCTCCACAGCGCCGGACATTGTATCCATACCAAACATCAGGATCGCAAAGCCGAGCAGAATCATACCAATATCGCGCTTTTTACCGTTCTTATCGACCATATAAAGAATGATACCGATCAGCGCAAGGATTGGTGTAAAGGAAGTCGGCTTGAACATCTGTACAACCAGCGAGGAACTTTCAATTCCCGTCAGACTCAGCAGCCATGCTGTCACAGTTGTACCCACATTTGCACCCATGATGACATTAATCGCCTGACGCAGCGTCATCAGACCCGAGTTGACAAATCCGACGACCATAACCGTTGTCGCGGAGGAGGACTGGATGATCGCAGTCACACCAAGTCCTGTGAGGAATCCCTTCAGTTTTCCGGTCGTGAGCTTCGCAAGCAGATTCTTGAGCCCGTCGCCTGCTGATTTTTCCAGCGCGTCACCCATCATACTCATTCCGAATAAGAAAAAGCAAAGTCCGCCAAGCAAAGTCAATCCGTCAAATAAATTCATACAATACCCACCTGTTCTTCAAGTTTGGAATGCCTGTGATATTACTATATCAAAAGCAGATGAAGTTTAAAACAGGGTTCTTGTTAAATCTGCGTTAAGACTTCAGCGGATTGTAAAGGATATGAAAAACACCGCCACAGACAAGCTGCAGCGGTGCAAAAATATAACATTATCTTCTGTTACGGATGCGGTTTTTATGTACCTTCTTAACGGAATACATCCGCTCATCCGCAATTGCGATCCATTCGTCCACGAAATTCTCAGCGCTGGGGACTTCCAGATACCAGCCGCAGCTCATGCCGACCTGATATTCCCGACCGGACTTTGCATTCAGTTCGTTCAGACGGGATTCGATCGTGTGAATCAACTGCTCAGGATGTGCATTCGGATCATAGCGGCCCGCAATGACAAATTCATCACCGCCAAAGCGCGCGGCAATGTGAGAATCGCCGCAAACCTCCTTGAGCAGCTTCGCAATCGTCTGGATTGCATTGTCGCCCTCTTTGTGACCGTAGTTGTCATTGATCGCTTTCAGACCATCGAGGTCAATTGCAATTGTCATGAACGGAGCATGGTCATGCGCGCAGCCCTCAAACAGCTCGGACATCTTCATATAGAATCCGCGGCGGTTGTGCAGACCTGTCATCGCGTCCATGACAGACAGATTCTGCAGCTGCTCCACCATATTGCGAAGTGCAAGACGGTTTTTGGTATTCTCAAGCAGGACACCAAGTGTGCAGGCGAGGTTTGCAAGCATATCCAGCGGCAGAGAAATCGAAGAAAACTCTGCAGCAATATAACCAATCGGACGATTTGTAAAGTAGAGGGGAGCAAAAATCATCGCTGTGCCGGTTTCCAGCATCTGATCAAAATCAGGAATGATCTCCCCCACAGGGAATGGATCAAACTGTACAGCCTTGTGATCGACAGCAGCTGCAATCGGGTTGATCATATCACTGTAACCGAAGGCGCGCTGTTCTGTCTGATCGGCAGAGAAATAGTCATCACAGAGACAGAACAGGCACTTGCCCGACCAGAAATCTGCCGCGACCTGTTCCAGCTTCTTGCGGAAATCCTCCAGCGAGTCAATATCCGTCACAGCCTCAGCCGTGCGCTTCGACCAGGAAAGATAGGAGGTGTGATTGTCGATCTCACGGAACATAATATCCTTGATTCCGCAGTCCTCCGCGTGGGAGTAGGTCTTGCAGCCGCAGCTTTCTTCGATATACAGCACACAGTCAACGTTTGTTTCACCAATCGGCGCAATCTCACCCTTGTGAATCGACAGGAAGGTATCCACCGCCAGCCGTGCAGCCTGAGAAAGACTCGGTGCAGCCGTTGTAACGCTCGGACAGTGGTTCCGTGCGCGGTGTGTACCATCCATACCCGATACACAAACATCCTTCGGTACAGAATAACCAAGCGCTTCAATCTCATGGATTACGCCGAGCGCCATCGAATCGTTTGCACAAACAACAGCCTGCGGCATTTCATTGTATGCGTTATAATACTCACGCAGGCAAGCGGCAGCAGGATCGGACCAGAACATACCGCAGCCGATGCGCTTTTCCTCCACGGGCAGCCCGTGCGATTCCATTGCGCGTCGGTAAGATGCCTCACGCAGTGCCGTACAGGTATGGCCAGGCGTACCGCCGATATAGTTGATACGCGTAAAGCCGTGATGTTCGATAAAATGCGAGGTGATCATCTCAATGGATTCATCATAGTCGATACGGATATTGTAGCAGTCCTCTTCAGCACCATCCACACAGACGACAGGGATTCCCGCTTCCTTTGCACGACTTATCAGCATTCTGACCATTGTATCATCATTAAAGTACATCGGGAAAAGAATCAATCCATCAAATTTTTCAGGATTCAGCAGAGAAAAGATACTCGAAACAGATTCCGCAACCGGCGCGTTGGAGCCCATATCGGAGAACGCAAGGAAGACAGATAATTTGATATTATTTTTTACACAAGCATCAGTCATCGCAGAAAGCAGTGGACGCTGATATTCATCAGACTGGCCGCAAAAGCAGGCAGCAAGGTGAAGAGGTCTGTTATTCATTTAGTTAATTCTCCTTTTTATTCGGCAAAACTCGATATGTATTCATTATACCACAGATTCTTTTTCCCGTCAATTTATTTCTGCGTTCTCATGATTTTTCATCAGAACGCACAGCAAAGCACTTGACGATATTGTTTTTTTGCGGTATACTATATATATCTGTATATATGGATCTTACTTCCGAAAGGAGTGCTTAAATCATATGAAACTTCCCTCTCGAATCCTCTCTGTATGCTCCGCGGTGCTTCTGCTCACCTCGGTTGTCGGCTGTACGGCTGACGGTACAGAATCTGAAAACGTGGCACAGACAGATACGCGTGATATGACCACTGCAGAAATTGTACAGGAAATGGGCGTCGGCTGGAACCTCGGCAACACCCTGGAATCCTGCGGAAACGCCTCTGTCTACTATGTTTCAGAGTGCGAAACTTTCTGGGGAAATCCCTATACAACCGAAGAAATGATCCGCACCATCGCGGATGCAGGCTTTCAGACAGTCCGTATTCCCGTTGCATGGAGCAATATGATGTCCTCTGTCTATCAGATCGACCAGGACTATATGTCCCGCGTTGAAGAGGTCGTCAACTACGTCCTCGACTGTGACATGTACGCAATCATCAACGTACACTGGGATAACGGCTGGATCGCGAATGCATCCACGGATCACGACAAAACCTTGCTGAAATACACAGAGATCTGGACACAGGTTTCCGCGCACTTCTCCGGATACAGCGACTATCTGCTCTTTGAATCGCTCAACGAAGACCGCTTCACCGACATCTGGAATGAAAAAAGCAGCCGCGGCAAAGAAGAAGCCTACGCACTGCTGAATGAATTCAACAGTAAATTCGTCGAAATCGTCCGTGCATCTGGCGGTCGGAACACAACCCGCCACCTCATCATCTCCGGCTATGCGGCAGACGCAGTTTATACCTGTGATCCGCTGTTTGTCCTTCCGGAAGATCCCGCAGGACGCAGTGCAGTCAGCATCCACTACAACTATCCGGTCGCATATGTAGACACAGCGATCGGCGATGGCGGTGCAGACAAATGGGGTACAGATGCCGAATACAAAGAGCTGGATGAGCACTTTGATCGCTTAAAGACCACGTTTTCTGACAAGGGCGTACCGGTCATCCTCACCGAGTATGGTACTGTAACCCTCAATAAGGATCCCGACTCTGTTGTTGCCTACACTTCTGCTGTCACAAAGGCCGCCAGAACACGCGGCATGTGCCCGATCATCTGGGACAACGGCACATTTTTCGATCGTGAATCGTTAAGTTTCACAAATCCTGCTGTGCTGACAGAACTGCGAAAGAATATGTAACAAAAAACCCTGAGAAGATCGCTTCTTCTCAGGGTTCATTATTTTATGCAGTGACAGCCGCACGGTCGCGATCCAGTTTTTCAATTGCCGTGATCGCATCCCAGAGGAAGCTGTCTGCGCCGACAATCTCAACAAACCCTGCACGATCCATTGTTTTATATACGCCCTCCTGCACACCACAGAACAGAACATGAGTCCCCTGCTCTCGGTACGCAGACACAATGGATTCCAGTTCATTGATCGCACTGTCATCGATATTCGGAACACCGCGCATAGAAAATACAACTGCCTTCAGATCGGACAGAGGCGCAAGTGCATTTGTCATCTTATCCTGCGTACCAAAGAAGAGCGGACCTGCAAGATAAACAATCTTGATACCGTTATGTACAGGCTTTCCGGTATATCCCAGCTTTTCATCATCAATATCGCTCACGTCGATCGTTAAATTACTGCTCTTGAGGATGAAGATGAGCATTGCTACAACCACACCGATCGCAATCGCTACCGTCAGATCAAATACAACAGTTGCGATCATGGTGATGATATACTGCACACAGGAATGCTTGAGTTTCTTGCCAAACAGTTGTTTGATTGCTTCCCACTCGTTCATACGGAAGGCAGTCACCATCAGTACACCAGCCAGTGCAGCCAGCGGAATTCTGGACATGATACCACCGAGCAGGAACATGGACAGAATCAGCGTAACAGAATGTACCACGCTTGCAATTCGTGTCTGTCCGCCGCTCTTGATCACCACGGAGGTACGCGCAATTGCCGCGGTTGCAGGCACACCGCCAAACAGCGGAATCAACATATTACCAACACCCTGTGCAACCAGCTCACGTGTAGAATCAAGCTTTTCGTTCTTCATCTTGCCTGCT
>SVNN01000112.1 GCA_015066905.1 Ruminococcus sp.
GTTATCCAGCAAGAAATAATAGATCGTCTTGCCTTCGCGGCGGTTGCCGACGAGATTTGCATTTTTCAGGATCTTCAGCTGATGGGAAACAGCCGACTGCGTCATGCCGAGCAGCTCTGCAATCGCGCAGACGCACAGCTCTGATTCAAACAGCGAAAACAGGATCTTTACGCGGGTGGAATCTCCGAACAGGCGGAAGAGATCCGCCAGGTCACAGAGCAGTTCGTCAGTAGGAAGATCGTTGCGGACGTGCATCAGCAGTTCATCGTGGTGATGGTGATTGGATTCGTGCATAAGAAAGCCCCTTTCAATATATGAATGGTTATTCATATGAATGTCTGTTCATATATTAACACGGGATCTTTGATTTGTCAAGAGGGGAGCAGAAAAAAATTCCGGACAGGATGAGCTGTCCGGAATTTGCGTGTTCAGAGGAATATGTATTTCAATATAAACAATACGGTGAGGATGTACATCAGCGGCTTGACTTGCTTAGCCTTTCCGCAGATGATGTGCAGCAGCGTATAGGAGATGATGCCGATGGAGATGCCTTCTGAGATACTGTAAAACAGCGGCATTGCAATAACGCAGAGATAAGCGGGGATCGCTTCGAGGTAGCTGTCCTCGTTGAGTTTGATTTCAGCGATTGTGCTGAACATCAGAAAGCCGACGATGATCAGAGCAGGCGCGGTTGCAAAAGCAGGAATTGCGTTGAAGATCGGGGCAAAGAACATTGAAATCAAAAACAGAACAGCGGAAACCAGTGCGGTCAGTCCGGTGCGTCCGCCTGCTGCAACACCTGCGGAGGATTCCACGAAGGTTGTGGTTGTCGATGTGCCGAATACAGCGCCAGCGGTCGTAGCAACGGCGTCGGCAAGCAGTGCAGGCTTGATCTTGGGAAAGCGACCGTTTTCATCCAGCATATCTGCCTTGGTGCAGACACCGATGATCGTACCGAGCGTATCAAACAGATCGACAAAGAGGAACGAGAAGATGATGACGATGAAATTGAAGATGCCGACTGTGTCGAAATCTACATGGAAGCACTGTCCGAAGGTCAGACCAAGCTTGGTGAAATCGGTCATCTCCAGATTCGGGATCAGGCTGAAGCATTCTGCTTCTGCATTCACGGTATAAAGCCCTGTCAGCTGGCAGAGGATTCCGAGGATCCATGTAGCAAGAATGCCGATGAGGATTGATCCTTTGACCTTTTTGATATACAGCACTGCGGTCAGCACAGTGCCGATCAGACCGAGCAGGGCGCAGATTCCTGTTGTGTGAAAATTGTCTGTAAAGCTGACCATCTTGACAAGCGTTGCGTCATCAGAAACGGCAAGTCCTGCGTTCTGCAGTCCGATGAAGGCGATGAAGAGTCCGATTCCGACGGATACCGCTTTTTTGAGTACCACAGGAATCGCATTGAAGATTGCTTCTCGTACATTGGTCACCGATAACACGAGGAAGATGATTCCCTCGATGAAGACAGCGAGCAGGGCGATCTGCCACGAGTAGCCGAATCCAAGCACGACCGTATAGGCAAAGAACGCGTTCAGACCCATGCCGGCGGAAAGCACGAAGGGCAGGTTCGCGAACAGCGCCATACAGAGCGTTCCGACAAAGGACGCAAGGCAGGTTGCAAGCAATACGGCTGTGTGATCCATACCTGCGGCACTGAGGATTGTTGGGTTCACCGCAAGGATATACGCCATCGTCATAAATGTGGTAATACCGGCGACGACTTCGGTTTTGACGTTTGTGTTGTTTTCTTTCAGATGGAACAGTTTTTCAAGCATAAATATCCCTCCGTTCTGATCACGTTTCGTCGTATTCAGCGATATACGGGAGGTTGCGGTAATATTCCGCACAGTCGAGTCCATAGCCGATCACAAAGTGGTCGGGAATCGTAAACAGAGAGATATCTGCCTCCAGCTCGACCTTGCGGCGTTCGGGTTTATCCAGCAGTGTGATGACCTTGATCGACTGCGGATTGCGCGCTTTCAGAAGGTTGAGTACATTTTTCAGCGTGCGTCCTGTGTCGATGATATCCTCGATGATGAGAACGTGATATCCGCTGATATCGATATCAAGATCCATTGTGATATTTACGACGCCTGCAGACGAAGTGTTCTCATAGTAGCTTTTTGCACACATGAATGCAATCTTGTGCGGACAGCTGACAGCACGGCTGAAATCTGCCAGAAAGACATAAGCGCCCTTGAGGATGCTGACCAGCAGCAGCGGTTTGCCGTCATACGCCTGAGAGACCTGCGAGCCGACTTCTCTGATCCGGTTGTGGATCTCCTCCTCAGAGATGAGAACGCGTTTGATTTTGCTTTCAAATTCTTTGTGATTCATTGGTGATAGAGCCTCCCGTATCTTGATGTGGTTTATGATTGGTTTTTGGGGAAGAGGAAGGATGCAAGTGTGTCATAGAGTTTTGTCGGGTCAATCGGCTTGGCAAGATGATAGTTCATGCCTGCCTTTCGGCTTTTTTCCTTGTCCTCTTCAAATGCGTTAGCGGTCATCGCAAGGATCGGGATCTTCTGTGCATCTGGATGATCCGTACTGCGGATGATCTTTGCGGCAGTCAGTCCGTCCATGACGGGCATACGGATATCCATGAGAATTGCGGCATAGGTGCCCGGCGGCGAAGCGCTGAAGCGTTCTACGGCGATCTGACCGTTTTCAGCAACGTCAACCGTAAATCCGCGCCAGTTGAGCAGACGCTTGGCAATTGCCGCATTCGTCGGATTATCCTCGGTGAGGAGGATGCGCAGATCGGTGAAATCCGGTTCTGCTGCAGAATCGTCATCATCGGTACGATTGAGCGCCTGTTCGAATGCAGAAATCAGTGCATTGTGATACACAGGCTTTGCGAGTAGCAGATCTGCTCCGGCACGTCTGGCTTCTGTTTCGACAAGGTTTGCGTCAAATTCGGTGGTGATGATAATTGCCGTGTGTTTTCCGGCTGCACCGCGCAGCTTCCGGGTGAGATCAGTTCCGCCGATGTCGGAAAGACTCCAGTCAATCAAGAGCAGGTCATAGCCCTGTTCGTGCTCTGTCGTGCGGCGGACAGCGTCAAATCCGCTGCTTGTCCATTCAGCCTGCATTCCTACGGAACGGATGATCTGGATCATGGATTCACAGGCGGAGATGTCATCATCTGCGACCAGTACCCTGATGTTTTCAGCATTTTTGATCTGATAGTTTTTCTGTGCGGGATTGACGTCGTCCGAGCAGACGACAAGCGGAATGTCGATTGTGAAGGTCGTGCCCTCTCCCTTGGTCGATTCCACGTCGATCAGTCCGCCCATCAGATCGACAATATTCTTTGCGATCGGCAGACCAAGACCGGTGCCTTCATAATGTGCAGAATGACTGTTGTTCTCCTGTGCGAAGGGTTCGAAGATGTGTGCGAGAAAGCTTTCGTGGATGCCGATTCCTGTGTCTTTGATCACAAAGCGGATCCGATCGTTTTCGCGCACAGCCACGGAAAATGTAACAGTTCCGCCGCGGGGAGTGAATTTCACCGCGTTGGAAAGAATGTTGGTGAGGATCTGCTGCAGACGCAGTGTATCTCCGATGTAATATTCGTGCAGAGCGGAATCAAACTTTGTTTCAAACTGAATGTCGCCGAGCTTTGCCTGCGCTGAGATGACAGCCGTCACATTAGAGAGCAGATCGGTGAAATTGAATTTATCTGTTTTCAGCAGAACCGTACCGGATTCAATACGGCTCATGTCGAGAATATTGTTGATGAGCGCAAGCAGATTGCGTGAAGAACTGCCGATCCGGCTGATACAGCCTGCAGTTTCCTCTTTGTCATCCAGCGTGCGCAGTGCGATCTCAGTCATGCCGATGATGGCGTTGAGCGGTGTGCGTATTTCATGACTCATACGAGAAAGAAAGTCGCTCTTTGCAACGCTTGCCTGCTGCGCCGCCAGCAGAGCAGTTTCCATCGCTGAACGCTGATTCTGTTCCTGTGCCAGAACATCGGTGATATCGCTGCGCATCAGCAGAACAGTTTTGGCAGCCTTGTTCAGATAGCGGAAACGCGCTTGTTTGCTGTGGATTTTTCCGTTTTCCTTGATGTCCAGTGCAATTGTATAGATATCCTGATTCTGCAGTGCGCGCAGAATTGCAGGGGTAGACATCATTTCCAGCGCACGTTCGAGGTCATAGTCAGCCACGGCTTCGCGGATCATGCGTTCAAAATCCTGCGAAAATTGTACGGAATTGTGCCGCATTGCTGTGACAGATTCATCACAGTAGAGCATACGGCTGGTGTTGTGCATCAGATCGATCAGACAGACGTAGTCAAAGTTGTCACCGATTGCGTAGTCCATTGCAAGCTTTGTGACAGTCTCGTTGGTGATGTCTCTGATTGAGAACATTGCGAGAATATCACCGCTTTCAATATCCGGCGTGAGATCGGCGCGGAGCCGCACATAGCGCGCGACTGTTTCGCCCGGGAGAACAATCTGATAGTCGCGTTCGACCTTGTGCTTTCCGTGTTCGATATATTCGATGTGGCGTTCTGCGTTGAACAGTGCGAGAAATCCGTTTCGTTCCTTCGGATCTAAGATGACTTCTGCAAATCCGTTGATCAGTTCTTCCCGCGTGGATATCTGTAATCCCTCCGGCAGCTCCCAGAGATTCGCGCGGATATTCAGAACGCGGTTGGTTGTGATATTGCAGAGTCCTGCGATGATCAGGTCCTGGATCTGGATCGTGTTGTGGTAGTGCTGTGCCTGGGCAAACTGCTTTTCGCGTTCAATCAGCAGCTTCTGATGATCTGTAACATCTGTGTAGCACGCATAGAGGATGACGTGATCCGGTGCGTAGGCAACAGCATTTCCCTGCATATTCAGCCAGATGTATGTATCACTGTTCGCTTTTTTTGTGCGGTAGGTGTGATTAAGCTTGTGTGTGTTGGTGACCGTTTCGAGAATCGCTGCACGCAGCGCGTCCAGATCATCCGGGTGTACATTGCGGTAGTTGAGTCCCTGGCTGCTGTGCAGTGACTCATCCGCACCGATGCCGATCAGTTCATTGAAACGCGCGTTGATATAGAAGGGGATCAGCTGATTTCCGTCCCATCTGTATTTACAGATTCCGCTTGGAATGTGTTCGTACAGCGCGTGGAGCGTCAGTTCGGTTTCCGCCTGATTTGCGTTCTGCTCTTCGAACTCGCGCAGCGACTCGACGATCGGGGAGATCTGGAGTACCAGAACCAGACCGCGGCGGATCGTCATACACACACAGAATGTGTTTGCAATTCCGTTTTCATTGCCGAGGAGCATATTGATTTCAATATGTACTGTGTCGTCGCTGATCGGCAATATATTATGGGAGATAATTTCTATCGTATTTATCGGCTTCAGATAGTAGATATCTCCGCTGATCAAACAAAGCGTTTCCTGTTTGCCGCGCGTGTGCGATTTCATCGTGATACCGATGAACGAAACATTTTCGTCCAGCAATGCACTGCAGGCATTGATATTCTTTTCGTGAAACCATGCTCTGCAGAGGGCCAGTGCGGTTTGCAGGTCAGCGTTATGATCGTTCGACTGATAATTCATAGATCCGACCTCTTTGCATCCATATTTTATTTATTATATCAAATTTTTCTTGGGTTGTCAATGCGGTTTTCGTGAAATTCGCTTATAGGATGCGCGTGGTTTGTCGCAATGAAAGTGATCAAGCAGAAAAAATCCGCTTGACAATTAAGCTGAAATGGGGTATACTATCATCTGTAGAATCATTCGATTTGAAAAAATGAGGGGAGTGGGAAAATTGCAGAAACTCATCATCATTGTCAACGGTGATTCCAGTGCGGTATATCAGCTCAACAAGTATTTTGAAGAGGGCTGGCACGTCAAAGAGATGAAAACGGAGAGTACGGAAGAAACTGCAATCTGCTACGTTCTGATCGAACGGGAGTGCTGATTTTTCCGCGGAGGTTCAACTGATTATGAAACAGACCGGACTCAAAACAATTGCCGAAAACCGAAAGGCGCGGCATGAATATTTTATTCTTGAGAGCTTTGAAGCCGGCATCTGTCTGGTTGGTACCGAAGTGAAATCCATCCGCCAGGGCGGCGTAAATCTCAAGGACAGCTGGTGCTCGATTGATCAGGGTGAACTGTGGCTGAAGGGCGCGCATATTTCGCCGTATGAAAAGGGGAATATCTTTAATACGGATCCGATGCGTGTACGTAAGCTGCTCCTGCATAAGCGTGAGATTGACAAGCTGTTCGGTACACTCAAGCAGGACGGTCTGACGCTCATCCCGATCTCCATGTATTTCAAGGGCAGTCACGTCAAGGTGCAGATCGGACTCTGTAAGGGTAAGAAGCTGCATGACAAGCGTGATGCCGCAGCGGCGCGTGACGCAAAGCGGGAGATTGACCGCGCGATGAAATCCAGACAGCACGAGTGATATCTCACTCCGTATTATGGGGGCG
>SVNN01000113.1 GCA_015066905.1 Ruminococcus sp.
GCTTTTACAGAGTCTGACGGGATTGCGTGAGCGTTCTGCACAGACGGATGATTTCCGCAGCTTTATGGATATTCCTGATCCGGACAAGGACAGAAAAACGGTGCCGATTCCCGAAACCGACCGCTACACCTTTACCTTTGAGGATGTGTCCTTTCGTTACAGCGGACAGGAGACCTATGCGGTACGCCATCTGAATCTCACGCTTTCTGCGGGGGAACGGCTTGCGATTGTCGGACTCAACGGTGCGGGAAAGACCACCTTTATCAAGCTACTTCTGCGGCTGTATGACGTCACGGAGGGACGGATTCTTCTCAACGGAACCGACATCCGCGAATTTGACCGTGCGGAATATTATCAGCTGTTTGCGCCTGCGTTCCAGGATGTGACCGTGTTTGCGTTCCCGATGGAAGAGAATGTTTCGATGCGCCCGAAGGAAGAGACCGACTGTGCGCGCGCGGAGGAGATGCTCCGCAGTGCAGGTATGGGCGAGAAGATCGACAGTTTGGCGGACGGAATGTCTACCGAGCTGCTCAAGGTGCTGTATGACGATGGTGTGGATCTGTCCGGCGGTGAAAAACAAAAGCTGGCGCTGGCACGCGCGCTGTATAAGGACGCGCCGATTGTGATTCTTGACGAGCCGACTGCGGCGCTGGACGCGATTGCGGAATATCAGCTCTATCAGCGGTTTGACGGCATGATCGGAGAAAAAACGGCAGTCTATATCTCACACCGCTTATCCTCTACGCGATTCTGCGACCGCGTGGCGATGTTCGTCGGCGGTGAGATGGTGGAGCTTGGCACGCACGAGGCACTGCTGGAACAGCACGGCGCATATGCCGAGATGTTCCGTGTACAGGCGCAGTATTATGTCGAAGATGATCTGACAGCGGAAGGGGGCGAGGCAGATGGAACAGCAGAATAAGCAGAAAAATATGACCTTTGCCGCGCTCCGTTATGTCATTCCGCTGGTGTGGAAGAAAAGAAAGCCATATATCATCTGCTCGGCGCTGTATGTGTTCTTCAATGCGGTGAATCCGTTTGTGGATCTTTACTTCCTGCCGCGCGTGATTGATTCGCTGATTGCAGGAAAGCCGACCGAGGTCGTGTTCCGCTATGCGGCGTGCATGATCGGTCTGAATGTGCTGACAAGCCTGCTGGCAAGCCTGTTTCAGGTGCATTCGGAAAAGGATGAGGACTATTTTCTCAACCTCCACAGCGAGGAGGTTGCAATGCGTTGTATGGAGATCGACTTTGCGCTGACCGAGAACAAGGAGGCGCTGGATCAGGCGCAGAAGGCACGTGACGGCATCAACTATTCGGGCGGTGCGCACGGTGTGATGCGTGCGCTGTTTCTGATTTTTGCAAACGGACTCCGCATCTTCGGCGTGGTGACGCTGCTGATTATGAATGCACCGTGGCTGCTGCTGATCATCGGCGTGATCCTTGTTCTGAGCGCGTGGATCAATCATCGCAGGAATCTGGTGGACATCCAGCAGTTCGGCGAGCTTTCCAAGATCAACCGCGTGTTCGGCTATCTCTGCTGGGAGATTGAGGATTTCCGCTACGGCAAGGATGTGCGCCTTTATGGTGCGGCTGGTACGATGCTGGAAAAGGCGAGTCAGCAGATCGCGCGTCTGACCGCATACTGGGACGATATCAATGCGCGGAAATATCCGCTGAGCGTGCTGGATCTTGTGCTGAGCGTGATCCGCGATTTCGGCACATATCTTTATCTCGGCACACTGGCGATTTTCGGGAAAATCACAATCGGCGTGTTCTCACAGCTGCTCACCGCAGGCGGCACACTGAATGCAGCACTGCAGGGCGTGATCTTCGGTGTGCAGGATATCATCAAGCGCAGCAATTATCTCTACGAGATTGTCCGATTTATGGAATATCCCGCCTATATCGAAAAGGGCGACCGCCGCGTAAAAGATCTGGAGAAGCCGCATACGATCGAATTCCGCAACGTCAGCTTCCACTATCCGAACACCGAGGTTTCTGTGCTGAAGAACGTGTCGATTACGCTTCAGCCGGGCGAACGGCTTTCTGTGGTCGGACTCAACGGTGCAGGAAAAACGACCTTCATCAAGCTGCTCTGCCGTCTGTATGACGTGGATGAGGGCGCGATCCTGCTTGACGGCGTGGACATCCGTGCATATGACTACGCGGAATATATGAAGTTGTTTTCGGTGGTGTTCCAGGATTTTCAGCTGCTTTCCTTCACGGCGGAGGATAATATCCTGCTGGGCGACGAGGACAAGGATGACCGCCTCTCTGCACTGTTTGAGGAAGTCGGGCTGAAAAAGAAGATTGATTCTCTGCCGCACGGCAGAAAGACGCTGATGTTCAAACAGTTTGACCGCGAGGGCGTGGAGCTTTCAGGCGGCGAACAGCAGAAGATGGCGATCGCGCGTGCGCTTTATAAGGATGCGCCCGTCATCATTCTGGATGAACCGACCGCGGCACTGGATCCTGTCGCGGAATATGAAATCTACCGTCAGTTCGATGCGCTGGTCGGCGGAAAGACAGCGGTGTATATTTCGCACCGCCTGTCAAGCTGTAAATTCTGCGACCGTATCGCGGTATTCTCGGAAGGTACAATCAAGGAGCTCGGCACGCATGATACGCTGGTAAAGAAACCGGACGGCATCTATGCCGAGATGTTCCGCGCACAGGCGCAGTATTATGTTTCTGATACGGAATAAACAAAGCCCCACATAGTATGTGGGGCTTTGTTGCGTCATATTACGGCATATCCTTGCGCATGATACGGAATTTCAGGTTCTGGAAGTCTTCCGCGAACGATTCCGCGCATTCGATGATGATCTCGTTTTTGCTGTCGCAGGTCCAGTTGACGATAATTCGCTTGCCTCTTGCGGCAGCTTCGTCCATTGCAGCGAACATATTCAACAGGAACTTGGAGGTGCTGCTGTTGAAATAGACCAGACGGCAGTCGAAGGTAAATGCCTGGAAATCGCTCTTGAGATAGTCGTAGATCCAGTCGGTGATATCAGCGTAGAAGCTGATTACGTTTTCAGGGAAGGACTCGCCTTCAAACATCATATAGCCGCGCGATTCGTCCACCACGATATGCGGAGTGGAGAGCGTCTTTTCTTTTTCCAGTTTAAACATTCGATTTACCTCCTACGATCGCGGTCAGGATGTAGTATGATACATCGTCGCTGACCGGCAGAAATTCATATGAAAACGGTTCCTTTGCAAGCTTGGCGATCTCGATCAGACCGAGTCCCGCGCCCTTCGGTGTGGTGTGCGATTTGTCGTAGATGCGCTTTTTGTAGAACGCGCGGATTTCCTCGTGCGTCATCGGGATCAGCTCGTCCAGGCGGCTTTTGAGGTCTTCGATGCTGTCTTTGCGGATCAGGTTGCCGCAGCGGATCGTGTAGCAGTCATCCGCCGCACTGACGCTGATCGCGCCGTACATCATTTCTTCGTCGTCGCTGAGCTTGCGGATATCGTCAGAATATTTCATGATGTTCTGCGTCATTTCGATGAAAACAGAAAATACGCTCTGTGCGTGTTTCATATCAACACCGTCGGCACGCAGTACCTGAATCAAGGTCTGTGCCATGCCTTCGATGCAGTCCTGCAGTACAGGTCCGCTGTAAAAAAAGCAGCCACCCTGTTCTTTCACAAGATTATGCAGATTCTGAAGATCCATTTGTTTGATTCACTCCTTTGTCATATTCTGTCAGGTGTGTTTGAGATTCAGGAAGGTTGCACGGTTTCTTCCTGAGGTCTTTGATATATACATCGCCTCGTCGGCGGTTTTTACAATATCTTCGATCGTAAAAGTTGTCTGCGGAGAGAGTACAGCCGAGGTCGCGCCGATCGAAACCGTTACGCAGTCAGCACATTCGCTTGCCCGGTGTTCGATGTGCATATCCCGGATGTTTTCCATCACGCGGTTTGCAACGGTCATCACGCCGTCCTTGTCCACGCAGGGGAGAAGGATGAAAAATTCCTCACCGCCGTAGCGCGAAACGAAATCAAAGGGGCGCATCGTGCTTTTCTTCAGTGCCTTGGCGACAGCGGCAAGACACATATCGCCCATTACGTGTCCGTAGGTGTCGTTGTACTTCTTGAAGAAGTCTACGTCGATGAAGAGCGCGGCAAGCGGCGTATTGCTCCGCAGTGCGTCTTTGTAGTAGTTCGGGAGCGAAGCAACCAGGTGGCGCTTGTTGTAAAGCCCGGTCAGCTCGTCCAGATTCACGCGTTCTTCCAGACTCTGCTTGGCGCTGTTGAGTCCGTTTGTCATCAGATCGGACACCTTGGTGATGTGGATCGACTGGAGCAGGAGCGCTTTATATTCCTGCAGCAGCGCGGTGTAGCGCTCCTTCGGGACAGTGTCCTGATCCTGTATTGTGGCAAGATAGGCCTTGGCGTCCTCCACCAGTAGTTTTTCCTCAAAAAACAGGCTGTCATTCATTGTTACGTCTCCTCCTTTCGACTGGGGATCCGGTCAGAGCCGGAATCCGATCAATGTGATGTCATCTCGCTGGATCTCTCCGTGCATATGCTCGCCGAAGTCCTTGAGAACTGCGTTGACCGCCGCCTTGGTGCCTTGTGCGGAATGCTCGAAGATCAGGTTTTTAAAACGGCTGTATCCGTAGGGGAGATGCTTTTTTCCGCCGATCTGCTCGAAGATTCCGTCCGTTGCCATATAGTAGCAGCACTTGGAGGAATATTTCAGATAGACCGACCTGACCTTGCTCTTGTCTGCGATCTTTCCGTCGCCGATATACAGGCGCTGTCCGCGGATCACTTCGACGCTGTTGAGCGGCTTGACAAGGAACAGGTTCATATTGGCGGACGAAAGTTTGATGGTCTTGTGCTGACGGTCAATGAAGAGGACGATCAGGTCCAGACCGTGTTTGATGTATGCGTCGCCCTCGCGCTTGTTTCCGTTGAGGATCGAGGAAAGCTGGCGGTCGAGCTTGAAAACGATATTTTTGGTGTCCTGACAATTGGTTTCGTCAATAATGCCGTCGAGAATTGAGGTGACCATCATTGTCATCAGCGCACCGGGGATGCCGTGTCCGGTACAGTCACCCATAACAAGCACTGTGCCGCATGCGAACTGATGAAGCCAGTAGAAGTCGCCCGAAACCAGCGCGAGCGGCTTGTAGTAGAAGTGATAGTCGGCAAATGTTTCAGCAAGCTCCTGCTGTTTTGGCAGGATACGGCTCTGGATTTCTCTTGCGTAGTCCAGACTCTCATCCAGCCGCTGCTGGCGGTCGCGGAGAATTTCAAACGCCTGATAGATGATCTCCAGCTCATTTCCGGTTTTGTCCATGAAGTCAAAGGCTTCGTTGCCCTTGGTGAGATCACACGCCTTTTCCTTGACATTCTCCAGCGGCGTTACAAATACGCGGCGGATGCTGGTGTGATAGCGGAGCAGAACCAGCGTGATGATCAGGAACGCCAGCAGGAAGATCAGAACGTGCCGCGAGGTATGACTCAGCAGCGGACAGTAGGCGCTGCAGCGAAGCATCAGTACAGCGCGGACCTTGCCGCTGCTGCTGACGACCGGCTGATAATGTTCGGCATTGACGTAGGTGAAGACGCCAAAGCCGAGTTTATAGCTGCGGGTAAAGCTGGGCTTGCCGCAGACAGCCGCGTCCAGCAGGTCGGAATCATAAGAAGAGCCGCTGCCGAGACAGTTGATCACGCATATGCCTTCTTCGGTATCAGGCGCGAGCAGAAGGATCGTGTCGGCGTTGGAGCTTGCACAAAGCGTCCGCAGCTGTTCTGTATCTGAAAAATCTTCCTCTGAGAGCGCCTGACTGAGGATCAGCGCCTGCTGCTGTATGGTTTCCTCGGTCTGCTGACCGAACATGATGATGTACTGCATACGCAGGAGAAACGCGATCGCCAGGATCAGAAAAAGAACCAGCAGTGCCGCAAGCCGAAGGACTTTCCGGGCAATCGTATCTTTATCCATGATCGGTTTTGCAATTTTAACGCGTGCCATTTCTGTCGGTTACGGACGTGCCGCTCTCCTTTCTGTAAATGTCGGGATTATATCTATTATTTTAGCGGATTTCAGAACAAAAGTCAATAGATAATTTCTTTTTGCAGCTTGGTTTTTTGTACAAAATGACAGACGCTATTTTGTGATAGAGCAATATTGCACAAAAATTGCGGATTGCGCCCATAAAACATTTACAGAAAAAATGGCGCAAATCGCGCTGCTGCGCGGTTTTCTGCTCCGCTGGAAACGGAGGGAGATATTTCATGTGTCGAAAACGACGAATTTTTCAGAATTTTCACAGAAATCACTTGAAAAATCGTGCAGGATGGTGTATACTGTATGATATATAGTTATGAGTATGCCCATTTGCAGATGATAGAAGGA
>SVNN01000114.1 GCA_015066905.1 Ruminococcus sp.
TCCAGCCCACAGACAGAAATTGTACCGCCGCTTGCCTTCTCCAACTGGTTGATACAACGCAAAAGCGTGGATTTTCCGCTGCCGGACGGACCGATGATTGCAACCACATTTCCTTTTTCCACAGTGAAAGAAATATCCTTCAGTACATGGAGCTGTCCGAAATGTTTGGACAGATTCTTTACTTCGAGCATTGCCAAAACGGACACCTCCCCTTATTTGTAGTAGTTCAATTTCTTCTCAATCAGTGAAGTTGCCACAGTAAGAATCATTGCAAGTACGAAATAGAATCCGCCTGCAATAAAGAGCGGCATGAGCGAGCTGTAATTCTGCATCTGCTGCTTCGCCTTCAGTGTGATCTCTGCATAGGCAACGACATTTGCCAGCGATGTATCCTTCACAAGGGTGATGATCTCATTCGAGCTTGCCGGTACAACGCGCTTGACTACCTGTGGTAATACAATACGGAAAAAGGTCTGTGTTTTCGTAAAGCTGAGTGCAGCGGCAGCTTCATACTGCCCCTTTGGGATGGATTCGATTCCGCCTCGGAAGATTTCTGCAAAATAGGCGGCATAGTTCATCACGAACGCAAACAGAACAGCCTTGAACATAAACCCATCGCCCTGGATGTTGATTTTCTCCAGCAAGCCGGAAACCGCGCCGGGCAGATTCTCATTCATGCGAAGCATCGGGATTGCGTAATATGCAACGATCACCTGCAACATCAGCGGTGTTCCGCGCATGATGAGTATGTACACATTTGTCAGCCATGAAACGGGCTTGAATTTACACATTTTCAAAAGCGCTACGACCATGCCGAGCGGAATGGAGAACAGCAGCGTAAAGCCGAATACTTTCAGCGTTGGAACAAGATATTCCAACAGAATGAAAAATACCTTCTGTATTTCCTGAGCAGTCATGTCTGCACCTCACATTTTGATAGATTCACGCGCTGATGGAGGAAAGCGCGATTCAGTCAATGTCTATTATACACAAAAAAAGCGCAAAAGGCAATACCTTTCGCGCTTTTTCATTTGATTTCTTCGTTTATTTCACAGTGGTAACATCAGAACCGAACCACTTGGTGGAAATCTCACCGAGGGTGCCGTCCTTCTTCATTTCGCTCAGGATCTTCTGTACTTCATCGCGGAGCTTCTGATCGTTTTTACGGAAGCCGATTGCATATTCCTCTTCTTCCAGTCCGTCAGGCAGAACGACATAATCCTTGCCAGCAGAAGTGATCTCATAGTTTGCAACAACGGAATCCAGGAATACTACGTCTACCAGACCGAGTTCCATCTGCTGCAGCGCTTCGATGTTGGTAGCCATCGCCTGCTCGGTGATAGTCGTACCGATCTCAGAAGCCTTGAGGATATCCTGTGCGGTAGAACCGTTCTGTACACCGATCACCTTGTCCTTGAGGTCATTCATCGACTTTGCCTCGCTGCTTGCAGGAACGACAAATACCATCTCATTGCACATATACGGCTCAGAAAGATTCATCTCTTCTGCACGGGACGGATTCACGGACATACCGTTCCAGATGCAATCGATTCTGCCAACCTTGAGATCCTCTTCCTTGGTCTCCCAGTTGATGGGCTGCTTCACCAGTTCAACCTTCATGCGCTTGCAGACTTCCTCTGCAACGTCGATATCAAAGCCGACAATCTGGTCGTTTTCATCGGTATAGCCCATCGGCTTGAAGGTTGCATCCAGACCAAGAATCAGCTTGCCGCTGTCGAGCACCTTCTGGAGAGAAGTGTCCTCACCTGCCGTGCTGGAGGTGTTCTCTTTAGAATCACAGCCAAAGGACACAAGCAGCAGAGAGCCTGCAACCATACCTGTCAGAATACGCTTAAAAATAGATGCTTTCATAATCCATTCCTACCTTTCAAAATATCTATAATTAGAATTCAAGTCCGTCAATGACTTCACGGAGTGCATTCGCACTCGCCTGCAGCTGTTCGAGCTCCTCAGGCAGAAGCGGCGGGGTCAGCTCACGTTCAACACCGTGTCCGCCGATGACACAAGGCAGACTGAGGCAGACATCATGGATGCCGTAGCGTCCGTTCACCAGTGTAGAAACAGTGAGAATATTCTGAGCATCACGTAAAATTACGTCACAGATCTTATTGACAGAAAGCGCAATTGCATAGAAGGTTGCGCCCTTGCGCTTGATGACTTCTGCTCCTGCAGTGCGGACATCACGCTCAATGTCTTCAATTTCAGTCTTTCCGCAGCGGTTGTGGTGCAGACAGATATTGGTGCAGTATTCCTGCATCTGCATACCTGCAATGTTGGTCAGAGACCACGGGATCATCGAGGTGTCGCCGTGCTCGCCGAATACATATGCGTGCACGCTCTGTGCGCTGAGATGTACGTGATCAGCCAGACAGGAACGCAGACGGGAAGTGTCGAGCATTGTTCCCGAACCGATGACCTGATTCGGGGACAGATTGGTGCATTTGAGAATTGCATAGGTCAGAATATCAACCGGGTTGCTGACAACGATATAGATGCTGTTCGGTGCAACCTTTGCAATGCGCGGCATTACTTCTTTAATGATATCAACATTCGCCTGAGCAAGATCCAGGCGCGTCTGACCGGGCTTTCTTGCAAGACCGAGCGTTACAATGACAATATCGGAACCGACAGCGTCCTCATAGTCACCTGCATAGATATCAACCGGATGGCAGAACGGAATGCCCTGGCGGATATCCATAGCCTCGCCCTGTGCCTTCTCTTTATTGATATCAACAAGCACGATCTCTGAACAGGTGCCGACAGCAGCAAATGTATATGCACAGGAAGCGCCGACATTACCTGCACCGAGAATCGTAATCTTTGTTCCGTTCTTAGAAACCTCAATCATCAAATAACCCTCCGAATATGAATGTGCCCTCTGTTAATTTATGCAGACAGCGTGATTCGTTTACATTAAGATAAATTAAGGATAACACAAAACTACCATAAATGCAAGATTTTCCGTTCATTGCGCCTATTATTTCGTAGATTGCAACAAAAAAATACGTAATTCAACAATAGTACCCGACATATTTTCAGAGAATACATCGGGTACTGAATCAAATCTTATTTTACAATTGCTTCACGGATCGCACGGCAGATCTGAGTGAAAGCAAACGGGATCACTGCAAGACCAAGAATATAAAGTGCATCAGATGCTGCAAATGCGTCGCTTACGCTCATAAAGCCATGCAGCGGTGTGATGAACAGTGCGCACGCGAGGAAGATCGCGCCGACTGCAAAGGCACCTGCAGAGTAGAGATTCGAGGTGAATCCAAGACGGAAGAGCGAATATTTTCCGCGGCTGTCAAAGCCTTCAAACAGACGCGCCAGACAAAGCGTTGCAAATGCCATTGTGCTTGCCATCATATCAGACTGCTCTGCACCAATGAGGAATGCAACCATAACACAAGCTGCAATGATCACGCTGTGAACGATGATATATACACCGGTTTCCTTGTTGAGAATCGACTCCCCTGCAGGACGCGGCTTTTCGTTCATAACGCCGGGCTGCATCGGCTCCATACAGAGCGCAAGCGCCGGAAGCGAGTCTGTGAGCAGGTTGATAAAGAGCAGGTGAACAGGTGTAAACGGAAGGGGAAGATCAAAAAGTGTGGTAAGCAGTACAACGATGATCGCGGCGGTATTGCCTGCCAGCAGGAATTTGATTGCATTCTTGATGTTGCTGTAAATGCATCTGCCGTTTGCAACAGCCTTAACAATGGTCGCAAAGTTATCATCCGCAAGGATCATGGAAGCTGCGTCCTTGGAAACTTCAGTTCCCGTGATACCCATAGCAACACCGATATCCGCCTTCTTGAGTGCAGGTGCGTCATTAACGCCGTCACCCGTCATAGCAACGACTTTGCCCTTCTGCTGCCACAGATCTACAATACGGATCTTGTGCACCGGAGAAACACGGGCATAAACAGAAATCTGCTCCAGCTTTGCAGACAACTCTTCGTCAGAAATCGCGTCAAGCTCCGTTCCGTCGAGGCACTGGTCACCTGCATGGAAAATACCGATTTCTTTTGCAATTGCAACAGCGGTCAGCTTATGATCTCCCGTGATCATGATCGGCTTGATACCTGCGCTGATACAGTCAGCAACCGCAGCTTTACTCTCTTCACGCGGCGGGTCGGTAGAAGCTGCAATACCGATATATGTGTAATCCGATTCATCATCCAGCGTGACAGGTGCATCAGAAGAAAGCATCTTCTTCACAAATGCCAGCACGCGCATACCATTCTCAGAATAGCTCAGGTTTGCTGCCTTGATCGCTTCAATATCCTGTTCAGTGATCGGGCGGATGCCGTCAGCCCCCATCACCGTAGTCATACGGGGCAGAAGTACGTCGATCGCGCCCTTGGTGTATGCCGTTCTGCCAGCCGGGAAGTTGTGAACTGTGGTCATCAGCTTTCTGTCACTGTCGAACGGAATTTCGTCCAGACGGGGATTTTCCTTGCGGATGCGGTTGTATTCATCCGCACCGAGATAAGCAGAAAACGCAGTTTCAGTCGGGTCACCCAGCCAGGCATCATCAGCCTGTGCAGCATCGTTGCAGAGTGCCATCGCAATGCGAAGCTCCTGCTCTGCCGCATCAGAAAATGTATTGGTGTCACGCACTGTCATCTTATTCTGAGTCAGTGTACCTGTCTTGTCCGAGCAGATGATAGACACACAGCCGAGTCCCTCTACTGCCTTGAGATCCTTGATGATTGCTTTCTGTTTGGACATTTTCTGTGTGCCGATCGCAAGCGAGATGGTGATAATTGAACTGAGTGCTTCAGGAATTGCCGCAACTGCGAGCGCAACAGCAAACATCAGCGCATCTGTCAGCGGCTGGCCGTTTACAAAGTAGGAAAGCAGTAGCACGAGAATACAGATGCCGATGACTACGATCGACAGTACCTTGCTGAACTGATCCAGGCTCACCTGCAGCGGTGTTTTCTTTTTCTTTGCATTCTGCATCAGTGAAGCGATCTTTCCGATTTCCGTATCCATGCCGACACCGGTCACGGCAACGACCGCACGGCCGTTTGCAACATTGGAACCAGAATAAAGCATATTCACACGGTCACCGAGTGCAAGCTCTGTCGCATCCAGCTTTTCAGTAGATTTGATCACGTTGACAGATTCGCCTGTCAGCGCGCTCTCATTCACCTGCAGAGAAGCTGCCTCCAGAATACGTCCGTCCGCAGCAGCAACATTACCTGCCTCAATCAGAAGAATATCACCGACAACGACTTCAGAAGCAGGAATTTCAACCTGATTACCGTTGCGGATGACGCGCGCATTCGGTGCGCTCATCGCCTTGAGGCTGTCGAGAGACTTCTGTGCCTTGACGTGCTGAACGGTTCCGAGGATCGCGTTCATAGTAATTACAACGAGAATGACGATCGCGCTTTCAAGGTTGTCGCTCAGCATCGAGATAATAGAAGCGGCGATCAGAATGATAACCAACAGATCTGCAAACTGTTCAAAGAACACCCGTACAATACTTTTCTGTTTTTCTTCCGCGATTACGTTTGCGCCATGCTTGGCACGGCTTTCGGCTACAGCAGAATCACTCAGACCCTGTTCTCGGTCGGTGCCAAGCGCCTGCAGTACCGCATCGCCTTCCTGATTGAAGTAATTCATTTCACTCCGTTTCCGTCCGTTCGGACATTCCGTTTTTATCGGCAAACGGTGCCGTAATGGAAGTTATCCTGTAATACTCAATTTTAACACGATTTTTCCGAAAGTGCAACGATGATTGCGCCGAATTTTCTCATAATCTGATATTGTTTCTTGTGATATCGGACAACAATTCCGCCCCTTGCAATTTTTCACATTTGTTGTTATAATAGAAATCAGTAAGATCACTGAAAAAATGAAAGGATGTAAAACGATGAAAAGACTGTTCCCTATGCTTTTGATGATCGTTACACTGTTCCTCTGCCCCTCATGTGACGATACCGCAACAAACGACAGCACGCTTTCTGTCTATACCACAACGCAATCCACCGCGGTAATTACCACTACAACCGCTGCACAAACAACAGTTTCTGAGCAGGATGCTGATCCGGACGCTACCAAATCAGAAGGTCAGGAAAGCACAGAATTAACCGATGCAAAAACAACCACAGCGACTACAACCGCT
>SVNN01000004.1 GCA_015066905.1 Ruminococcus sp.
TGCAGTTACTCGCTAAGATGATCAATCAGTCCGAACTGGGCAAGGCTTAAGTCTTAACGACTGACGTACGCACACAATTGAATTAATGTTACTTTGACGCGGTCTGAAAAGGCCGCGTCAAGAAAGGAAACGTGATGAAGAAAAGAATTCTCTCGGCTCTTACATCACTTGCACTGACTGCAACCTGTTTTGCACAAGCGGCAGCAGCTCCGATGCTGATTGCTTCCGCTGCTGATACTTCTTATGAAGTTGGCAAGGTTGCGGCAAATGCGGGTGAAACCGTTTCCGTTCCTGTATATGTAAGCGGCGATACCGGTACATCCGGTATCGTAGTCAGTCTTGAGGCGGATGACAGATTGTCCTACGCCGGCCAGGCTGACGGCAATGCATACACCGGTGATGTAGTTTGGAATTCTGAGGATCTCTACTGGGTATTCTCTACCGGCGAGGGCGAGGAGCAGACTGCTGCTGACGGCGCAGTGATGTTCACCGTTGACTTCAAGGTTCCTGAGAATGCACAGGCAGGCGACGAATTCCCGATCTCTCTGAATGTGGACGAGGTAGTTGATACCAACGGCACACTCCTTGAGGTTGATACCGTTGCAGGTATGATTTACATTCCTGATGGCGATGGCTCCGTAACCTACACGGTTGATACCGTTGAGGGCGAGGCTGGCCAGGATGTAACCGTTCCGGTTTATGTTACCGGTGATACCGGTACTGCCGGAATCATTGTCGGTCTGACTGCTCACGAAGGACTTACCCTTGCTGGCGAGTCTGACGGCAACGCATATACCGGCGATACTGTATGGAACGAAGACGATCTCTACTGGGTATTCGCTACCGAAGACGGTGCAAACCAGAAGGCTGCAGATGACGCTGTAATGTTCAACGTCACCTTCACCGTTCCGGATGACGCACAGCCCGGCGACGAGTTCCCGATCGAGTTTGCAGTAGCAGAGGCAGTTGATACCATCGGTACTCCGCTGAATGTTACTACTGTAAACGGCAAGATTGTGATCCCTGATGCAATCGTAACTGATCCTGCTGGTTCTGTAACCTACACGGTTGATACCGTTGAGGGTGAGGCTGGTCAGGATGTAACTGTTCCGGTTTATGTAACCGGCGACACCGGTACTTCCGGCATCATCATCGGCCTGACTGCTGACTCCAGACTGACTCTCAAGGGTGAGTCCGACGGCGCAGCATACACCGGCGATGTTGTATGGAACGAAGACGATCTCTACTGGGTATTCGCTACCGAAGACGGCGCTAACCAGAAGGCTGATGATGACGCTGTAATGTTCAACGTTACCTTCACCGTTCCGGATGACGCACAGCCCGGCGACGAGTTCCCGATCGAGTTTGCAGTAGCAGAGGCTGTTGATACCTTCGGTACTGACTTGACCGTTACTACTGTAAACGGCAAGATTGTGATCCCTGATGCAATCGTAACTGATCCCGCTGGTTCTGTAACCTACACAGTTGATACTGTTGAGGGCGCAGCTGGCGCTGATGTAACCGTTCCGGTTTATGTAACCGGCGACACCGGCACTTCCGGCATCATCATCGGTCTGACTGCTGACTCCAGACTGACTCTCAAGGGTGAGTCCGACGGCGCAGCATACACCGGCGATGTTGTATGGAATGAAAACGATCTCTACTGGGTATTCGCTACCGAAGACGGCGCTAACCAGAAGGCTGATGATGACGCTGTAATGTTCAACGTCACCTTCACCGTTCCGGATGACGCACAGCCCGGCGACGAGTTCCCGATCGAATTCGCAGTAGCAGAGGCAGTTGATACCTTCGGTACCGACCTGACCGTTACTACTGTAAATGGTATGATCTACATCCCTGATGAGACCACTACCACCACTGAGGAAACTACTACTACCACTACTGAGGAAACCACCACCACTACCACTGAGGAAACCACTACTGAGCCTGAAGAGACCACCACTACCACAACCCTTCTGCCCGGATCCATTATCTTCGAGGTAGATACTGTTGCAGGTGCTGCAGGTGCGACTGTTGAGGTTCCGGTTTATGTAATCGGTGAGGCTGGCGTTTCCGGCATCGTAATTGGTCTGACTGCTGATAACAGACTGACTTATGCAGATGCAAACAACAACGGCGGTGCATACACCGGCGATGTTGTATGGAACGAAAAGGATCTCTACTGGGTATTCGCTACTACTGATGGCAGCGACCAGACTGCTGCAAGTGAATCTGTAATGTTTACAATTTCCTTCACAGTACCTGAGGATGCTACCGTTGGCGATGAGTTCCCGATCGATTTCCTGATCGCTGAGGCAGTGGACACCCTTGGTCAGGATCTGACTGTTGTTACTAACAACGGTATGATCTACATCACTGAGGAAACCACCACTACCACAGAGGGTACAACCACCACAACAACCACCACTACTACTACCACTACTGAGACTGAGCCCACCACGACCACCACTACAACTACAATCGTTGTAGAGCCCGGCAACGTTGTATACAGAGTTGATACTGTTGCAGGCGCTGCAGGTGCGACTGTTCCGGTTCCGGTTTATGTACTGGGTACTGCTGATACTGCAGGTATCGTAATCGGCCTGACCGCTGATTCCAGACTGACCTATGCAGATCAGGCAAACGGCGACGCTTATACCGGCGAAGTTGTTTGGAATGCTGATGATCTCTACTGGGTATTCGCTACTGAAGACGGCGGCAACCAGGCTGCAGCAAACGGTGCAACTATGTTCACTGTTTCCTTCACAGTTCCGGAAGACGCAACAGTTGGCGACGAGTATCCGATCACATTTGTTGTAGCTGAGGCAATCGATACAAATGGCACTCCTGTTGGCGTGACCACCATCGATGGTATGATCTATATCACCGCGGAGACTACTACTACTCCGGCTGAGACGACCACTACCGAGTCTGAGACTACTACAACTGAGACTGAGACCACAACTACTGAGTCTGAGACTACTACAACTGAGTCTGAGACTACTACCACTGAGTCTGAGACCACAACCACTGAGTCTGAGACTACCACTACTGAGTCTGAGACCACCACTACTGAGTCTGAGACTACCACCACTGAGTCTGAGACTACCACCACTGAGTCTGAGACCACAACCACTACTACCACCACTGAGTCTGAGACTACCACTACTGAGTCTGAGACCACAACCACTACCACGATCGTTGTAGAGCCTGGTACTGTTGTCTACAAGATTGACACTGTACGCGGCAACGCAGGCGAAACCGTTCAGGTTCCTGTTCACGTTCTGGGCGATGCAGGTACTGCTGGTATCGTAATCGGCATGACTGCTGACGAAAGAGTAGCTTATGCAGGTCAGACCAACGGCGACGCTTACACCGGCGATATGGTTTGGAACGAAGAAGATTTCTACTGGACATTCTCCACTGCTGACGGCGAGAACCAGATTGCTGCGAATGATGCAGTCATGTTTACTGTATCCTTCACCATTCCGGAAGACGCTGTTACCGGTGATGTATATCCGGTTAACTTCTCTGAGGTTGAGGCAACCGACACCAACGGTAACCCGCTGACTGTTGTAACCATCGACGGTAGCATCATCGTTGTTGGCGAGACTACAACTACTCCGGCTGAGACAACTACTACTGAGCCGGGTGAGACTACCACCACTGTTGTAACCAGCGTATCTGTATCCTATGCAGAGCCGCAGAAGCAGTGCTACTGGTCTCACGACCCGAACGAGTACGTAGTTGACGGTATGGAAGTAATCCTTTATGTTTACTCTGCTACCATCACTGACGGCGAAGAGGCTGACTTTACTGCTGTAGAGCCGACCGTAATCGACCTCACTGACAAGTGCGTACTTGAGCATTACACTCCTAAGGATACCTACGTTCCGGGCACACACAAGTACTACATCAACGTATATCTTGATGAAGAAACCTGTGCAACCTATGAGGCGCTTGATCCGGCACAGTCTGTTGGTACATTCTACGTTTATATCGGTCTGAAGGGCGACACCAACCTCAACGAAGTTGTTGACGCAGACGACGCGGTACTGAACCTGAAGTACTATGCAGAGAGCCTGCTCGGCAGAGAGTACCAGCTCAACGAGGATCCTGAGCTCGACGGTAAGGATGGCCTTGCATTCTACGTCGGTGATGTTGACTCCAACGACAGCCTCGATGCTGACGATGCAGTTTACATCCTGAAGTACTACGCAATCGTGCTCATCGGTCAGGAGCCTTCTTGGCTCGACATCATCGGATTTGAAATCTTCCCGTATGATGAGGCACACCAGGAGCTGAACTAACTCAAATTAAGAAAGGACACTTCGGTGTCCTTTCTTTCTTCGTGCACAAAAAAGCGCTGTATCATTAGATACAGCGCTTTTTCTTATTCTTCGTTTTCAGTTTCTTCATCCGTTGTGGTTTCTTCAGGTTCCGTAGTCGTTGTTTCCGTAGATCCCGTTGTTGTTTCAGCCGGAAGCGTCGTGGTTGTTGGGGATGTGCCGATTGCAACTGTTACAATATAACGGTCGATGTTGTTGCCATGGATGGTATATCCCTGATCCGCAGGAACAGGAACCGTTGTGGTATCAGAAAGAATGTCCGCCGGGAAGGTGTAGATCTCATATTTCTGTCCATCCAGTCCGGTAATCTCAAGATGCTCCCCATCGTAGGTGTAGGCGCTGAGCAGCTCGATATATTCTTCCAGACAAAGTCCGCGGCTTGTCATTTCTGATGCGTGCGGTTCACCGACATAACGGAAATGCCAGGGCTCATAGGCAATCTCGGTTGTTTCAATCTTGTCCTCAGGATAGCGGAGAATAAAGCCGAATTCTGCACAGTTTTCTGCGAACCAAGTGTAATCCCCTGTTCCGTCGAAATCATCCGAATAATCACCGAAGAACAGATTGAAGTCGCAGGCCAGTCCGGTCTGATGTTCACTGTGACCGGGCTTTGCAACAGTCTTTGATCCTTCTTCGCCTTCATCCGCCTTATATAGTTCCTGCTGATGCTCCTTCGTGCGATATCCGCTGACAATCTGAACATTTTTCAGACCAGTTTCGTCATGGAAGGCAGCCATCATTTCATTCATCGCCTCAACAGCGTCCTTGCGCATGAGCAGATCGATCGAACTGACGTAGTAAAACTCGTTTTTATTCTCATATACGCTGACGAGGTCTTCTTCAAACTCCTCGTATCCATAAGCGTTGTTGACGAGGATCATAGAACCACGCCGCAGCAGGGTGTTCTGAATTGTTTCGGTGATGTAGATATCGTCAGGCTCAGAAGTTGGTTCCGGCTCAGAAATCAGCGGGACAACCGTGCTTTCGGCAGCGGAAAACTCACTTTCAATCGGGGTGAAATCCTTGACAACACGTGCGGTAAATCCGGCAGCGCCAAGCAACAGTAAAACGGCCAGCGTACCGGCGATGATGCCCTTGGGGGATTTTCGCAATTCATCGGGCTGTGTTCCGGTATAGAAATCCATATAAAATACCTGCTCCTTTCCAGATTCTGTGTTTCTATCAGGCATTATTATTCTCTATTATACCACAAATCCGAAGAAAATGGCAGTGCTATTTGATAATTTGTGCAATGTGTGCAATTTTTTCAATAACAATATAGAATTACTGATAAAATTGTTTGAAATCTATTGCATTCCCTGTATATATGTGGTATAGTTAATACAAGGTTATTCATGAGAAAGGAGGCGTGTGGGATGAAATGTCCGATTTGCGGCGAAACATATCTGCAAAAACGTAATTTCTGCGTGCTGTGCGGCGCGGATCTGAAATCCGCGGCAGAAACTGAACAGGCTGTATCTGCACCCGTGACGGAGGCGCTCCCCGCGCCCTCCCCGATCAAGAAGCCTGTTACTGCCGAGGATTTCTTCGGTCCGTCGCGGCCCATACGCAGGACCGCGAAGATGAACGACCTCTCTGTGTCGGACGTTGATCTTGGCGATCTTGCCGATGCAAATCTGCAAAAGCCCCTGCACCAGCGTTATATGAAATCCGCCGCCGAATTCGGGGTGGATATGACCAATACAGTGCAGAACCGCCGCGCCGCAACAGTCGGTATGTATGAAGCCGCGCCGGATCCTGCACGCACACAAGCTGCACACGTTCCGGTGAAGTCTGCAATCGGCATGGCGGAAGCGGTCGGCTGCGACCAGTCTAATGTCAGCAGCGGGAAAACCGCTCCTGCGGTCACGATGTCCGACGACATCCGTCCGGTTGAAGCGCTCCCAAAGGCACAGCCGAAGCAGCTGGATGAGATTGATTCTCTTCCGGTTCCTGACTGCTTTCGCAGACGACGCTCCGCACCTGTTTCGTTAGAAATACCAAATCTGGAATGTTGTTGAAAAGAAACATTGTCAAAGTTTTTTGGTGCATTTTGTCGGATTCTGTGCTATACTTAGTATAACACAGAATTTGAAGGAGGACTACCAAAAATGGCAGATCAGACAACCCAGGCTCCTGTTCAGCAGCCTGCACCTGCTCCTCAGCCGGCACCTGCTCCGCAGCCCGCAAAGGAGAATCCCGCAAAATCTCTTGCAGATGAATTCAAGACTTTCATCGCGCGCGGCAACGTGCTCGATATGGCAGTCGGTGTGATCGTCGGCGGCGCATTCACCTCCATTGTAAACGCGCTTGTTGATGACATTCTCATGCCGATCATCGGCACTCTGATGATTGGTCTGAACTTCCACACCCTCGGCATCACCATTCCGTGGGGCGATCATCCCTTCATTGCTATCGGTTCCTTTATCCAGGCAATCATCGTATTCCTGCTCACTGCACTGTGCGTATTTGCAATCGTAAAGGTTGTAAACATCTTTGTAAAGAAGAAGCCTGTTGCAGCTAAGCCCACCAAGCAGGAAGAGCTCCTGATGGAGATCCGCGATCTGCTCAAGGAACAGCAGCAGAAATAAATCTGCATAAACTCAAAGCCGCCTTGCGTGTTTCGCAAAGCGGCTTTTCTTAATTATAAATCACCCTTGATGCGCTGCAGCGCACCTTTTTCCAGACGGGAAACCTGCGCCTGAGAGATTCCGATCTCCTTCGCGACCTCAACCTGTGTCTTTCCACGGAAAAACCGGAGGTAGAGAATGCTCTTTTCGCGCTCGCCCAGCGATTTCATCGCGTCGCGCAGTACAAGCTCATCCAGCCAGTCGTCGATGCCGTTTTTGTCTTTGACCTGATCCAGCACATAGAGCGTGTCGCCCGACTCAGAATAGACCGGCTCGTAGAGCGAAACGGGATCAGATACACTCTCCAGCGCGAGTACAACGTCGCTTCGCTTCGCGTCGATCTCTTTTGCGATCTCGTCGATGGTCGGATCCCGCTGCAGATCGGCAGTCAGACGTTCCTTTGCCTGCATCGCGCGGTAGGCGAGATCGCGGAGCGTGCGGCTGACCTTGATATGGTTGTAGTCGCGCAGAAATCTCCGCAGTTCGCCGCTGATCATCGGTACGCAGTAGGTCGAAAAGCGCACCTCTTTTGTCAGATCAAAGTTGTTGATCGCCTTGATCAGACCGATGACGCCGATCTGAAACAGGTCGTCCACATCCTCCCCGCGTCCGGTGAAGCGCTGGATCACGCTCAGCACCAGCCGCAGATTGCCGTTGATCAGGCGGTCACGCGCTTCCTTGCTCCCCGTTTCCTGAATCTCACGGAGCAGCGCCATTTTTTCCTCTTCGCGGAGCACCTCCAGCTTGGAGGTGTCAATCCCTGAAATCACTACCTTCTGATATGCCATTCGTTTTATCCGCCCTTTCTTCTTCCTGATTCTAGTATGAAGCAAAGCGGCGTGCTGTAATCAAAAACAGTCGGCGGAAACTTCTGGCTGGACGCTGAAATTTTTCACCGTCCTCTTCCATTTTGCGAAAAAATGTGCTATACTGAAAATGATTACAATTTCGAGGAGGGGAAAAACGGATGAAAATCCGCTTCAACACGAAGTACAATACCATATCCGCATATGTGCTGATTGTTTTTACACTGGCATTGCTGATTTCAACGCTTTTGCTCAAAAGCAGTGTGTACTGGGCGCACATCGAAAAGATCTTCAGTGTGCTGGCACCTGTCATCTGGGGCATGGTGATTGCCTATCTGCTCTGTCCGCTCCTGTCTTTCTTTGAGAAGCATTTTTCCAAGCTGACCGGACGAAAAAAACCGCATCCGCGTCTGGATCGCGTGGTAGGCATTTTTGTCTGCGTCAGTCTGATGCTTGTTGTGATTGTCGGTATCATCTACGCGGTCATTCCGGAGATTATGGGAAGTATCAAGAACATTTTCTTCTATCTTCCTGACTATTTTTCCAATCTCCAGACCTATCTGACGGATACGTTCACAGGATATATCGAGAAGAATCCCGAAGCGGGCGATATGCTTTCGTCAGCCTTTGCGTCGATCGAAGAATCGGTGCTGAGTGCGGCGGAGGAGTTCCGTCCCAAGGTAGACAGTCTGCTGGATAAAGACGGATTGCTCGCCAACGTCACCAGCAGTGCGCTGGCATTCATCATCGGCCTGAAGGATTTCTGTCTGGGTATCATCGTTTCGGTTTATCTGCTTTACAGCAAGGAGAAATTTCTGGCACAGGCAAAGAAGCTGTTTCATGCGATCCTGGCGCGCAAGCGGTGCGAACAGCTGTTCCGTGTGGCGAACAAGGCAAACAGCACCTTTATGCAGTTTCTGTCCGGCAAGGCGCTGGATTCCCTGATTATCGGTATGCTCTGCTTCATTGGTCTGACGATTATGAAAGCGCCCTATGTCGTACTGATTTCCGTAATCGTCGGCATCACCAACATGATCCCGTTCTTCGGTCCGTTCATCGGTGCAATTCCGAGCGGACTGCTGATCCTTCTTTCCCAGCCTGAAAAGACGATTCCCTTTGCAATCTTCATTCTCGCGCTCCAGCAGTTTGACGGCAACATTCTCGGACCGAAGATCCTCGGCGATACCCTCGGACTTTCCCCGTTCTGGATTATGTTCTCCGTATTCCTCGGCGGCGGTCTGTTCGGATTTATCGGCATGGTCGTATTCGTTCCGCTGTTTGCGCTTGTATACACCATGATCAAGGAGAGCGTAGAGGAAACGCTGGAAAAAAAGAAGCTCCCGATCGGGAGCGAAAGCTATCTCCCGCCGGGAACGCGATATCCCGACGACGGGGATCTGATTGAGGTCGAACTGGATACAACCAAATCATAACAAGAAAGAAGTGCTGAAATATGCAGACATATGAATTGCAGCAGAAGATCCTCGCGCTGAAGCAGCAGACGGGACTGAAAATTCTCGCGCACAGCTATCAGGCGCATGAGATCATCGAGATTGCCGACGCGGTGGGTGACAGCTTTCAGCTGAGCAAGACCGCACGCGACTGCGAGGGCGACAAGATCCTGCTTTGCGGCGTTCGGTTTATGGCGGAAACCGCGAAGCTCTTAGCACCTGAGAAACAGGTATATCTCTCTGCGGAGGAAGCGACCTGCCCGATGGCGGAGCAGTTCACGCCCGAAGAGATCCTCCGCGAAAAGGCGAAGCACCCGGGCTGTGCTGTCGTCGCGTATATCAATACCACCGCCGCACTCAAGGCGGTCTGCGACGTCTGCGTGACCTCCTCGTCCGCCGACAGAATCGTCCGTGCGCTGGATGCAGAGGAGATTCTCTTCATTCCCGACCGCAATCTCGGCGACTATGTCCGCCGCCTTGTGCCGGAGAAGAAGATTCATCTGCTGCAGGGCGGATGTCCTGTTCATGCGGCAGTCACAGGTGAGGAGCTGGCGCACGCAAAACAGCTGCATCCGCAGGCGGAGGTACTGGTGCATCCCGAATGCAGACCCGAGGTCACACAGAATGCTGATTTTGTCGGCGCGACCTCTGCGATTCTGGAATATGCGAGAAAGTCGGAAAAGACCGAATTTATCATCGGCACCGAGCAGAATATCGTGACGGCACTGCAGTATGACTGTCCCGACAAACGGTTCTATCTGCTTTCCAAGAAGCTGTTCTGCGCGGATATGCGTCTGACCACCCTTGCTGATGTCTACAATATGGCACAGGCAATTGCAGACGGCACCGCGGAGGAGATCACCCTTCGTGCTCAGGAGCAGGGCGCGCGTCATGCAATCGACGAGATGCTCCGACTCGGCGGCTAAGCCTTGCTGCGTGCTTTGATCCGTGCAAGAATCTGCTCAGCCGCATGATCTGCGCCTGCGAAATCCAGCGCGTCAATATAATACGCTTCCAGATCATCATGCACACTGAGTGCAGATCGGATAGATTCAGCCGCTTCCTCCAGCAGGGAGCGGCTTGCTTTTTGTCCGAACGCAGTCCGCTGTCTGCGCTTTGCAAGCTCCGCCTTGTCGTAGAATCTGCGGAAGTTCAGCACCTGTGCAAATTCGCCTGCAGGCGTGGTGCAGGTGCTTTCGGTCAGCAGAGCGATCTTGCACTCGGGCAGGATCAGGTGCTCATACTGCGGCTCGCCGAACAGATAATTCTCGCTGACCAAGCAGTTCAGACCACGCATGACCGCGCCCTGTGCGAACAGATGCAGCAGATGGTCGCTTCCTGCAAAGTATGGATCCTTCAGCAGGACGATATGATAATCACCGGGGAGCGCGTGGGTGATATATCCATCAGCTGTCAGCGCGGAAAGCTGGTGGAAGGAAAGCGTTCCCGCCTTCCCGTTTGCACGCGGCAGAAGCCGGCGGAGCATTCTTCCGCTGAATGCAGTCAGCTTTTCACACAGCAGGGCATTCTGTGCCGCTGTGCGGATGTCATCGTGCAGCGAGGTGACAGCCTGTGCATATTGTCTTGCACGCTTGTGCAGGCGCGCGTTTTCTGCAAAAAGTGCAGCGATCTCGCTTTGATTGCCGCGCAGCTGTTCACCGTTGAGCAGGGCGCCGAGGTTGACGATCTCGCCCGTGAGCATCGGCTGTGCGACTTCCATCACGTGCGGTGCAGTGCCGTCAGCCACGAGAATGTGCCGATCCTCCAGCACAACAGCGTCGAGCGAGGAGGCGTCTGATGCACAGTGATAGAGCGAAACCGTTTCGTCCCCGAATGCTTCAGCGATCCGCCGCATCAGGGTGGATTTTCCTGTGCCGGGTCCGCCTTTGAGGATGAATGAATACATACCGGGTTCGGACAAGCGGTCGAAAAAGCGCGAACGGAATCCGTCGGCGGTGGTACCGCCCAGAAAATAAGCCTGCCGCATAAAAATAGGAACCTCCCTCATTGTTTTGTGGTTTATCTTATGCGGAACGGGGAAAAATGCTACTGTGCCGCAAAATATGAATCCACCAGAAACATCGGACGCTGATCCGGTTCATACCGCAGCCCGCATTTTTCATAAAACGCGGTTTTGTCCTCGTTGCACACGAGGATCTTGCGGTAAACGTCCCCATATTTCTGCAGCATCCGCGCCACCATCTCTTTGCCCACGCCCTTGCCCTGTGAATCGGGATGTACGGCGAGATAGGGAAAGAACACGTTCATCGCGCCGTCGGATACGGCAGTCATCAGACCGCACAGGCGATTATCCTCCCAGGCGGTCAGCACGGTCTCCGAGCAGGATACCGCCTTAGAGAGCGACTGCGGATAGTTGGCGGATTCCCAGCCGACTGCCCGGAACAGGCGGAGCAGTTCTTCCCGTGCGGGATAAATTGAGAATGAATAGGTCATTTGTCTGACTCCTTTCGTTAGAAAAATCGTTTCTTCTATCATATCCGTTTTTGTGTCCGCTTATGCTTTTTAGAAAACGAACGAAAAAATGCTTGACCTTTTGGAAAAAACGTAGTAAAATAGAAGAAACTAATTACTGTTACAGGAGGACAAAAATCATGTCTCAGAAATTTATTGTTGAAACTTCCGCACGTCACGTACACGTTTCCCAGGAGGCGCTTGAGGTCCTGTTCGGCGCAGGCGCGACCCTGACCCATAAAAAGGATCTCTCCCAGCCGGGACAGTACGCTTGTGAAGAACGCGTAACCATCGTCGGCCCGAAGAAGGAGCTCCCGAACGTTTCCATCCTCGGTCCGGTTCGTCCGGCAACCCAGGTTGAGCTTTCTGCAACCGACGCACGTTCGATCGGCATCGACGCGCCGATCCGTGAGTCCGGTGACGTTGCTGCTTCCGGTGCCTGCAAAATCGTTGGCCCGAAGGGCGAGGTTGAGATCAGCGAGGGCGTAATCGTTGCAAAGCGTCACATCCACCTCACTCCTGCAGATGCGGAGGAGCTGAACGTCAAGGATAAGGACATTGTCTGGGTAAAGGTTCAGACACCGGAGCGCAGCGCGATCCTCGGTGATGTTGTTGTCCGTGTATCCGACAAGTTTGCAAGAGCAATGCACATTGATACTGATGAATCGAATGCGATCGGCGCACCCCGTAATCTGGAGGGCGAAATCGTAACTCTTTGATCCTTTTCCGGATTTTCCGGGATTGCCGGACAAGGCGGCAGGCGAAATGTCTGCCGCCTTGTCCTTTTCGTGAAATCTGTTGATTTTGAGAGGAGTACAAGCTTATGCTGCAGGAACGTAATCTGACGATGCTGATGGACTTCTATGAGCTGACAATGGCGAATGGCTATCTTGAATCAGGACACGGCAGAGATATCGTCTACTTCGACCTGTTTTTCCGCAGACCGCCCGACGGTGGCGGATATGCCATCCTGGCAGGACTGGAACAGGCGATCGACTATCTGAAAAACCTGCATTTTTCCGAGGAGGATCTTGCATATCTCCGCTCGAAGGGGATCTTCTCGGAGGCGTTTCTCGATTATCTGCGCGATTTTCAGTTTACCTGTGACGTCTGGGCGATTCCTGAGGGAACGCCTGTGTTCGGGCACGAGCCGCTGATGACTGTCCGCGGTGAGGCAATTCAGGCACAGCTGATTGAAACGATGCTCCTGCTCTCTCTGAATCACCAGAGTCTGATTGCGACCAAGGCGGCAAGAATCGTCCGTGCAGCAGACGGCAGAGCGGTGATGGAATTCGGCTCCCGCCGCGCACAGGGCTATGACGGCGCGATCTACGGCGCGCGCGCCGCATATATCGGCGGCTGTGCGGGAACTGCCTGCGCGATTGCCGACCGTGAATTCGGCGTGCCTGCGCTGGGAACAATGGCGCACAGCTGGGTACAGCTCTTCCCGAACGAGATTGACGCGTTCCGCGCGTACGCAAAGCTTTATCCCGACTCCTGCACGCTGCTGGTGGACACCTACAATGTGCTGAAATCGGGTGTGCCGAATGCAATTACTGTGTTCCGTGAGCTGGCGGAACAGGGATATCGCCCCAAGGGCATCCGCATTGACAGCGGCGATATTGCCTATCTCTCGAAAAAGGCGAGAAAGATGCTCGACGACGCAGGATTTCCTGACTGCGGCATTGTCGCGAGCAACTCGCTCGACGAATATATCATCCGCGACCTCGCGGTTCAGGGCGCACAGCTGACCAGCTACGGCGTAGGTGAACGGCTGATCACCTCCCGCGCGGAGCCTGTGTTCGGCGGTGTCTACAAGCTCGTTGCAATTGAGCAGGAAGGCGAAATTCTGCCGAAGATCAAGCTTTCGGAGAATGTCGAGAAGGTGACAAATCCCGGATATAAGACCGTATGGCGGCTCTTTGACCGTGAGAGCGGTATGGCGATCGCCGATGTTCTGACGCTTGCGGATGAAGTCATCGACGACACCAAGCCGTATACGATCTTCGACCAGTCCTACACCTACAAGCGCAAGACGCTGACCAACTTTATCGCGAAAAAGCTCCAGGTGCCTGTGTTTGAACAGGGACGCTGTGTCTATCAGTCCCCCACCCCGACCGAGATCCGCGACTACTGCGCGCAGGAGCTGGGGAAGATCTGGGACGAGGTCAAGCGATTTGAAAACCCGCACACCTACTATGTAGACTTATCCGAGCCGCTGTGGAATCTCAAGCACGACCTGCTGAACCGCCATTTCGGCGGCTGATCTCAGCGCTGACAGAAAGGAATCAGAAATTCATGAATACAATCGGAATCATCGGTGCGATGCCCTCTGAAATGGAGGACATCCGCCGCGTACTGAAGGATGCGGAGATCATCTCCGTCGGCGGCTATGACTTTTACCGCAGCGAAACGGGCGGCAAGACCGTATATCACGTCTGCTGCGGCGTTGCAACCGTAAATGCGGCGATCTGCACCCAGATCCTGGTTGATCGCTTTCAGGTAGACGGCGTGATCAGCGTCGGAATCGCAGGCGGTATGGGTGAAAAGGTCAAGGTCTGTGATATCGTCATCTCCGACGAGGTGCTGTATCACGACGTGGACGCGCATTTTCTGGATAAATATCCGCCCTATTGCTCCGTGTACCGCGCGGACAAGGGAATGATCACCTGTGCAGCTGAAACCTGCGAGTCGCAGGAGGTTCCCTGCTTTGTCGGCCGTATCGTTTCGGGCGACGCGTTTATCTCCAGCAATGAGGTGAAGGCGGATATTGCAGAGCGCTGCAAGCCGATGGCGGTGGATATGGAATCTGCGGCGATCGGGCACTGTGCGTTCCGCAACAAGCTTCCGTTTGTCAGCGTGCGCTGCATTTCTGATAATGCAGACGACGACGGCGAGATGTCCTTTGAGACCTTTGAAAAGCTTGCGGCAAAGCGTGTCGCAGGACTGGTCCTCACGATGATTTCAAGACTGTAAGGGTCATACCGCACCCGACAGATCTTCCAATAAACAGAAAGGCTGTGCGTGCCGTGGATAAAAAATTAACCCTGTACGGTTTTAATAATCTGACAAAAACGCTGAGCTTCAACATCTACGATGTATGCTACGCGAAGAGCGAGCGGGAGCAGCGTGACTATATCGCATACATTGACGAGCAGTACAATTCTGAGCGTCTGACCAATATTCTCTGTAACGTCACCGAGATGATCGGTGCGCGTGTGCTGAATATCTCCAAGCAGGACTACGAGCCGCAGGGCGCGTCTGTGAATGTCCTGATTGCGGAAAAGGAGCTGGCGCCCGAGAGCATCGACGCCTCCTGCAACCGCGGGGAATGGAGTGGTCACAACAGTGTACACGCCCATCTCGACAAGAGTCATGTGACGGTACATACCTTTCCTGAATATCACCCCGACAACGCGATTTCCACCTTCCGCGTGGATATTGACGTTGCGACCTGCGGAACGATCTCGCCGCTGAATGCGCTGAATCTGCTGATTGCCAGCTTTGATTCGGACATCATCACAATCGATTACCGCATCAGAGGCTTTACGCGTGATGTTTCGGGCAAGAAGTTCTTCATCGACCACAACATCACCTCGATTCAGGACTACATCGACGCGGCAACGCTCCAGCGTTATGACGCTGTGGATGTGAACGTATATCAGTCCAATATTTTTCATACCAAGATGCTCGTGAAGGAGATCGAGCTGCAGAATTATCTCTTCAACAAGGATGTCTATGAGCTTTCCCCCACGCAGCGGCTGGATATCACCGACCGTCTGCGGAAGGAAATGATCGAAATCTTCAGCGGAATGAACATCTACTGATTCTCTTGGAAAGAGGGTGAAACTGATTCGCCATTCTCAGGACTACGCCCCGATTTATGAGGCAATGCGCCGCTATCGGAAAAACAATATCGTCCGTCTGGATGTCCCCGGGCACAAGGGCGGACGCGGAAATAAGGTTCTGCGCGACTTCCTCGGCGCCGATTGTCTGGCGCTGGACGTCAATTCAATGAAACCGCTTGATAACCTCTGTCACCCTGTTTCTGTCATCCGCGAGGCGGAGGAACTGGCGGCAGAGGCATTCGGCGCGTCACAGGCATTCTTCATCGTCAACGGCACAACTGCGTCCGTACAGGCGATGATTCTTTCTGTCTGCAAGGCGGGCGATAAGATCATCATGCCGCGCAACGTCCACCGGAGTGCGATCAACGCACTGGTCGTCTGCGGCGCGATCCCGGTTTATGTCGATCCCGGCGTGAACAAGGAGCTGGGCATTCCGCTTGGCATGTCTGTCGAGGATGTCCGCCGTGCGATCGCGAAGAACCCCGACGCAAAGGCGGTTCTGGTCAACAACCCGACCTATTACGGCATCTGTTCTGATATCAGAGGGATTGCCGAGCTGGCGCACAGCCACGGGATGATGGTGCTGGCGGATGAGGCACACGGCACGCACTTCTACTTCGGTGAGGGACTCCCCGTCAGTGCAATGGCGGCAGGGGCGGATATGGCGGCAGTGAGCGTTCATAAAACAGGCGGATCGCTGACACAGAGTTCGTTTCTGCTCTGCGGAGAACGGGTCAGAAAGGACTACGTCAGACAGGTGATCAACCTTACCCAGACCACGAGCGGCTCTTATCTTCTGATGGTTTCGCTCGACCTCGCCAGACAGAATCTTGCCCTTCACGGTAAGGAGATCTTCCGAAAAACCGTGGAATATGCAACCTATGCGCGGACGGAAATCAACCGCATCGGCGGCTACTACGCGTTTGGTGATGAACTCATCAACGGCGACACCGTCTTTGATTTTGACCGCACCAAGGTCAGCGTACATACCAGAGCGATCGGTCTTGCGGGTGTGGAGGTGTACGACATCCTCCGCGACGACTACGATATCCAGATTGAATTCGGCGACATCGGCAACGTGCTTGCAATCGTTTCCGCAGGCGACCGCGCGTTGGAGATTGAGCGGTTTATCGCCGCGCTGTCGGAGATCAAACGGCTTTACGCCAAGGATCCGACCGGTATGTTTGATCACGAATATATCAATCCCCTTGTGATGCTTCCGCCCCAGCAGGCGTTTTACAGCGACAAGGAATCCTTGCCCGTAGAGCAGTCCGAGGGAAGGATCTGCGGCGAATTTGTCATGTGCTATCCGCCCGGTATCCCGATTCTCGCGCCCGGCGAGCTGATCACGGACGAGATTATCAACTACATCGTTTACTCCAAGGAAAAGGGCTGTTTTATGACAGGTACCGAGGATATGACCCTGTCGCGCATCAATGTCGTAAAGTAAGGAGGAAGAAGAATGTCTTTTTGGTTCACCGAACAGCACACCGACCGTGTGCGTTTTTCGATTGAAGTGAAGGAACAGCTTTACTCCGGAAAAAGCTATTTTCAGAAGATTGAGGTGTTCGACACCTTTGAATTCGGCAGAGTGCTTGTGCTGGACGATTACATCATGCTCACTGAAAAGGATGAGTACATCTATCACGAGATGATGGTGCACGTTCCGATCGCGTGCCGTCCTGATACAATCAAAAAAGTGCTGGTCATCGGCGCGGGCGACGGCGGTACGGTGCGCGAGCTTTGCCGCTATGACAGCATCGAGCAGATTGACATGGTCGAGATTGACGAACAGGTCGTGGAGGTATGTAAAAAATATCTGCCGCAGACTGCCTGCCGGCTGGACGATCCGCGCGTGCATCTTTATTTTGAGGACGGGCTGAAATTTGTCCGCCGCTATCAGAACACCTACGACCTCATCATTGTCGATTCGACTGACCCGTTCGGTCCGGGCGAGGGGCTTTTCACAAAGGAATTCTACGGCAACTGCTTTATGGCACTGACCGAGCACGGCATTCTGACGAATCAGCATGAGAGCACCTATTACGACAGCTACACCGAGATGGTGAGCCGTACCCACCGCAGAATGCGGAGTGTGTTCCCCGTTTCAATGGTATATCAGGCGCACATTCCGACCTATCCGTCGGGACACTGGCTGTTCGGCTTTGCGTCGAAAACCACCCATCCGATCTACGACTTCCACCCTGCGCGGTGGGAAGAGCTGCAGCTGAAAACGCGCTATTATAACACAGATCTGCACCGCGGCTGCTTTGCGCTGCCGAATTCAGTCAAGGAGGTGCTGGAGAATGCCTAGAGAGCGCAATGTGCACACCTTTATCGGCTGTGACAGCACATATGAAGAAAGTCAGCTGGTCATCTACGGTGCGCCGTTCGATTCGACCACATCGTTCCGCCCCGGAACGCGGTTTGCGTCTGCAGCAATGCGGAATGAGAGCTTCGGCATTGAAACCTTTTCGCCGTATCAGGAGCTTGATCTGGAGGATTTCGCGGTATTTGACGCCGGCGACCTTGAGCTTCCGTTCGGCAGTCCTGCCCGTGCGCTGGAACAGCTGGAGCAGGAGGCGGAATCGATTTTATCCGACGGAAAAATCCCGCTGATGATCGGCGGTGAGCATCTGGTCACCTTAGCACCTGTCCGTGCCGCGGCAAAGCGGTACAAGGACCTTTGCATCATCCACTTTGACGCGCACGCAGATTTAAGAGAAAATTATCTCGGTGAGGAATTGTCGCACGCGAGTGTCATCCGCCGCTGTCATGATATTTTAGGCGACGGACGGATTTTCCAGTTCGGCATCCGCAGCGGTGAACGTGCAGAATTTGCGTTTGCTGCATCACACACGACAATGAACCGATTCAACTTGAACGGACTCGATGAAGCGATTCGCGTAATCGGCGACCGCCCTGTCTATTTCACTCTGGATCTGGACGTGCTGGATCCGTCGGAATTCCCCGGCACAGGCACGCCCGAGGCAGGCGGTGTGCGGTTTACAGAGCTGCTTGACGCAATCATCCGCGTGAGTCGCACCAACATCATCGGGCTGGATATCAACGAGCTTTCTCCGCACTACGACCAGAGCGGCGCATCCACCGCGCTTGCCTGCAAGCTTCTGCGTGAGACGATCCTGGCGGTTTTAAATAACAGAAAGAAGGCGAACTGAAAAATGGGAAGAGCATTGATTATCGGTGCCGGCGGCGTAGCCGGTGTAGTCATCCACAAGTGCTGTCAGAACAGCGAGGTATTTGAGGAAATCTGTATCGCGAGCCGCACGAAATCCAAGTGCGACGCGTTCCGCGACAAGCTGCAGGGCAAGACAAAGACCGTCATCACGACCGCACAGGTGAATGCGGACAACGTGGACGAGCTGATCGCCCTGATCGAATCCTACAAGCCGCAGGTCGTCATCAATGTTGCCCTGCCGTATCAGGATCTGACGATCATGGACGCTTGTCTGGCAACCAAGACGAATTATATGGACACCGCGAACTATGAGCCGGAGGATACTGCAAAGTTCGAATATTCCTGGCAGTGGGCTTACCGCGAGCGCTTTGAAAAGGCAGGCATCACCGCTCTGCTCGGCAGCGGCTTTGACCCCGGTGTAACAGGTGTATTCTGCGCCTATGCACAGAAGCATCACTTCGACGAGATTCACTATATCGACATCCTCGACTGCAACGGCGGCGATCACGGTTATCCGTTCGCGACCAACTTCAATCCCGAAATCAACATCCGTGAGGTGTCCGCAAAGGGCAGCTTTATCGAAAACGGTCAGTGGGTGGAGACCGAGCCGATGGAAATCAAGCGCGAATATGATTTCAAGGGCGTCGGCAAGAAGGATATGTATCTCCTCCACCACGAGGAGCTGGAGTCGCTGGCGATCAACATCAAGGGCGTCAAGCGCATTCGTTTCTTCATGACCTTCGGGCAGAGCTATCTGACCCACCTCAAGTGTCTGGAAAATGTCGGCATGACCTCGATCGAGCCGATTGAATATGAGGGCAAGCAGATCGTTCCGCTCCAGTTCTTGAAGGCTGTCCTGCCGGATCCTGCATCTCTGGGCCCGAGAACCGTCGGTAAGACGAACATCGGCTGTATCTTCCAGGGCGTCAAGGACGGAAAGGAAAAAACCTATTATCTCTACAACATCTGCGACCATCAGGCGTGCTACAAGGAAGTCGGCTCTCAGGCGATCTCCTATACCACAGGTGTTCCGGCGATGATCGGCGCAATGATGCTGATGACAGGCACATGGAACAAGCCCGGTGTATATAACATTGAAGAATTCGATCCCGATCCGTTCATGGAGGCACTCAACAAATGGGGTCTGCCGTGGGAAGAGGATTTCAACCCCGTTCTGGTTCCGTAATGATGCTGAATTTTGATATTTCCGCCGTACAGACACCGTGTTATGTGGTGGATGAACGGCTTTTGGAGGACAACTGCCGCATCCTGCGCGAGGTACAGGAGAAATCAGGCGCGAAGATTCTGCTTGCACAGAAGGCGTTTTCGATGTACAGTACCTATCCGCTGATCTCGCAGTATCTCTGCGGCACGACCGCGAGCGGTCTGTATGAGGCCAGGCTGGGGCGCGAGGAATTCGGCGGCGAGGTGCATATCTTTTCCCCTGCTTATTCCGAACGCGATTTCGGAGAAATCTTAGAAATCTGCGACCATATCGTATTCAACACGCCTGCCCAGTGGCGGAGATTCCGTCCGCTTGTGGAGGCGTCGCCGAGAAAGATCAGCTGCGGACTGCGGATCAATCCCGAATATGCCGAAACGGAAACGGAGATTTATAACCCCTGCGCGAAAGGTTCCCGACTGGGAACGATCGCTGCACAGCTTTGCGAGGAAGATCTTGACGGGCTGGAGGGACTCCATTTCCATACGATGTGCGAGCAGAATTCGGATGTTCTGGCACGCACCCTTCCCTTCGTGGAGGAGAAGTTCGGGAAATATCTGAAACAGATGAAGTGGCTCAATTTCGGCGGCGGACATCACATCACGCGCGCGGATTATGACCGCGCGCTGCTGGTGAAATGCTGCCGCGGTATGGCGGAAAAATATGGGGTGCAGATCTATCTGGAACCGGGCGAGGCGGTTGCGCTGAACGCAGGCTTTCTGGTGAGTGAGGTGCTGGAGTTTGTTGAAAACGGCGGCATCACGAACGCGATTTTAGACACCTCTGCCGCCTGCCATATGCCCGACGTGCTGGAGATGCCATACCGCCCGAATATCATCGGCGCAGGACAGCCCGGCGAAAAGCCGTACACCTACCGCTTCGGCGGCCCGACCTGTCTGGCGGGCGACATCATCGGCGATTACAGCTTTGATGCGCCGCTTTCTGTCGGCGACCGGCTCGTGTTCTGCGATATGGCGATCTACTCTATGGTCAAGAACAATACCTTCAACGGTATGCCTTTGCCGTCAATTTTCCTCTGCCGTAAGGACGGGGGACTTGCAATTATCCGCAAATTCGGGTATACTGATTTTAAGAGCCGGCTCTGAGCCGACTGAATTCTGAGGAAAGGAGCGATATGGAAATGGCGATCATCCGCGCAAAAGGACTGACCAGAATCAATCCGCCGCCTGTCACGGGCTGGCGCAAAATGTTTCACCATTCGGAAGAAACTGTCGCTCCTGTATATGACCTCACCTTTTCGGTGGACAGCGATTATACCGTGGTTTACGGCTCCGACAAGGACGAGCTGACGACAATGTTCCGTCTGCTGCGCGGCACGCTTTCGCCGTCGGTGGGGACGGTTACCGTATTCGGACAAGCACCCGACAGCAAGCAGAAGCACCGCATCCCGTTCATCGGCGAGGTTTCTGAACGGCTTGCAAAGGAACTGGCAGACGACAAGCCTGAAGACTGCTTTGCCAGATGCAAGGCGGAGGGTGCGCTGCCCGCAACGGAATATCTCTCAAGGATCTCCTCGCTCTCGCTGCTGTTCGGAATTGAAACCTGTCTGGGACAGTCGTTTTATCGTCTGACGCGGAATGAGCAGGTGCGCTGTATGCTGATTATGGCACTGCTGCGCGACTCGAAATTCCTGATGCTGGATTCTCCGACGGAGCATTCGGATCCTTCTGAGCGTACCGAGCTGCGCGAGTTTCTGAAGATCCATCACGCCCAGCAGGGGACAGGCATCTTTCTGACCAGCACACGGCTGGAGGATACGGAGAATGCGGAGCGCGTAATTGTTATGGACGGCGGCAGAATTGTGTTCAACGACTCCGGTGCGCTGTTCCGCAAGGCGGTCGGCAACAAGAAGATCGTCACACTGACGCTGAGTGAGCCGCCGCAGCTTTACGGTATGCCGCACGCACGGCTGATCGCACAGCCTTCTCCGCTCCAGATGGTGCTGGAGGTGGATCTCTCCCGTCAGTCGCTCCGCGCATTTTTAGAGAAGCTTTCCAAGCGGCTTTCGATCACGGACATCCAGGCAGAGGAGCTTTCGTTCCGCCAGGTCGTGAAAAAACTGAATGAGCTTCGTTAAAGGACGCTGAAAAGCGTCCTTTTTGCGTCTGAATGTGTTCGTTTTCTGAAAATTGAAAAAATTTTTCTCTGATATCTAGCTATTTCCGCGGTTATATGGTATACTAGAAAGGTATTGTGGATAATTGCGGGAATACATCGGTACGATGTCCTGATAGATCGAAAGGAGTGACAGGATTGACTGTTGCATATGAGAGAAAACAGCTTGCGGAGGGCATCTTCTCCACAACTGTTGTAGACAAGAAGTTCAAATCCAACCAGATCCGCGTGCGTTTTCTGACGCCGCTTTCGCCGGAAACCGCCGCAGAACAGGCGCTTGCAGTGGGGATGCTCAGTATGTGCTGCAAGAAATATCCCACGCTGGCAGCACTGTCTGCACGCCGTGCGGAGCTTTACGGCACCGGAATCGGAAGTGATATTACCCGTTCGGGCGATCTGCAGGTGCTTTCGCTTTCCGTCAGCGCAATCGACTCGCGCTATGCGCTGGAGGGTGAGGATGTCAATGCACTTGCGCTGGAGCTTCTGCTCGGCTGTCTGTTCGAGCCGAATGCAGAAAACGGTGCGTTTGAAGAATCTATGTTCCGGATCCGTAAAAAGGATCTTCTGGATACGATCCTTGCGGAGATCAACAACAAGCGCGGATACGCGATCTCGCAGGCGAGAAAGCTGATGTTCGAGGGTGAGAGTGCTGCATATGCCGCTTATGGCGAACTGAAGGAAGCGGAAATGGTAACCGCAGAGTCCGCCTACCGCGCATACTGCCGTCTGCTGGAGGAGGCACAGATTGAGCTGTACTTCATCGGCGGGTCCGCCCAGCCTGAAGCAGAAGCAAAGCTGCTGGACGCATTCTCAAAGATCCGCAGAGCGCCAAGGTCTGTGGAATTCCTCACGCCCAGCCCGTGCAAAGCAGAAGTCAGATGCGCTGAGGAACAGCTGGATGTTGAACAGTCCAAGCTGGTGCTTGCATTGAAATATGATTACACCAATCCGCTGATGATGCGCCTGATGAATACCGTTCTGGGCGGCGGATCGACCGTGTCCAAGCTGTTTGTGAATGTCCGCGAGAAGATGAGTCTGTGCTACTACTGTGCAAGCTCTCTTGCGCCGACCAAGCGTACACTGCTGATTGATTCGGGCATTGCGCTTGAAAAGAGGGAGATTGCACAGCAGGCGATTCTGGATCAGATCCGTGCGATCTGTGACGGAGATTTTTCCGAAGAGGATATCGACAACGCCGCACGCACGATCTCGGATGATATCGGCGCGGTGGGTGATACCCCGTCGAGCTGGGTCGGCTGGTATTTCGACCGCCTGACGATGAACGAATTCATCACCCCGCAGGAGATGCTGGATCGGCTTTCTGCCGCGCTGGCACCCGAAAACCGTGCAGAAACCAGAGCTGAGATCATCAAGGCGGCAAAGAGCCTGAAACTGGATACCGTATATCTGATGCAGCAGAGAGAGGAGGCGTAAGATGGAACGAAAGACGATCCGCTGTACGCTGACAGGTGATACCTGTGAATATATCAAGCATCCGTCGGGACTGGACATCTACGTTTGCGAGATGCCGGGATTTTCAACCGCAGAGGCGCAGTTTGCAACGCGTTACGGTTCGAACAACAATACCTTCCGTACCGTGGACGGAGAATTCTGTTCCGTTCCGGAGGGAATCGCACATTTTCTGGAGCACAAGCTGTTTGAAAACGAAGACGGAGATACCTTTGCGCGTTACGCCAAGACAGGTGCCTGCGCGAATGCCTACACCTCGGTGGACCGCACGAACTATTATTTCAGCTGTTCGGCGAATTTCAACGACTCGCTGAAGATCCTGCTGGAGTTTGTACAGGATCCTTATTTCACGAAGGAAAGCGTTGAAAAGGAGCTTGGCATCATCGGGCAGGAGATCCGTATGGTGAACGACAACCCCGGCTCCAGATGCTTCAACAATCTGATGAAGGCGCTTTACAAAAACCACCCGATCAAGATCGACGTCATCGGAACAGAGGAGAGCATCGCGAAGATCACGCCTGAGCTACTTTATCAGTGCTATCACGCATTCTACAACCTCGGCAACATGGTGCTGATCGCAGTCGGCAACGTCAAGACCGACGAGGTTCTGGAGATCTGTGATGCATATCTCAAGCCCTGCACCCCCGTTGTGCCGGAGCTTTGCTTCCCTGAAGAACCGACAGAGGTCGTTCAGAGTGAGATTTCGGCGGTTCTCCCCGTCGGACAGCCGATCTTTATGCTCGGCTTCAAGCTGACGCCCCGTACAGGTGCGGATGACCTGCGTGCATCCTTGCTCGCGAAGCTTGTGACAGATGTACTGACGGATGAATCTTCTCCGCTTTATACTTCGCTTTTAGAGGACGGTCTGCTGAATGCGTCGTTCGGTACGGAGATCTTCAGCGGCGACGGCTTCTCCACCCTGCTCATCAGCGGTGAGTCGAAGGATCCGCAGGCGGTTCGCGAACGGATTCAGGCGGAGATCGCGCGTGCGGCGAAGGAAGGACTCGACCGCGATCACTTCAACCGCACCAAGAAGGTCAATTATGGCAGCTCGCTCCGTGCGCTCAACAACGTCGAGAGCGTCGGCGAAATGCTCTTCGGGGCATATATGGAGCGTGTTGCACCGTTTACAGACATTGATATGCTGGCTGAGCTGACGTATGAGGACGCGCAGAAGTTCCTGGAAACTTCCGTCGCACCTGCGCCCTCGGCACTCTCGGTCATTCTGCCGGGTGCAGCACAGACAGAACAGGAGGAGCAGGCATGACAGAGCTTGGAAATCTGGATTATTATGAGATCGTGTTCCCGAAACTGGGACTGGAATTCACTGTCAAGAGCGAAGCGTTCACGATCTTTGGCATGACCGTGACATGGTACGGTCTGATCATCACCTTCGGACTGATTCTGGCGATGATCTACGGCTTCCGTCAGATGCGCCGCGTCGGAATTGACTCCGACCGCGCCATCGACGCAGTCATTGCCGGTATCATCGGCGGTATCGTCGGCGCGCGTACTTATTTTGTCATCTTCAACTGGGAAGACTACGCCGGTGACTGGAAGAGCATTCTGAACATCCGCGGCGGCGGACTTGCCATCTACGGCGGCATCATCGGTGCGGTGCTGGTCGGCGGAATCGTTGCGAAGCTCCGGAAGGTCAGACTGCTCCCGATGCTGGATGTTGCCTGCGTCAGCTTTCTGATCGGACAGGGCATCGGCCGTTGGGGCAACTTCACCAACCACGAGGCGTTCGGCGCGAATACCGACAGCCTCTTTGGTATGTCCAGCGGTAAGATCCAGCAGTGGATCGTGAACAACACTGCGTATATGGAAAACACGCTGTACGCACAGGGCATTAACCTCTCGGAGGATTATCCCGTGCACCCGTGCTTTTTATATGAATCTGTCTGGTGTCTGCTGGGTTTTGTAATTCTTGCCTATATCTTCAAGAAGAAACGTTTGTTCGACGGACAGATGTGCCTGATGTACATCTGCTGGTATGGCACAGGCCGCTTCTTCATCGAGGGACTCCGCACCGACAGCCTGTATATCGGCACGATCCGCGTATCGCAGGGACTTGCGCTCGTTTCGGCTGTTGCAAGTCTGATTCTGCTGATTGTGATCGGCGCAAAGGTCAAGCGTATGGGAAGTGACTATCACTTCTACTGCGAAACTGCAGAATCCAAGCAGCTGCTTGCAGAGGCAGATGCCAAGGCAGCGGCATATGAAAAAAAGCGCAAGGGCGATGTCGAACTGAGCGAATCCGACCGCATTCTTGACGCAGACCAGACACAGGATGACTCCGACGCACTCAAGGATGCGGAGGAATCTGAAACTGACACCGAATCTGAAGAAAACAAACAGGAGGACGAATAAATATGGCACAGCTGATCAGCGGCAAGGAAGTATCCGCACAGGTAAAGGAGCGCGTTCGCGCACAGGCAGAGGAACTGAAGGCAAAGGGCATCGAGATCGGTCTCGCGGTGGTGATCGTGGGCGACAACCCTGCGTCCAGAGTATATGTCAACTCCAAGAAGAAGGCGTGTGAGGCAGTCGGCTTCAACTCCTATGAATATGCACTCCCCGAGGAAACCACCGAACAGGAACTGCTTGATCTTGTACAGGTGCTCAACAACGATCCCAAGGTGAACGGTATTCTCGTTCAGCTTCCGCTCCCGAAGCAGATCAATGAAGAGGCGATTATCAACGCAATCTCCGCAGAGAAGGACGTTGACGCCTTCCACCCGATGAACGTCGGAAAAATCATGATCGGCTCTTATGCGTTTCTCCCCTGCACGCCTGCAGGCGCGATGGAACTGATTGACAGCACAGGCGTGGATGTCAGCGGCAAGAACTGCGTCGTCATCGGACGCAGCAACATCGTCGGCAAGCCGATGGCAATGCTCCTGCTGCACAGAAGCGGTACAGTGACGATCTGCCATTCGCGCACCCAGAATTTAAAAGAAATCTGCCGCAACGCAGATATTCTGGTCGCGGCAGTGGGCAGAGCAAATTTTGTAACGGCTGATATGGTCAAGCCGGGCGCTGTTGTCATCGATGTCGGCATCAACCGTATGGAAGACGGCAAGCTTTGCGGCGATGTGGATTTCGCAGCAGTCGAGCCGATCGCAGGCTATATCACCCCTGTTCCCGGCGGCGTAGGCCCGATGACGATCGCAATGCTGATGCAGAACACGCTGACAGCAGCAAAGCAGCAGAACGGTCTCGGCTAATCCAGCTTTTTCTTCTGGACTTCATAGGTCACAGCGGCGGCGATCGGCGCAGGTGTAAGCTTTGCGCCCAGCACCGCCAGCTTGATCATCGTTTTCGGAATCTGGATCAGTTGTCCGCGCATCGTGCGGTCGATTGTATACCGTGCGATCTCTGTGACGTCGGCGGCAGGAACTGTGAAGCGTACACCGGCGCGTCGGTTGAAATTGGTTGCAACCGGCCCCGGACAAAGCAGACAGATCTTCACCGCGCTTTTCTGACGGCGCAGCTCCTCGTGGATCGCGAGGCTGAGGCGGACAACGTAATTCTTCGACGCGTAGTAGGATGACATCAGCGGACCGCTCATGAAGCCGGCACTGGATGCTACATTCAGGATCGTGCCGAAGTTACGGCGTTTGAAATCGTGTAAAAACAGCTTTGTGAGGATGTGTACAGCGCGGATGTTGACGTCGATCAGACGAAGCTCGTCGTCAAGCTCGGTTTCAGAGAATTCGCCGAAGATGCCGAAACCTGCGTTGTTGATCAGCAGATCGACAGGCTTGTCCTTGCAGAATGCGTGAAGCGCAAACGGTGCGCTCCGCTGTGACAGATCCAGCGCGATGATATGGGTTTCGGTGCGAAGTTCCTGTTTGAGTCTGGAAAGGGCTGCCTGATCCCGTCCGGTCAGAACCAGCTTCCAGCCGCGGCGGCTCAGCTCCCGTGCAAGCGCCTGTCCGATACCGGAAGTCGCTCCTGTGATGAGTGCGCGCATAGTGATCGCCTCCTTGCAGTATTGTTACCTTTAGTATAGCACAGATTCTTCGGAAAATCCATGTTTTTCTAATTGTACAAACAAAAATATTTCTTGATTTCTATGGACAAGAACAGAGAAATGTTGTATAATTAAAAAGTATGAATGATAGAGTAAATCCTTAGGAGGAATACGAAATGAACCGACTCAAAAAAATTGCAGCGGCGTTTTTATCGCTCTGCTGTCTGCTTTCCTTTTCCGCCTGCGGCAAAGGAACTGCGGATGTGATGACGATCAACGGTCACACCATCCGTGCAGGCATATACATCTACTACTGCATCGACGCATATTACGACGCGATTGCAGTGCTTTCTGATCAGGGTGTGGATTTTAATTCAGCAAAAACCAATGATGAAATCCGCGAGCTGGTGGAGGATGTACAGATCGACGCTGTTTCTTCGGAAGAGTGGATCCAGAACAAGGCGACCGAATACTGCCTGCAGTATGTTGCAGTGCTGGAGGAATTTGACCGCCTGAAGCTGGAGCTGACCGAGGATGAGCAGGCGGAGATTGAAACCTACCGCGATTCCAACTGGGCTACGCTGGGCGAGTTCTATACCGAATATGGTATCGGCGAGCAGAGCGTGGAAGATGTGCTGGAATTTGAACAGAAGAAGACCAAGGTATATCAGCACTACTACGGCAATGACGGTGAAAAGGGCGTTACCGAAGAGGAGCTGCGCGACTACTACATTGAGAACAATGCCCGCGTGAAGTATGTCAAGATGTCTCTGACTGACGGCGCCGGCAACCTGCTCAAGGCAGACGGTAAGAAAAAGATGATGGATATGGCTGAGGATTTCCTCGCACGCTTGGAGGCTGCTGAGGACGAAGCAGCTATGCTCGAAGAATTCGACTACGTCATCGAGGATTATAAAAACTACGCGACTTCTCTTTCTGCGGCAGCTGTTACCACAACCGACGCAGAGGGAAATACGGTAACTACCGCAACCACCACTACAACCGCGCGTACCAAGAAAAGCACGACCACCACGGCAGCAACGACCACAACAACTGCTGCTGCAACTTCGGACAGCGTTTCCGGTGACAGCTCTGCGGAAACCACCACGACCGAATCTGCAGCAAAGACAACAACCACGACTACAACTACAACAACCACAACTACGGCGGCAGGCACCACCACAAGCGGTGCGTCTGAAACCGGTAAAAACAGCACCACAACATCTGCAACGACCACAAATCCGTATGCAAACGAGACGATCATCGCGAAGATGACCACCACCGAGGCAACGGAAAAGCCGGAGAATAATGCTGACGAGAGCGAAACGGCTGCAACGACGACGACTGTCAGCTATACCCCGTCGGAAAAGACCTATAACTTCATCTTTAACGATGCTGAGCTCGGCAAGCCTGAGATTATCGAGGAGGACGAGAACTACTACATCGTTGTTCGTCTGGATATTGAGGATCGTATGAATGAGGACGATCTCTGGACAGAGAGCAGGATGGAATCCGTTCGCAGCACGCTTTACAGCGAGGATTTTGAAGCGATGGTCGAGGACTGGGCGAAGAATTATTCGGAAGAACGCAATGAGCGCGCATACAAGCGTTATGATCCGTTTGAGCTGGATCTGATGGCATATACCGAGGCGCTTTACGGCAGCTACTACGGCTATTGATGCAGTGAATCCTGAAGCGGGGAGGGAAAAACGGAGAAATCCGCGTTCCTTTCCCGCTTTTGTATATCTTGAAAGGAGTATGAATGATGTCTGTGAAGGAAATTACAAACAAGCAGATGCGCCGCGTGGGCGCGGCACTGGAGCGCAACCGCATTGCGGTGCATTATGCAGAAACCAAAGCAGAGGTTCCGAAGATCGTGGAGGGACTGCTTGCAGAGGGCATGAAGATTGCGTCGGGCGGTTCGATGAGCCTTGCGGAATGCGGCGTGATGGATCTGCTCAAAAGCGGAAAATATCACTATCTGGATCGTTCTGCCTGTCCGCCGGATCAGGTCAAGGCACTTTACCGCGAGGCGTTTACTGCGGACGCATATCTTTGCAGCGCAAACGCTGTGACTGAAAACGGCGAGATCTACAACGTGGACGGCAACAGCAACCGCGTTGCAGCGATCTGCTACGGCCCTGACCGCGTGATTCTGGTCGTTGGCTGCAACAAGCTGGTGCGGAATATGGATGAGGCGGTCGCACGCGTCCGTCAGATTGCTGCACCTGCAAACACGGTACGTCTGGATCTGAACGCCGGCTGCCGCGAGAGCGGAAGATGCGTCGCACTTGCAAAGGACAACGCACAGATCGGCGCAGGCTGCTACTGCGAGAACCGGATCTGTTGTAATTATGTTGTCACATCCTATCAGCGCTTTCCCGGACGGATCCAGGTGATTCTGGTCGGCGAGCCGCTTGGATATTAATCTGCATAAATTTGGGGAAATATAAAAAAATAGCTTTACGAAAATAAAATAATATGGTATACTTTAAGTAACTGCCAAGAAAAACAGGATTTTAGCCAAAACGGCGGAAATCAGACAGAAATGGTGGAGAAACGGGAGGGAACCTTCGATGAAATATGGCGTAAAAATGGCTGACATTGCAAAGGAGTTCAATGTCAGCATTGTGACCGTATCCAATGCGTTAAGCGGCCGCGGGGGTGTGAGTGCCGCACTGACGCAGGCGATCACAAAACGGGCGGCGGAGCTGGGATATCGTCCGTCTGTGCCGAGAAAACCGCGCAAGCGCGCGATGCAGGAAAAGAACGAAACACCGCGTTATGTGGTCGGCGTTCTGACCTCGGAGATCTTTGGGGGAGATAAAGGCACGTTTTATTATGAGCTGATCCAGCGGCTTACACGGACACTGAAGTCTATGCCGATGCGCGTGGTGCATGAAACGATCTCGCTGCACGCAGAGAGCGAGGGACTGATTCCTGCGTCGGTTTCGGAAAAATCTGTGGACGCAGTAATCATTGTCGGACAGGTGCGTCCGAACTACATCAAAATGCTGATTCGTCTGCCGATTCCTGTGGTGTTCCTGGACTTCTACGACGAGCACTGCGATATCGACAGTATCGTATCTGACAGCTACTACGGCGGCTATCTCCTCACCGATTATCTCATCGGACTGGGACACAAGGAGATCGGCTTTGTCGGCACAGTTATGGCGACGAGCAGTATTCACGACCGGTTTATGGGCTATGTCAAGGCACTTATGTCGCACGGACTGCAATATGAGGAGAAGTGGACGATTCCCGACCGTGAGGGCACTGCGCTTCTGAAACTGCAGCTGGATCTGCCGGAGGAGCTTCCTACGGCATTCGTCTGCAACTGTGATGAAACCGCGTCGCGCCTGATTGCAACGCTCAAGGCGATGGGCAAGCGCGTGCCGGAGGATATTTCGGTTGTGGGATATGACAACTATATGGTTTCGGATATGTGCGTACCGTCCATCACAACGGTCGAGGTGAATCTGGAACTGATGGCGACTGCGGCGGCGGATATTGTCCGCAAAAAGCTGGAAACACCGAATTACAGCGAGGGCAAGCGTATGATCCCGGCAAAGCTGATTCAGAAAAATTCAGCAGCAGCGCCGAGAACCAAGTAAATATACAGAGGGAAAACAAATGATGGAAACCTTGCGACGGGGCGCGCAGCGGATCCGCACAGCGGTGGAGAAGATGCCGCCGACCCGTATGATCCTTCTTAGCTTCGGGATTATTATTCTGATCGGAACCCTGCTTCTGATGCTGCCGGTCGCGACGCGCGACGGAAACGGTGCGCCGCTTGAAACGGCATTCTTCACCGCAACCTCGGCAACCTGTGTGACAGGACTTGTGATCGAAGACACCTACACCTACTGGACGCTGTTCGGACAGCTGGTTCTGCTTGTGATGATCCAGCTCGGCGGACTCGGATTCATGTCGGTGATGATCTTTGCGCTGACGTTTACCAAGAAGAAGATCGGTCTTCGTCAGCGTGTGACGCTGCAGGAAGCAGTCGGCGCGCCGCAGGTCGGCGGAATCGTGCGTATGGCGCGGTTTATTCTGATCGGTGCATTGGCGGTGGAGGCGGTTGGCGCAGTGGCACTGTCGTTTTTTTTCTGTCCGCGTGCCGGAATCGGGAGAGGTATTTATTTCGCAGTTTTCCACAGTGTTTCCGCGTTTTGCAATGCGGGAATTGATCTGATGGGATATTTCTCGCCCGGTTCATCCCTGGCGACGGCGGGAACCAATCCGTTGCTCAACTGGACGATGATTACGCTGATCCTGATCAGCGCACTCGGCTTTTTTGTCTGGGCAGATCTGATCGAAAACGGGCTGAAGTGGAAGAAATATCGACTGCACACAAAGCTTGTGCTTGTCACAACGCTCATTCTCTTTCTGGGCGGATCGCTGGGCGTTTTTCTGTTGGAGCTGGGCGGTACTGCGATGCATGATGCGTCGCTGCCCGAAAAGCTCCAGTACGCAGTGTTCCAGTCTGTGACCTGTCGTACAGCAGGATTTGCAACGCTGGATCTGACTACACTGCGTGAATCGACGCAGGGACTGATGATCATTCTGATGCTGATCGGCGGTTCGTCCGGCTCGACTGCGGGCGGTATGAAAACAACGACGGTTGCTGTGCTGCTTCTGAGCGTACTCGCGGTATTCCGCAAGCGGAAATCGGTTGAGTGCTTTGGGCGGCGGATGGATGAGGATCTCATTCACAACGCCTGCTGTGTGCTGATGCTCTATCTGACGCTGATGACCACAGCGGCGATTGCAATTTCTGCAATTGACGCAATTCCGCTGGTGGATGCAATGTTTGAAGCAAGCTCAGCTGTTGCGACGGTCGGACTTTCCCTGAACCGCACTGCGGAGCTGGGGACGATTTCACACCTGATCCTTGCAGCGCTGATGTTCATCGGACGCGTCGGCGGAATCACGATCCTGCTTTCGTTCAATGCGCGCGCAGGTGCGCCGAATTCACAGTATCCCGCAGAGCGGATCACAATCGGATAATAGAGAAGGAGAAACGGATATGCGTTCTTTTTTAATCATCGGCCTCGGACGCTTTGGCCGTATTATGGCTGCGAAGCTGGAGGAACAGGGCAACGAGGTGCTGGCGATTGATATCAACGAGGAGCGCGTGAACGACGCGCTGCAATATGTGTCGAACGCGCAGATCGGTGACACGACAAATCAGACTTTCATCGAATCGCTGGGCGTCGGAAACTTTGATGTCTGTGTGGTTGCAATCGGGGATGATTTCCAGGGCTCGCTTGAAACAACGGCATTGCTCAAGGAATATGGTGCGCCCTATGTGGTTGCACGCGCGACCAGAGATGTACACAAGAAGTTTTTAGGTCTTGCAGGTGCGGATGAGGTGGTCTATTCCGAGCGCGAAACGGCGGAGCGGCTTGCGGTCTGCCACGGCTCTGACAAGGTGTTCGACTATATGCAGCTCAGCGACGGCTATGCGATTTTTGAGATTGCGATGCCGGATGCCTGGGAAGGAAAGACGATTATTGATCTGGCGGTGCGTCAGAAATATGGCGTGTCGATTCTTGCGATCCGCGAGAACGGTCACCTGAACACGCTGCCGTCTCCGGATCATGTATTTGCTGAGAACGAAACACTGATGATTCTGGGGCATGAACAGGATGTAAAAAAGCTGATCCGATAAATTACGGAGGAAAGCAAAAGGGGGCAGGATATGGAGATGAATTATGACGCGCTCGAGGTCGAGTGGGTCACGGTGCTGGATCAGTTTACGAAGTTGACCGCCAAGCACAGGGTCTCTGCTATTCCGCGACCGGAATTCATGCTGCTTCACCTGATTGCAAAATCAAAGAGCGGCGCGGTGAAAATATCGGATCTTGCACTGGAGCTCGGTGTGACAGTGCCTGCTGTATCCAAGCTTCTGAAGCTGCTGGAGAGCAAGCGGGCAATCGGACGCGTCAACGACCTGACCGACCGCAGAATCACCTATATCGCGCTGACAGGCGTTGGCAGACAGCTGTATGACAACGCACTGCAGGAGATGCGTACCACGGGACTCAGCGTGATGGAACGGGTCGGAGAACAGGAATTCCGCCATTTCCTTGAGGAGGCACAGCGGATTTATGCCGCCTTTGAGGAAGTGCTGAGCGAAGAAGAATAATACTATATGACACAAGGAGATTTTATCAACATGAACGGAACAAATGGATTTCAGAATGCGAACAGCAAACAGGCGAATAATGCAGATCTCGGTCCGATGATCAAGAAGATGGTGATTGCCGCTGTGGTGATCGCTGCGGTTCTGATCGTCGCGCTGAACGCGTTTGTCATCGTCCCTGCCGGCAGTACGGGCGTTGTGATCACCCTTGGTAAGGTGTCCGACAACGTATATCAGGAGGGTCTGCACTTCAAGGCGCCCTTTGTGCAGGATGTGGAGATCATGTCCAACAAGATTCAGGTCTATGAGAGTGGCTCCAGCGCGGTTTCCAAGGACCTTCAGACCGTGAGCAGCACGATTGCGGTCAACTATCGCATCGGACTGGATTCCAGCGCGTCGATCTACAAGAATATCGGCAGAGAGTATGAGAGCATCGTTCTGATGCCGGCAGTGCAGGAGAGCGTGAAATCGGTTACCGCGCGCTATACCGCAGAACAGATGATCACCGAGCGCGGTCAGGTCGGTGAGGAGATCAAGGCGATGCTGGAAACCAAGGTAAGCGAGTACGGCATCTTCATCGAGAAATTCAATATTGTCAACTTTGATTTTTCTGAGGAATTCAATGCGGCAATTGAGGCAAAGCAGGTTGCCGAGCAGAATCTGCTCAAGACCCAGACCGAACAGGAACAGGCGATCGTGATTGCAAAGGCTGAGGCAGAAAAGAAGGTCATTGCCGCTGAGGCAGAGGCGAACGCAATTCTCGCGAAGGCAGAAGCACAGGCGACTGCGAACGAGGAGATTACCAAGTCGCTCTCTGAGCTGCTGCTGCAGTATCAGATGATTGAAAACTGGGATGGCGAGCTGCCGAAGGTGACGGACGGAAATCCGTTCATCAGCTTTGATCTGGAAGATCTGGAGGGATCTTCTGCGACAGCAGGCGAATGAGAATATAATCAGATAGTTCATATGGCACCGGAACGGCAGATACGTCGTTCCGGTGCTTTTTTGTGCGGTATATCGGGCGAATTTGGCGCATATAGTTAGATATCAGGCGAAACAGAATGGGAGTGAGGAAATTTTGAAAGGTCAGCCGAACGACAGAGCCATTCGCCTCGGCGAGTATATCCTGGAGCATAAAGCAACGGTGCGCGCCACCGCCAAGCAGTTCGGGATATCAAAATCTACCGTACATAAGGACGTGAGCGAGCGCCTCCCTTTGATCCAGCCGCAGCTGTATCCGCTTGTCAAGGCGGTGCTGGAGCAGAACAAGCAGGAGCGCCATATCCGCGGCGGACTGGCAACGCGGGAGAAATATGCACGGATGAATCATAAAAAATAAGGACGGGGCGGCACTCGACGCCGCCTGTATTGTGTGATATAATGAAACAGCCCGAGACGTTTTTTCGACGTTTCGGGCTGTTTGGCATATAATTTTGCCTCTGATTTCAACGTTTTGATTCCCTCGGGCGTTTTATATACAGAAAGGGCGGTGAGAGCATGGAGGAACAATATGATGCGGAATATGTGCGCGCGGTATATGAACGGCACGTGGATGATGTGTTCCGGATCTGCTTTTCCTATCTGCAGAACGTGCATGACTGCGAGGATGCGGTTTCAGCGGTGTTTATCAAGCTGCTGAAATATCAGCCGCAGTTCTTTTCCGAGGAGCAGGAGCGCGCCTGGCTGATCGTGACGGCGTGCAATCACTGCAAGAGCCTGCTGCGGTTTTCTTTGCGGCATCCCAAGGTGGACATCAGTTCCCTGCCCGAGCAGGAATACTGGGAGGACACGGAGCATTCCGATCTGCTGAAGCTGGTGCTGTCTTTGCCGGAAAAGCACAGAACCGTGGTGTATCTGCACTTTTTCATGGGCTATTCGCTCGCGGAGATTGCGAAGATGATGAAGGTGAATGAATCCACCGTGCGTTCCAGGCTGTTTCACGGGAAAAAGAAGCTTTTAAAGATGATGGGAGGAAACGAATATGAAAAAGCAGTACAATGAACTGATCCAGCACATCCACCCGACGCAGGAGCAGCGGGAGCGGATGCTTGACGCGGTACTGGATGAGCGGACAAGCACGGCAAAGCCGCGCAGACGGATTCTGCCGTATGGCATTGCGGCAGCGG
>SVNN01000115.1 GCA_015066905.1 Ruminococcus sp.
GCGATCCAAAAAGACAACTTCAGCAAAGTCATCACACCGCAGGAATACTGGGATCACCTGCCGAAGATCCAGTACCACATGGATGAACCGCTCGCGGATCCTGCCGCAGTGGCACTCTATTTCGTCTGCGGGCTCGCTGCTGAGCAGGTCAAGGTCGTCCTTTCAGGAGAGGGCGCAGATGAACTGTTCGGCGGATACAACGTATACAGCGAACCGAATGCCTCTGCGTATGAGCGTCTGCCGATGGGAATCCGCAAGGCGGTTGCATCAGCAGTCGGCAGACTTCCTGCAAAACGCGGCTTGAATTTCCTTGTCCGCAAGGGAACACCGCTCGAAGACCGTTTTGTCGGCAACGCCTATATCTTCACTCCCGCACAGCGGAAAGCCATTCTGAAAAAGCAGACGGCTGCGCCGCTGCCGCAGGAGATCACCAGACCGTTTTATGACCGCGTCAGCGATCTTGACGATGTCACAAAGATGCAGTATCTGGATCTGCACCTGTGGCTGACAGGCGATATTCTGCTGAAAGCCGACAAGATGAGTATGGCGCATTCGCTGGAACTGCGCGTGCCGTTTCTGGATAAGGAAGTCATGGCGGTCGCACAGCGGATCCCGACACGCTATCGTGTGACGAGAAAAGCGGTCACCGACCCCGACACACCGTATATCACGAAATATGCCATGCGCCTTGCCGCAAAAAAGGATACACCCTCGCAGACCGCAAAAACGGCTGCGAAGAAAAAACTCGGTTTTCCTGTGCCGATCCGTGTGTGGCTGAAGGAAGAACCCTATTACCGCATCGTCCGCGACGCCTTTACAGGAAGCGCGGCGCAGGAATTCTTCCACACCGATCAGCTTTGCCGTCTGCTGGACGATCACCGCGACGGAAAAGCCGATTACAGCCGCAAGATCTGGACCGTATTCATGTTTCTGGTCTGGTACGGCGTATATTTTGAAAACAAAGGAGTCTGATCCATGGCAAGCATTGTAACCTATAAATATATCAGACAGAATCCTGATATCATCACCTATATCCAGCAGGCAGATGACGCGCTCGCGGCACTCGGTTTTACCGAACACGCCTTCGCGCACGTGGAAAAGGTTGCACAGACCGCAGGCTGGCTGCTGGAATCGCTGAATTACGACGAACGCACGATTGAGCTTGCCAAAATCGCCGGCATGCTCCACGACATCGGCAACGTCATCAACCGCGTGGATCACGCACAGAGTGGTGCTGTCATGGCGTTTCGTCTGCTCGACAACCTCAGTATGCCTGCAACGGAAATCTGCTCGATCATCTCTGCGATCGGCAACCACGACGAATCTACCGCACAGCCGCTGAACCCCATCTCCGCGGCGCTCATCATCGCGGATAAGACGGACGTCCGACGCAGCCGTGTACGCAACTCCGACTTCACGACCTTCGATATCCACGACCGCGTGAATTACGCCGTAGAGCGGGCAGAGCTGCGCTTTTCCGAGGATAAATCGGCACTGGAGCTGGTGCTGGATATCGACACAGAAATCTCTTCTGTGATGGAATATTTTGAAATCTTTCTGGAGCGTATGCTCCTCTGCAAACGTGCGTCTGCATTCTTCGGCGTGCGTTTTGCGATGATTGTCAACGGAACGAATGTTCTGTAAAAATAAAGGAGGAATCCCAAGTGCAAAGTACATACCAACATCTGATCGACCTCAACGACTATCCCGTGGAGTGGTGGAACAAGATCGTCGAGCTTGGCGCCGACATCTATGAACACCCGGGCCGCTACACACACGCCTGCGACGGCAAGGTGATGGCAACGCTGTTCTACGAGCCTTCCACCCGCACCCAGATGTCCTTTCAGGCGGCAATGATCCGCGTCGGCGGAAGCATCATCGGCTTTGACAATCCCGCTACTTCCTCAGTCTCCAAGGGCGAGAATCTCAAGGATACCACCAAGATCGTCAGCAACTATGCAGATCTGCTGGTCATCCGTCATCCGAGCGCAGGTTCTGCTCGTGTTGCGGCGCTGAGTGCTGACTGCCCTGTCATCAATGCAGGCGACGGCGGACATCTTCACCCGACACAGACGCTGACCGATATGCTCACGCTCCGTATGGAAAAAGGCCGTCTGAGCGGTCTTACTGTCGGTCTTTGCGGCGATCTGATCAACGGAAGAACGGTACATTCACTCTGCAAGGCGCTCTCCTGCTATCCTGACAATCACTTTATTCTGATCTCTACCCCTGAACTGCGGCTGCCGTTCTATATCAAGGACATCATCACCGCAAACGGCGGTACATATGAAGAAATGAGCTCACTGGATGACGCAATGGGCAAGCTGGATGTTCTGTACATGACAAGAATCCAGCAGGAGCGTTTTGCAAGCAGAGAAGAATATCTCGCACAGAAGGATACCTACGTTCTCACCAAGGAAAAGATGAAGCACGGAAAATCCGATCTGATCGTCCTGCACCCCCTGCCGCGTTTGGACGAGATCGAAATCGCGGTGGATAACGATCCCCGCGCCATGTACTTCAAGCAAGCGCAGTATGGTATGTATGTCCGCATGGCGCTGATTATGACGATCCTTGACCAGAACCGCCCCTCCAAGCTGCTGGTTGGCAAGACACATCCGGGTGTTCAGTGTCAGAATCCTGCCTGCATCACCCGTACCGAACCGGGACTTCCGCACAGCTTCCGCGGTGAAGGCACCACGCTGGAGTGCGAATACTGCGACGAGCGTCTGCTTCTGGAACACTAATGAATGGATATCCTATGCTCTGCAACAGTGCATAGACATCACACGAATAAAAATCCCTTGCACCGATATGTCGTGCAAGGGATTTTTCATTTGTTGCAGGACAGACCTGCTTTTCGTCAGCCGATGTGTTTTACAACCGCCGCTCTCATACGAGCTGCAGCAGCATTCTCTTCATCTGTGCAAGATCACATACTTGGATCACGCCGTCCGCATTCAGATCGCCAGCTGTCCAGTCAATCAGCGTTCCGTTATTGATCAGCCATTTCTGCATCATAACAACGTCTGCAATAGAGAATACACCGTCTGCATTCACATCGCCCTGAATCTGCGTCACAGCCGTTTCTGCTGTCGGTTCGAGAATGAATTTCTGCCCATTTCCGCCCCAGAAATTCCACTGGCAGACGTTTGCCTGATCATCCAGACTGATGCCGTACACATCTGCACAGGACAGATTGTTGGAAACCACACTCAGGATTGTATAAGAGCCGTCCTGATTGCAGAAAAGGGTAAACTTCTGAGAATCTTCACCTGTATATGCAGCCAGCAGAATATTCGCGCCGTCATCCGCAGAGCCGTTCTCAACGGTCAGCGCTCTGCCGTCAAACGCACGGATCGTGTAGGTGCCGTTATCGAGTCTTGTAAAGGTCCACGGCTGCTCAGCGGTCTGCACCGCATTGCCGTCTGCGTCTGCAATGTAACGTCCGCTGTTGACATTCCTGATCGTATAGTTGCCGCTGTTGACAGTCGGATATGCAGGCGTCAGTTTCCACATCTGGCACGCACCGCCCCAATAGTTCCACTGATTGATATTCCCGCCGCTCTCCTCCGACCAGTCGAAGACATCCAGACCAGCTGTACCGCCCGAACACTTGGAAACAATGCCGCAGAACGGACCGTCCTGCACCAGTCTGAACAGCTGATTATCCGCGCCTGTATAGGTCTGGAGTTCCACGTTCAGTCCGTCGGTCGCATCCGTTCCTGCAACGGCAATGCACTTGGATTCATCCGCCATAGACAGAATCTTGCAGTATGTATCATCCACCGCAACGATGCGCCATTCCTGGTGGCTGCCGACGCCCTTGCCCCACTGCTGGATGTTTGCACCGTCGCTCGTATCGCCAGCAGCAAGATCCAGCACCAGACCGTTGAATTTATTGGAGATGTAGTACGGCACACCGCTGAGATAATCCGTACCGCTGAGCGTCACCTGTGCGCCCGTGCCCTGTGCAGATGCAGCGTTATAAACGAGCTTGCTTGCGTCATTCGCCGCGTTCACCATATCCTCAGCGAAATTGTAAGCGGTCTTCTTACTGCCCCAGATACAGGTGTTGTTGCCTGTCGCGGTAAAGGTCATCTTCTGTACCATCTCGGCCGATTCATCTGCCTGTACAATAAAGCTGCCCTTATAGGTCACGCCGCCGTAGGTCAGCGTCATTTCCGGAGAGCCGTCCTGCATCGTCCATGTGCCGCTGATATCGCCCGTCACGGTGCCGTCGGCATTCAGAACAATATTCTGAGAATACTCTACCTCTGCGTTGGTACCGCTTGTGGACTGGTCCGCAACGATATACTGGTTCAGCTGATGGAAAATGAATTCATATTCACCCGTTACAGCCGCTTTGGTATGTCCGACCGTGGAGATCTCCTCACCGGGGACATATTCATACGGCGTTGCCACAGGCCAGCCGTCCTGATTCATGATCAGCTGATGCACGCGCACCTCGTGGAAGCCGTAAGCGTCATCAAACTTGTTGTGATAGATGACAAACAGCTTTCCGTCATCATCCATCAGCACGGAGTTGTGACCCTGCGCCTTGTTCGGTCTGTCGTTGCAGTTCCACTTGTAGTTGCTCATCAGACGCATACCGACCGTACCGCCGATATTGTCCGCCGGGCCGGTATATACCGCACTGTTTCCGTTCTGATCCACATACGGACCGGCAGGAGAGGAGCTTCTGAAAATTCGCATATTATATCCGCCGTCGTTATTGAAGCAGCCGTAGGACACGAACAGATAGTAGTAGCCGACACCGGTGTCAGGATCCTCCATGTATTCGATATACGCACCCTCACCGGAAACCCAGTAGCCGCCGGCAACCTGGATGCCCATATAGGCATCGGATGCGTTTTTCACTGTGGAATAAGTAACATCATAGTCACGCAGGCCTGTGTTTTCGTCCAGCTCCAGCATGAACAGACCGCCGAACCAGGAACCGTAAACCATCCAGAGCGCGCCGTTTTCATCATAGAACACAGCGGGGTCAATTGCATTCGTGCCGTAGTTTGCGTTCCACTCGCCCGAACTGTCCAGATAACGGCTGAGATCAGGGTTGCTGCCAAGAACCTTCGGCACATCCGTTTTGGTGTAGTTGTTCGCCTCACTGTGATTGAATCCTGAATATACGACCGTTCCCTGATATGTGTACGGACCGTCGATATTGTCTGCGGTACACAGTACGATTGAGGACTTCCAGAAATCGCCGTTCACACTCAGATACATACAGTACTTGCCCATCGCCTCGTTATAGACAATATCAGGCGCCCAGAGGTTTCCGGACAGATCATAATTGGCATTCGACGGCTTCGACCAGGATTCGGGCACAGCGAGATCTGTGTAAATGTCGTTGAAGAACGTGGTGTTCTTTGTGCCTGCGGCGGAATTCGCCGTATGCGTCCAACTGCCGAGATCCGCAGACCGCGCCGCCCCCAGGTGCGATCCGATGATGTAGTAGCTGCCGTCCTCCAGCTTGACGATAGAGGGATCATGCACCGCCACACGCGCGTGATTTGCCGCTTCCGCAGATTCTGTGAAGCTATGGTTCGCAACTGTGCATTCCAGCAGTACACCTGCTGCAAGCAGAAAAGAAAATACTCGTTTCAAATTCATAACAATCCTCCAATATATCTGTTTATATTCTGATTGTATCACATCTATGTCATATATGCAATGTCATTTTGCATACAATTTGTAATATTTCACAACTCATTTTCGCTTCGTACCCCCAAAACAACAAAAAGCCCGAATCATCGTGGCTGAATTAGGGAACACTTAATTCGGGATAGTGGATAGCAGAAATGCTATCCACTTTTCTTTTTGTGCGGATTACTTCACAGATCCGATGTGCGTGAAGTAAATATCAATATCCTGATGCTCTTTGCCGAAGCTGTCGATGGTTCTTTCATGGACTTCGATGCGTGATACGAAGGTGTGGAGCACCTCTTGTGTAAGCTCCGTCAGAGTCGTATACTTCTTCGCCAGTGAGATGAACCTT
>SVNN01000116.1 GCA_015066905.1 Ruminococcus sp.
CATCGCCCAGCATATAGGCGAGGGGGAAAACGATTGTGCCTGCGTCAAACCAGGTGATGCCGAACACTTCGATCAGCTTGACTGCCATGACATTGGAGGTCAGATAGCAGGTCACCATCAGTGCGACGATGATGACGAGGTAGTTGAATGGTTCGTTCTGGTTTTTTACAGGGTTGTCCAGCACCTGTTTGTTCATATAAGAACTCCTTTCAAAGCTTTCTGTTATTATAACACATTTCCGACGCAGATGCAAGAAGAATCACATCCGTCAGCCGCTGACAAATCCAGGTGTATATTGACTTCGGAAAGGGAGTGTGTTAAAATAAACCTATATAGATGAAACATCTACTCACAGAATGCTTCGGCAGGGGAAGGAGAGGTTGCATGAAGCGATATTGGATCTTTGCGGCAGTGCTGCTTCTGACAGGCTGTTCGGAGAATGCAGATTCTTCTGCGCCTGCTAAAACAGAAGAAACATTGCCGACAGTCATCCTCAGCGGCGCGGCGGATACCACTACCTCTGCCACGGAAGCGGCAACGGGTACGCACAGCACATCAATTGTGGTGACAACAGTGCAGGAACAGACACTCCCGACGCAGACGGCAGCGGCAACAGAACGTGTGCCGATCCGCACGGAGCCGGATAAGCTGCCGAACACACAGACAGGGATTTTTGAAAGCTGTGACCTGCAGATCACATTCCGCGGCGTGATTCTCACGACAGGGATTGACCTTAATACGCTTCTGCCGGAGCTGGGAACGCCTGATGTGCAGGAGGATGCAGCCGTTTCATTCGGCGATGTGACGATTTCCACCACGTTTGCAGACGGAGCAGATGTGATCACGGAGATTCGTGTGTGCAGCGGTGCGGCAACGGCACACCGAGGCGGTACAGTCGGTATGAAACAGGAGGAGATCACTGCGATCTACGGCACGGAATATACAACCGGGGACGGCGCGATCCGATATACAGCACCCGGCGGATCGCTCTGGTTTCAGCTGGAAAACGGTGTGGTTTCGGCATTCGGACTGATTGATGGATCAAAAACAGCGGCATCCTGAAACGAAAGAATGCCGCTGTTTTTTTATATGTTATTGTATTTCGTTTTCGCGCAGAAACGCGAGGTTTTTGTCAATCAGCTCACAGCGCTGTCTGACGCAGTCTGCTGATCGGAGGGGATCAGCGGGTGTGTTGAATGCGTAATCAAGCAGGCGGTTCAGATCTGTTGTTGCAACGTGCAGACGGGTGTCGGAGGATGCGTAGTAGATATATACTGTGCCGTCGGGACGGGTGATCAGGCCGTTGGAGAATACGACGTTGGAAACGTCACCGACGCGTTCTTTTCCGAACGGCACCAGGAAACAGCCGGAAGGCTCTGCGATAACGCGCCACGGCTCGTTCAGATCGGTCACAAAGACATAAAGCACATAGCGCAGTCCTGCCGCAGTATTCCGCACACCGTGTGCGATGTGGAGCCAGCCGCGTTCGGTTTCGATCGGTACAGCGCCGCATCCGTTTTTCGCCTCGGTGATGGTGTGATATTTCCGCAGACTGGACATTTTTTCTTCATCAATCACAGCGTGCGTGATGTCACTTGCAAGACCGAAGCCGATACCGCCGCCTGAACCTGTTTCGATGAAGCCGTCCATCGGGCGGGTGTAGAATGCATATTTTCCGTCGATGAATTTCGGCAGCAGGCAGACGTTTCTCTGCTGCGGACTTTGTCTGGTGACCAGGTTCGGAAGACGTTCCCACGTTTCGAGATCCTTGGTGCGGACAATGCCGGCGGCGGCCACAGCGGCAGAGAGATCGCCGGGTTCGTTTGCGCTGGATTCCGAGCAGAATACGCCGTAGATCCAGCCGTCTTCGTGCTGCGTCAGACGCATATCATACACGTTGGTTTCGTCCGGGCAAAGGTCGGGAAGCAGGATCGGGCGTTCGCGGAAGGTAAAGCCGTCCACGCCCGATTCGCTCTCAGCAACAGCGAAGAAGCTTTTGCGGTCATTCCCCTCTACGCGTGCGACGAGACAGTATTTTCCGTTGTGGTAGATCGCGCCGGCATTAAACACGGCGTTGATGCCGAGCCGTTCCTGAAAGTTCGGGTTGGTGGCGGGGTTGAGATCATACCGCCAGAAAAGCGGAACGTGATCCCGTGTCAGAACGGGATTCTCCCAGCGGGAGTAGATGCCGTTGTAAAAGGATGTTTTCACATTCTTTTTTGCCAGCAGGGTGTCCTGTATGGCTTTTTGTCTGTTATATTCGGGGTGCAGCATATCGCTTCAGCGCCTCCTTGCATAAAAATTCTCTTACAATTTTACCTTGAATCCGAAGGAATGTCAAGAGATTCCGAAAAACAAAGGAGAGATGATATAGTATGAAACTCACGGCGTTCATTGAGAATACAACCGATTGCCCCGAGGTGCAGGCGGAACACGGGCTGAGTCTCTGGATTGAGGCGAACGGAAAGAAGATTCTGTTTGATATGGGACAAACGGATGCGTTTGCAGAAAATGCTGCGGCACTCGGCTATGATCTGGCAACGGCAGATCTTGCGGTTTTGTCGCATGGACATTACGATCACGGCGGCGGACTGCGGCGGTTTCTGGAGCGGAACGCAAGCGCAAAGGTCTATCTGAGCCGCTATGCGTTTGAGGAGCATTTTTCATTGAACGAAAAACCGATTGGTCTGGATCCGACCCTGCAGCAGGAGCAGCAGCTGGTGTTCACGGATGAGGAATATGCGCTTGGGGATGGTCTGACGCTGTATGCGTGCAATATGCGTGAGAGAACATACCGCACGGATCCGTTTGGTCTGACAATGCTGCGCGACGGCGTGATCGTCGAAGAGGATTTTCGGCACGAGCAGTATCTGCTTGTGGAGGAAAACGGACGCAGGATTCTCATCAGCGGCTGTTCGCATAAAGGAATTCTGAATCTGATGGATTGGTTCCGTCCTGATGTGCTTGTCGGCGGTTTCCATCTGATGAAGCTGGAAACAAACAGTGCCGGCTGTGCTGTGCTGGAAGAAACGGCACGGCTGCTGAACCAATATCCCACAGAGTATTATACCTGTCACTGCACAGGAACCGATCAGTATGCATATCTCAAAACCAGAATGCCCCGTCTGCACTATCTTTCGGCAGGACAGACGATTCATATATGAGGAGGAAGCAGTATGGATATGATCATTCGCGGTGATCAGGCGGATTTTGCACCACATCGCAGATATCGCGGCGCAGGTATGGTAAGCGGTAACAATTCCTCGCGTCTTCTGATGGATTACAGAACCGAATCTCCTGCGGCGTATGAAGAACTTTTGCAGCACATATTCGGTGCAGACGGCGTCGGGGTGAATCATCTCAAGCTGGAAATGGGTTCGGATGTGAATTCCTCGTCCGGCACGGAGCCGGCAGTGAAGCGATCCGCAGAAGAACGCGCCGATGTGACCCGCGGAGCGGGCTATCAGCTTGCAAAGGATGCCAAACGGGTGAATCCTGACCTGACGCTGGATCTGTTGTTCTGGAGCGATACGCGGTGGGTGACGGATGCGAAAGACGTTTATGCCGCGCGGTATCAGTGGTATCGTGAAACATTGATTGCGGCTTATGAAACGTATGGTCTGCGTTTTGATTATGTCAGCTTGTCGCGTAACGAGCGTGCCATTGATCCGGCATGGATCTGTTACTGTGCCAAGCGGCTGAAAGAAGAAACGGCGTGTCCGTATGATTTTTCTCAGATCAGGATTGTTGCCGCGGATGAAGAAAACAGCTGGCATATCTGCGATCTGATGCTGGCGGATCCTGTGCTTTGTAAAGCGGTCGATGTCATTGGCAGTCATTACACCAGCCACGGTACCGAGGCAACACTCCGTCTGGCAGAGGAATACGGCAAAGAGATCTGGATGAGCGAGTCGAGTGCGCCAATGAAGTATGCCGCAGGAAGCAGCCGTTTTGACGCAGATCACTCCGGTCTCTCCGGGATTAACGGACTGCTGGATATTGCGAACCGTATGATTACCATGTATCCGGGCGGCCGCATGACATTGTATGAATATCAGCCTGTGGTTTCCGCGTATTATAACGGCGTGACCTACGGGCACAAACATCTGATTCTTGCGAACGAACCGTGGAGCGGCTGTTATCAGCTTGACAGCGGTTATCTGATGGCACTGCACTTTTCCCGCTTTTTCAAAAAGGGATGGACCTTCCTGCCGGATGCGTGTATTGCGGATGGAAAGAAAGGCGGAGACGGCCACGCGATTGTAGACGCGACGCACAGCATAATGACTGCGGCAGATCCTGCAACAGGGGATTACAGCGTGGTAATGACGAATACCACAGACAAGCCGATGACATATCGTTTTGCAGTATCCGCACTTCAAAAAGCAGACGCACCGCTGTATGTGTGGGAAACGAGGGGAGCGGATCAGGGCGACTTTGATGAGAACTATTTTTGCCGCCGCGAAGTGATTTGCCCGACAGAGGAAAACGGTGTATACCGCTGGAGCGTCACGCTGGCGCCTGCCTCACTGGTGACGGTTTCGACGCTTCGGACTGCGGAACGCCCTGTGCATGCAGCAAAAAGCCGTTTGCTTTCGCTGCCATATGCGGATGATTTTTCTTATCCCGCTGACGCTCTTGCTTTTCGCGGCGGCGCACCGCGCTACACGACCGATCAGGGCGGTGCGTTTGAGGTCGGAATGTACCACGGCAGACGTGCGCTGATTCAGCAGATCACTGAGGAGATGCGTGCAGAGGAATGGGGCTTTACGCCGAATCCGACCACGAATTTTGGTGACGATCGCTGGTTCCGGTATCGGATTACCGCTGAGGTCGGATTTGCAAACACGGATCATGAAAACTATGTCGGGGTAGGTCTGCGCTATGCGCTTGCGTGTATCGGGCAGAGCGGCTACTGGATGCAGCTGTTTGCAGACGGAAGATGGCAGCTGCGCCGCAATGACGGCATTGTGGCAACGGGCAGGATCGGAGCGTTTGATGGTACAGCTTTGCACAGGATCACAGTTTCTGCAGAGGACGGCACCGTTACCGCAGCAATAGACGGGCAGCAGACTGTTGTGTATGAGGAACCGACTGCATGGATCGGCGCAGGACGTGCGGCGCTTTACAGTGCATTTGCGCGCAACTGCTTTACGTTTGTAACCATCGAACCGATCGGCACGGCATACAGCATAACGCGATCGGATAATACAGATGCGCTCTGTACATATTCGGGCGACTGGGCGCATTGCACGATGAGCGGATTCCGCCACTTCAACCGCACGATCTCCAGCGGATCGGCAGGTGCATCGGTGCAGCTTTCCTTTGCCGGAAGCGGCTTCCTGCTGACGGGTGAACAGGAAGAACCGTGTGTGATCTCGCTGACTGTGGACGGCGTATGTATCTGCGCGGAACAAGAAATTGCAGTCTGCGGGGTGGGAGAAGCATCCTGTTTCTGTACAGGACTGGATTGCGGTGCACATACCGCTGAGATCACGGTAATCCAGGGGAAGTTCGCCTTTGACAGCGTACAGGTGATTGGCTGATCGGATGGCTTTCTTGACTTTCTTTCGCGATGCTGATATAATTATCGACAGAATCTGCAAAAGGGAGAAGAATATGGAACAGCTCGAGCAAATCACAAAACAAATTGATAATATCGTCTGGGGATTGCCGCTGATCATTCTGATTTTTGCCTGCGGCATCTGGCTGACGATCCGTATGCGCGGGGTGCAGTTCCGCCGACTCGGCACCGCACTGCGCTATATGTTTGTCGATGAAGAGCAGGGTGAGGGCGAGGTATCCAGCTTCGGCGCACTTTGTACTGCACTTTCAGCGACGATCGGAACAGGAAATATTGCCGGTGTTGCAACTGCGATTGCTGCCGGCGGTCCCGGCGCGCTCCTCTGGATGGAGGTTGCTGCGTTGTTTGGAATGGCGACAAAATATACCGAAGGTCTGCTGGCGGTGAAGTATCGCGTTACAGACCGGAACGGTGCG
>SVNN01000117.1 GCA_015066905.1 Ruminococcus sp.
CAGGTCCAACAGTACAGATAATCTTTGTCTTTCTCATATATCTCCCTTCGATCAGCCCATTACGATTTTATGGAATACTTTTTTGCCCTTTCTGATAATCACTTCACCGTCCACAGAAACGCGGAGCGCGGGATCGGTCACCTTTTCGCCGTTCAGAGAGATGCCGCCCTGCTGTACAAGACGTCTGCCCTCACCGTTTGAAGGAGCCAGTCCTGCCTTTACAAGCAGATTCAGAATTCCGATCGTGCCGTCCTGCAGATCCTCCGCGGTCAGTGCAGTGGTCGGCATATCCTCGCTGGCACCTGCGCCGCCGAATACGCTCTTCGCAGCTTCTTCCTGGCGCTTTGCCTCTTCCTCACCGTGTACCATCTTGGTGACTTCATATGCAAGACGGGACTTCGCCTGATTCAGCTCTGCGCCGCTCATGGTACGTTCCATCTCCTCGATCTCTTCGATCGGGATGAAGGTCAGGAGCTTGAGGCAGCGGATGACGTCATCGTCCGCCACGTTGCGCCAGTACTGATAGAAGTCGTACGGACTGCACTTTTCTGCATCCAGCCACAGCGCGCCCTTCTCCGTCTTGCCCATCTTCTTGCCTTCCTTGGTGGTAAGGAGGGTGAAGGTCAGGCCATATGCGTCGCCCTGCTCCACGCGGCGGACAAGATCCACACCGCCGAGCATATTGCTCCACTGGTCATTTCCGCCCAGCTGGAGCTTTGCACCCTTGGTCTGATAGAGATACAAAAAGTCATAGCTCTGCATCAGCATATAGTTGAATTCCAGGAAGGACAGTCCTTTGCCCTCCAGACGGGTCTTGAAGCACTCCTTGGTGAGCATCTGGTTGACAGAGAAGTGTCTGCCGATGTCACGCAGGAAGGTGATGTAGTTCATGTCCAGGAACCAGTCGCCGTTGCGGACGATCTCTGCCTTACCCTCGGAGAAGTCGATGAACCGCTCCATCTGCTTGCGGAAGCATTCAGCGTTGTGGTTGATCTCATCCACGGTCAGCATCGGGCGCATATCGGTCTTGCCGGTCGGGTCACCGATCATTGTGGTTGCAGTACCCAGCAGCGCGATCGGCTTGTGGCCAGCGTTCTGCATATGCTTCATAACGATCAGCTGCAGGAAGTGACCAACGTGCAGGCTGTCCGCCGTTGCGTCAAATCCGATATAGAATGTGACCTTTTCGTTGTTGAGAAGCTTTTCAATCTCCTCCTCATGTGTCATCTGGGCGATCAGTCCGCGCCGCTTGAATTCTTCAAATAAAGTCATTTCCCATTTTCTCCTTTTTATTCATGTTTCGTGAAAATCCGCATGAAACAAAAAACGCCTCTGCCGATTTCCGACAGAGGACGATTGTTCACCGTGGTACCACCTCAATTTATCGTGCAAGCACGACCTCGACCGCTGTAACGGGCGCTCCCGTATTTTCCTACTGGTTCAGACGTTCAGAAAATCTGCTCCGAGATGTATTCACGCACCCTCCGCCGCGTACTTCCACCAGCCGCACGCTCTCTGTGGACGAATCCGGACACGCTACTTCTTCTCTTCCACGCATTTTTTTCATCATATCATACTCTGCCTGATTTGTCAATAGTCCCCTGCCGTATTTTTTCGGATTCCGCTTGACTTTCTCCCCGCCCTGTGGTATAAAAGAAATAGCAGAAAAGGAGGCTTTGCAGCATATGACAACACGGGTTGCAATCATCGGAATCATCGTAGAAAATCCGGATTCCGTGGAACCGCTGAATCAGCTGTTTCACACCTACGGAACCTATATCATCGGGCGGATGGGACTCCCCTACCGCGCACATCAAATCAATATCATCAGCGTGGTGGTGGACGCACCACAGGACATCATCAGCACGCTGTCAGGAAAGATCGGCCGACTGAGCGGCGTGTCTGCCAAAACCGCCTACTCCAACTGTATTTTTGAAAGTGAGGACTGACTAGATATGGGACTGAATGCAACACCGTCAGGCGAACGGCTCCACATCGGTTTTTTCGGATGCAGAAATGCAGGAAAATCCAGCGTGGTGAATGCTGTCACGGGCCAGAATCTCGCCATCGTATCTGATGTAAAGGGTACAACGACCGATCCCGTCTATAAAGCGATGGAGCTGCTGCCGCTCGGTCCTGTCATGATCATCGACACGCCCGGCATCGACGACGAAGGCGAGCTGGGACTGCAGCGCGTGCAAAAAACCAGACAGGTACTCAACAAAACCGATATCGCGATTCTGGTTGTCGATTCCGTCAAGCAGCTGACCACAGCCGACCGCACACTCATCACACTGTTTGAAGAAAAGCAGATTCCCTATCTTGTGGCGTACAACAAAAGCGATCTGGCGGACGCGGCACTGCAAAACAACCATGCGATCCGCGTGAGTGCAAAGACAGGCGACGGCATCCACACACTGAAAGAAAGAATCGGACAGCTTTCACAGACAGACAGCACACCGAAACATCTGGTCGGAGATCTGCTCACAGCAAATGATATCGTCGTGCTCGTCACCCCGATCGATGAATCCGCGCCAAAGGGAAGACTGATCCTCCCCCAACAGCAGACGATCCGCGATATTCTTGACGCAGACGCGGTCAGTATCGTCACCAAAGAAACGACACTCAAAGAAACGCTCCGATCACTCGGCAAGCCGCCGAAACTGGTCATCACAGACAGCCAGGCATTCAGATTGGTGGCAGACATCACACCCAAGGAGGTTCCGCTGACCTCGTTTTCCATTCTGATGGCGCGGTACAAGGGCTTTCTCGAATCCGCTGTGCGCGGTGCCGCTGCAATCAGCAGACTGCGCGACGGAGATACTGTACTGATCTCCGAAGGCTGTACGCATCACCGACAGTGCAACGACATCGGCACTGTCAAGCTTCCGAACTGGCTGAAACAATATACAGGAAAAGAACTGAGAATTGCGACCTCCAGCGGCACGGAATTTCCCGAAGATCTCTCCCCCTATCAGCTCATCATCCACTGCGGCGGCTGTATGCTGAACGAACGCGAGATGACCTACCGGATGAAGTGTGCCGGTGACGCGGGCATCCCGATGACCAACTACGGCACCGCGATCGCGCAGATCAACGGTATTCTTGCAAGAAGTGTGGAGTGCTTTCCGCACATCCGCGCATTACTCGACTAAACCGACGGAGCGTCACGAAAGCAATTTCGCGGCGCTCTGATTCTATACGAAAGGAACCGACTACTATGGAAATCATCACACTGCTTCTCAGTATCCTCAGCTGTCTGCTCTCCCTCACAGCCGTGATTCTGATCCTGACAAAAAAGGAGACACAGAACAATCAAGCACTGCTGGATGAGCTGCGTTCTTCCAGACAGGAAACTGCACAGAATATTCAGTCCACTACCGCTGCACTCGGCTCTGTATTACAAAACGCACAGGCGCAGTCTGCCGACGTACAGGACAAACGGCTTTCTGAGCTGAACGACGCAATCCGTCAGCAGCAGATCCTGCTCCGACGGAATATGAACGACTCGCTCAGCCGCCTGGAAGAGGAATTCCACCAGCTTTCTGTCCAGACCGAACGGCGGCTCAGCCAGATGCAGAACGCCAATGAAAAAAAGCTGGAGGAAATGCGTGCGACCGTGGATGAAAAACTCCAGAAAACGCTGGAGGAGCGGATGAATCAATCCTTCGCCTTAGTCAGCAAAAATCTCGAAGCAGTATCCAAGGGGCTCGGAGAAATGAAAACGCTTGCGGGCGATGTAAGCGGACTCAAACGTGTCCTCTCCAACGTCAAGACCTGTGGGATTCTGGGCGAACTGCAGCTCGAAGCAATCCTGCGCGAGATCCTCTCACCCGATCAGTACGAAACCAATGTCGCGACCGTTCCCGATTCCGCCAACCGCGTGGAATTTGCAATCCGACTTCCAGGAAGCGCGGACGCGCCTGTCTACCTCCCGATCGACTCCAAATTCCCGATGGAAGCGTACAGACAGCTGCTGGACGCAGAAGAGAATGCAGACGCAGAAAGCGTATCTCTCTGCCGCAAAACGCTTTGTACGCGCATCAAGCAGTTTGCAAAGGATATTCACGAAAAATATGTCGCACCGCCCCACACGACTGAATTTGCCATTCTCTTTCTGCCTGTGGAGGGGCTGTATGCAGAAGCGGTGCGCTGTGGAATGATCGAGGAGCTGCAGCAGAAATACCGCGTGATTATCGCAGGTCCGACCACGATGGCAGCACTGCTCAACAGTCTTCAGATGGGATTCCGCACACTGGCAATCCAGAAACGCTCCGGCGAGGTCTGGCAGCTGCTCAGCGCAGTCAAGACCGAATTTGAAAAATTCGGCGCGTCCATAGAAGCGGCACAGAAAAAACTCCGCGTTACAAGCGATGAGCTGGACAAGCTGGTCGGCGTCCGCACCAGAGCGATCAACAACCGTCTCAGAACGGTCACGGAATTATCAGATGAAATCTCCTCTTGTGAGGTTTTGGGACTTTCCACAGATTCTTCAGGAATTTAGTCGTTAATTTTTTCGATTCTCACCTTGAAAAAATACTGTTTTTGTGATATGATTATAAATTAGGAAAATCCAATGGATGATCGACAGATCAAATTTTTTGGACGTGCGGCAATGCACGAGTTTGGAGTGAAATATGCCTAAAAAACAAGACATCAACAAGATTATGATCATCGGATCCGGTCCGATTATTATCGGACAGGCGTGCGAGTTTGACTACTCCGGCACACAGGCCTGCAAGGCTCTTCGGAATCTCGGTTATGAAATTGTGCTTGTGAATTCCAATCCCGCAACCATTATGACGGATCCGGACGTGGCCGATATCACTTATATTGAACCGCTTAACTGCGCCCGCCTGACGCAGATCATCGAAAAAGAGCGTCCCGACGCGCTGCTGCCGAACCTTGGCGGACAGTCGGGTCTGAACCTCTGTTCCGAGCTTGCTGAGGCAGGCGTGCTGGAAAAATACAACGTCAAGGTAATCGGCGTGCAGGTCGATGCGATCGAGCGCGGCGAGGACAGAATCGAATTCAAGAATACAATGGATGCTCTCGGCATCGAAATGGCACGCAGTGCAGTTGCATACAGCGTGGATGAGGCTGTAAAGATTGCCGAAGAGCTGGGATATCCCGTTGTACTCCGTCCTGCATACACCATGGGCGGTGCCGGCGGCGGTATGGTCTACAACGTGGACGAGCTGAAGGTCGTCGCTGCAAGAGGTCTCCAGGCAAGTCTGGTCGGACAGGTTCTTGTTGAGGAATGCATCAGCGGCTGGGAAGAGCTGGAGCTTGAGGTTGTCCGCGACGAGAAGAACAACAAGATCACCGTCTGCTTTATCGAAAACATCGACCCGATCGGTGTACATACAGGTGACTCGTTCTGCTCTGCCCCGATGCTGACGATCTCCGAAGATCTGCAGGCACGGCTCCAGGAGCAGGCATATAAAATCGTTGAGGCAATCGAAGTCATCGGCGGCTGTAACTGTCAGTTCGCACACGATCCCGTTTCCGACCGTATCGTCGTGATCGAGATCAATCCCCGTACCTCCCGTTCCTCCGCGCTTGCATCCAAGGCGACTGGTTTCCCCATCGCACTCGTTTCCGCGATGCTCGCCTGCGGTCTGACGCTGGACGAAATCCCCTGCGGCAAGTTCGGCACACTGGATCAGTACAAGCCGGGCGGCGACTATGTTGTAATCAAATTCGCACGCTGGGCGTTTGAGAAATTCAAGGGTGCTGAGGATAAGCTCGGCACACAGATGCGTGCTGTCGGTGAAGTCATGAGCATCGGCAAGACTTATAAGGAAGCATTCCAGAAGGCGATCCGCAGTCTGGAGATCGGCTGCTATGGCCTTGGCTTTGCAAAGAACTTCAACCAGATGACCAAGGATGAGCTGATGAACGAGCTGATCTATCCGACCAGCCAGCGTCAGTTTGTGCTCTACGAGGCACTCCGCAAGGGCGC
>SVNN01000118.1 GCA_015066905.1 Ruminococcus sp.
GAGAAGAACAAGCTGCTCTCGCTCCGCAATGAGCGCAACCGCGCAGAAGAAAAGCTCCACGAGCTGGAGCGCGACCTCGTGAATGCCCAGAAACGGTTTCAGCTTGAAATGGTCAAGGGCGTGTCGGCGATGCACCTGAACCTTTTTCAGATGCAGAAGGACGCCAATCTCCTCGAGCAGCATGATCTCCGCGTCACGCTCCGCACGATGGACGCAACCATCGAACGACAGCGCCGTCTGGTCGTCCGCGCCTCGCAGGAGGTTTCGGGACTCGACAAGCTGGAGGCAGAGCAGAGAGAGGAATATCAGAAGCTGGAAGCGAAGGAATCGGAAACGATGATCGAAGAATTCCTTTCGTTCCAGATGCTCGGAAATCCCGACAGCGAGCAGTAATTTACGCCGTTAGACGCACGACGCGTTTAACATAGATATCTCAGTACAAGGAGGTGAAACATATGGATACAGCAGCAATTCAGGCAGCGGCAGCCGTACAGCAGAGTATGAACACGAACATGACCTACCGTTCTATGCACGCAAAGGGCACGGCGGCAGAGGATGCTGATTTTCTCAGCACGATCTCTCAGCTTTCCGGCAAAACCGATTCCGACAGCAACGACACCGAGATCTCAAACGATCTGCTTTCTGTTCTGGCAGCAATGATGCAGGGCAATCTGCAGACACCGTACGCAGATCTGATGACCGCGCAGACGGGCGAGCTTTCCGCACTGCTGGACTCTGACGCGATCAGCGGCACAGCACTCGTGGCGATGATCCAGGCACAGCAAAACGGAGATACGGACGCATCCGCACTGATTCAGGATCTGCTTGGCGGCACGGATACCACCCTGTACGACTCGATTGCAGAGCAGTACATCAGCACGGCAGATCAGCCACTGCAGCAGGAGCTTTCTGACGCACTGGCATGGACCGCAGTTCCGGCAACCGAATTTGCAGCAGGAGAGCTGAACGAAGCAGGCGTACAGATTCCCGTGGCATCGGTAGAGCACAGTCAGAGCGACGAAGCAGCTGATCTGTTTGCACAGAGCTTCGCTGAGGGACAGTTCGTAAGAACGATCCGCGCGTCGAAGGATGACTTCGCACAGGATATTGCAGTACAGGAAGAACTTGCGGCAGTGATGCAGCAGACTGCAAACACCGCACCGATGACCGCAGCACAGACTGAGACGATCCGCCCACAGGAAGTAAAATCCGTGTATGATCAGACACTGCAGGCACTCACCGAAAAGCTGACGGAGGCAGAGGAGACCTTTAAGGTCAGACTCACACCCGAAGGACTCGGCGATATCACTGTGGAGATGACCAGAACCACCGACGGACTTCTGTCGATCAATCTGGCGGCATCCAGCAGCAGAACGGCGCAGATGCTCAGTGAGCAGGCAGGCGCACTGCAGGCGGCACTCGGACAGAACGCAGAGCTTTCTGCAATCACCGTGGAGGATCCCGAAACGGATATGTTCTATCAGCAGTACAGCGAACAGCAGCATCAGCAGAATTTCAACAGCGGTACCAACAGCAACGAGCATTATCAGCATCGCGGCAACTGGGAATATTCCGCAGAAGAAACAGCTGAGGCAAATGGCGCAGGGGTACCCGCACCGGGTATACTGAACACCTATATCTGATTGTAAAGGAGGATTCTTATGGCAGTAGACGGCGTAAGCGGCGACCGCAATTATACCGGTTGGGTAAACGGCGGTACCAGCAGCACAAATGCGGCAAACACCTATAATGCAGTCATCAACAACGAGGACAAGAGCGGCATTTCGATGGACGACTTTTTCCAGCTGATGATCACCCAGATGACGAATCAGGACTTTCTGAATCCGTCAGGCGACACCGAGTATATGTCCCAGATGGCACAGATGTACTCGATGCAGGCAATGCAGGCACTTGCCGAGGCAAATGAGCAGACCTCTGCGATCGCGCTGGTCGGAAAGACCGTGACTGCGTCGAAGTATAACATCGGCGGATCGGTCAACGAGCAGACAGGCGTGGTCGAAAAGATGACGATGGAAGACGGCGAATATCACTTCTACGTCAACGGCACACCCTTCACCATGTCCCAGATTCACAGCATTCAGGCAACGGAGCAATCTGAAAACGCCGGCAGCGAAGGCAAGGATGACGATGCTGCACGCTGATTTGATTCATTTGATTCACCGTCAGGAGAAAGGAGTTCGTAATGATGGATGAAATGCTTCTGATGCGGCAGCTTTCTACGCCCATCACCACGGGAATTCCGCAGACATTACCGACCGACCTTACGGAAACTGTTCCGAAGGAAAGTTTTAAAGATCTTCTCAGCAGCAAGCTGGAGAACGATCCCGACGAATCCTGTGTGAATTTTTCCCGTCACGCAATGAACCGTGTGTTGGAACGCGGCATCGAGATCTCTGCAGAACGGCTTGACCGCCTGAACGAAGGCGTGCGGCTTGCGGAGGAAAAAGGGCTCAACGATACCCTCATCATTGTCGATTCTGCGGCGTATATCGTCAGTGTGCGGAATAATACCGTCATCACTACCGTGGGCGGCGAGGAGATGCAGGGCAACGTATTCACCAACATCGACGGAACTGTTATTGTTTAACAAAAATGCCGGACCTCTTGAGGAAGCATTCGCAAAGCCCGACCGACTGACGGCTTTGCACAGTTTCGTCCCGATTTTTGAGGAAAGAGGAGAATTATTATGATCAGATCACTTTATTCAGGTGTTGCAGGCATGAAGACCCAGCAGACCAAGATGGACGTTATCGGTAATAACATCGCGAACGTCAGCACCTTTGGTTACAAGTCCGGCCGTGCGGCATTCCGTGATATCTATTATCAGACCACAGCTGCAGCAAGCGCAGCAACCGCAACCAGCGGTGGTACCAACCCGCTCCAGATCGGTTACGGTTCTTCCGTAGCCAGCGTTGACATCAACCACGGACAGGCTTCTTTCTCTACCACGGGCTATACGCTCGACTGCGCGATCGCAGGTGAGGGATACTTCCAGGTAATGGACAACGACGGAAACATCTTCTATACCAAGGCGGGTATCTTCGACATCGACGCAGAGGGCAACCTGGTTGACTCGAACGGTTACTTCGTACTCGGTGTATCCGGTTCTCCGACCGGACAGCCGGCAGGCTCCCAGAGAATCCGTGTAAACCTTCCGTTTGAGAATCCGTCTGTTGCAACCGCAGTGGACAACATCAACGGCATCCAGTACACGATTTCTTCGTCGAATGAAACCGATCAGGCAAACGTGAACCTCACCTTTGCCTCCAGCTCTGAGCTGCCGATTGGTCAGAAGGCACTTGCAACCGTTACCAACTCTTCGATTGTTGTAACGCTGAACGCAAATGAGACCTTCGCAAGCCTGGATGAGCTGAACAATGTCGTAAACGAGGCGATCACCGCAGCAAACAACGGTGTCAGCCACCCGGGCGGCGAGTTCGTCATCGAAATGGACGACCCCTCCCAGTTTACCGCAGGTATCACCGGCGCACAGCTGATCAACGCAAGCTTCGGTGTAGATGCAGGTACCATTGAACTGGAGGGCGATCTCGCATCCTATTTCAACATCAGCACCGTCGGCGACGCATTCGCAGGCGAGGGCGAGGCGACACTGTCTCTCTCTCTCGACGATGAAAACAACCTGACTATCACGCTCGGTGATTACACCGGAACCGTTCTGGCAAGCCAGCTCGACAGTGCGGGCACCGTGCTGCTGAAGAACGGCACCAGCACCACAGACGCATTCGTCATCTCCTATCCGAGCCTGCGTACCATCAACGGCAACGATCTGACCAACCTGACCGCAACTGCTACCATGACGCCGAGTGCGGATTCTCCGAACCTCGGTCTTGGCAACGGTGTGTTCACGCTGGCAGGCGGTACAGAGGGCGGCGAGCAGACTGTCGCTGACCTGACCGGCATCTCCATCAACGAGGACGGCGTGCTGATTGGTTCACACGCAACCTTCGGTCTGGTTGAGATCGGTCGAATCGACCTTGCGACCTTTGCAAATGCACCCGGCCTTTCTCAGGTCGGTGAGACCTACTTCGAAGTCAGCCTCAACTCCGGCGATCCGATCCTTGCTGTTCCCGGTGAGGACGCAACCGGTTCTCTGGTTTCGGGTACACTCGAATCCTCCAACGTTGACCTGACCAATGAATTTGCAGACATGATCGTTACCCAGCGTGGATTCCAGGCGTCCTCCCGTATGATCACGGTTTCGGACACCATGCTGGAAGAACTGATCAACCTCAAGCGATAATTTTTGACCCGGACGCAGGCTGACGGGCTGACCCGTCAGCCGGTCTGCGGGATGGAATCCAAGAACGACAGAACAGGCAGGGGGAGTAGTTATGATTCAGCTTACAAAACTAAACGGCGCACCGTTTGTCATCAACTGTGACCTGATTGAAACCATTCAGGAAAATCCGGATACAACCATACGGCTGTCGAATGGAAACGTATACATCGTGATGGAATCCAGTCAGAAAATCATCGAACTGACCATCGAATACAGACGGCAGGTGTTCAAAGACCTGCTGACAGCGACACAACAATGTAACAGTTAAAGGAGATTTTGCTTTATGGATTTTTTGTCGGTTTTAGGCTGGATACTCGGTATCGGATTCATCCTCGTCAGTATTCTGCTGGGTGAGGATCCCGAAACAGGAAAGACGATTCTTATCACGAAACAGCTGATAGGCTTCTGGGATCCGCCGTCGGTTATGATCGTACTTGGCGGTACGATTTCTGCGATGATGGTTTCCTTCCCGATGAGTGCATTCGCGCAGATCCCTAAGCACCTCAAAATCGTTCTTTTCCCCAAGAAATACAATCCGCAGGAGTATATCGAGCAGATTCTCTTCTTTGCAAAGGAAGCGCGTATCAACGGTCTTCTCGCGCTGGAGGATAAGCTGAACGATGTGCAGGATCCGTTTTTGAAGAATTCTCTCCTGTTGGTCGTTGACTCGGTTGAGCCGGAGAAGATCCGTGCACTGCTGGAAAACGAACTGGATTCTCTGACCGATCGTCACGCGCAGGCGCAGGGCTTTTATATGAAGGGTTCTGAGTTTGCACCGGCATTCGGTATGGCGGGTACGCTGATCGGTCTGATCAACCTGCTTGCAAACCTGTCCGACTCTGAGTCGCTCGCTTCCAATATGGCGGTCGCGCTCGTTACCACCTTCTACGGCGTGCTGATTGCAAACCTCATCTGCAAGCCGATGGCAAACAAGCTCAAGAACCGTCACGAGGAGGAATATCTCTGCAAGCTCATCATCAGCGAGGGCGTGCAGGCGATCCAGGACGGCGACAACCCGAACTTCATTCAGGAAAAACTCACAAGACTCCTTGCAGCGTCCTCCCTCAAGGGCGAGTTCAAGGCAAAGAAATAAACCGCAGCATATCATAACAGAATTTAACGCAGAAACGGAGGCGAGGATATGGCAAGAAAGAAAGCGGAAGAAGAAAGCGGCGGCAGCTGGATGGATACATATGGTGACATGGTCACACTGCTGCTTACATTCTTCATCGTACTTTACAGCCAGTCGAGCATCAGCGAGGAAAAATGGGCGGAGCTTGTCAAAGCCTTCAACCGCATCGACGCAGAAGTTGTAGAACAGATCGTTTTCACCAGCGACAAGAATGCTGACAACGACGGTCCCAGCAACAACACCGGCGACAGTCCGGGATTTACGCAGGATGATGATAATCAGGTGTTCAACAACAATCTGGATGACCTGTACGAAAACATTATGGCGTATGTGCAGGACAGCGAGATGGAGGACAGCATCCAGGTTTCGCACTCCTCGGATCCCGACTCGGAACAGCCCGGCGGCGACAGCGCGGAGGGCAGAGATCGGAAGAG
>SVNN01000119.1 GCA_015066905.1 Ruminococcus sp.
TTCCGATCTCAGTGGCTTTTGTCTGCGTGCAGGCTATCAGTGTGCGGCATTGGCACATCGTGCGCTCGGAACAGAGGATGGCGTGGTACGCTTTGCACCGGGTGCGTTCAGCCGTGCGGATGAGGTGGATGCACTGCTTCGTGTGTTGCACAGATGCAGAAAATAAGAACAGGCCGCTCCTGTGCCGATTGGTAAGGAGCGGCTTGTTTTTGTTCAGATATAAATGCGCGGTACACGCTTGGAGATGCCGCAGACGACCTCGTATCCGATCGTACCGTAGAGCGCGGCAAGTTCATCAGCTGTAATGGTTTCATTGCCGTCTGTTCCGATCAGTGTGACGACATCACCGGGAGCGGCGTTGTCAATTGTGGAAACATCCAGCATCAGCTGATCCATGCAGACTCTGCCGATGATCGGACAGCGTTTGCCGTGGACAAGTACATCTGCTTTGCCTGAAAGCAGACGGGAGTAACCGTCCGCATAGCCGATTGTGACAGTTGCGACCTTGATCGGCTCCTTTGCGGTATAGGTTCTGCCGTAGCTGACGCTCATACCGGCAGGAATGTGCTTGACATGAGAGATGACGGAGCGGAGTGACATCACAGGACGGAGATCGAGCGGAACCAGAAGCTCAGCATTCGGTGCGAGACCGTAGAGGATGATTCCGGCACGGACAAGCGTACTGACGTCGTCATTATGGTAGAGCAGTCCCGCGCTGTTGAGATAATGCACCTGCGGGAAACGGATGTGCCGCTTTCTCAGTGCAGCGTCAATGTCGCGGATTGCTGTGATCTGGCTTTTGGTGAAGGCAATATCTTCGGGATCTTCGCTGTCTGCAACTGCGAGATGGGTGTAAAGCCCTTCGATCCGAAGATTTCGGAGGTGGGTGATGTCTTCGATTGTGTCAGCAAACTGTTCCGGTGAATTTTGACGGAGTCCCACGCGCCCCATACCCGTATCCAGCTTGATGTGTCCGCGGACGACTTTTCCGCGGCTGTTGAGGGCGCAGGCATATTCGGGTGAAATAATACCCTGAATGATATTTGCAGATGAAAGCGTTTCTGCACATTCGGGCGGTGTGTAACCAAGGATCAGGATCTCCGCGTCGGGACATTGTGCGCGGACATGAAGTGCCTCTTCGAGATTCGATACGGCGAAATAGCGGATGCCTGCGGCAGAAAGACGTTGAATAATCTCAGATTCGCCGTGGCCATAGGCATCTGCCTTGACAACAGCCATCATCTTTGCACCGGCGTTCATTTTGCCGGAGATCGCGCCGACGTTATGATCCAGCGCCGACAGGGAAATCTCCGCCCAGGCACGCTTGAGGGGTTGTTTCAAAATATCATGTCCTTTCTGCTTGAAATCTGTTTGGATTTATGGTATACTATACGAATAGATTGAAGAAATCGTTGACAACGGGGTGTGATAGAGCAATGTCAGAGCGACTCAGGACAGTCTGTTTTTCCGGACACAGACCGGAGAAGATGCCGGATGATCCGCAGCTTCTGGCTGTGACAAAAAGTATGCTGTACTACCACATCGAGGACAGCATCCGTGCGGGATATACGCGGTTTATCAGCGGACTCGCACGCGGGGTAGATCTCTGGGCGGCGATGTATGTACTGGAGCTGAAGCAGCGTCATTCCCAGCTGGAGCTGATCTGCGTCAAGCCACGGCAGGATCACGGTGCGGCATTCCGCGGCGAGGATCTGTATGTGCTTGACAGTGTGCTGGAACGCGCCGACTCGCTGATCTGCACAGAGTGCAGTGACGGGGAAAACTGCTATAAGCGTCGCAACCGCTATATGGTCGATCATGCAAGCAAGCTGATCGCTGTGGTGAATCAGTACCGCAGCGGTACGGGACAGACAATCGCTTATGCACGAAAACAGGGGCTTGCGCTTTGCGTGATTGACATCCGCAAGGTAACCGGCGAGGCGGAAAAACTTGGTCTGCTGCCCGTCGGCTATGACTCACAGCTTTCATTATAGCATGATTTTCACCCAATTTCAAGAGGCGCACACAGGAAATCCGCGTGTGATGCGGAATTCCAACAGTTTCAACAGTTCTTTCAACATTTCGTATATGAAACACGGATTTTCTGAATATTCATCTGCGCAGGTTGCGTTTTTGCGGAATCCGCGCTGATTTTCAGATATCGTGAATATACATATTCATCATCTAGGAGGAAGATTCCAATGAAGAAAAAATCCGGCAGTATTGCAATCCCGTTTCTGATTACAATGCTCGTCACAATGCTGCTCGTGGGCGGTGCTGCACTGTTTTTCTATCTCGACCACACGAAGGATAATACCGTTTTAAAGCCGATGAATCCGGATGGTGTGCTGATTTCTGAATCCGACAGAAAAACAATCCTCTGCGTGCTGGATCCCACCTCAACAGAGGGGGAGCCGGTTTATGCGCTCATCCGGTTTAACCCTGTGCTGAAGAAAACGACCTGTGTTTCTCTGCCGAATTCGCTGATTCTTGATGTTGACGGCAAGACGGTCACAGCGAATATTGCGTACAACAACGGTGGCGTATCCGCACTCAAGAAGGCACTTGCCGCCGAGCTTGGTGTAACGATCGACTATCACATCGTTTTTGAAGAGTCTGGCTTTGAGCGGTTTTATGACATTCTGGGCGGTGTAGAGGTCACGGTTCCGACTGAGATTGACGGACTGCCTGATCCGAACACACTGCAGTATCTCAACGGTGCACAGTTTTTCAAGCTGATGGCATATGACTATAACGGAGATGAAACACAGCGCTGTATCATCAACAGCTTTCTGATCGCCCAGCTGCTGAATCAGGCGGAAAACGCACGTATTCTGGAGTCGCTTGACGCAACTGCAACAAATCTGGTTGATCTTGCGAATACGGATATTTCTGCTATGGTCTATCAGAAACATGAACACGCAGTAAAGTTTGTGCTGCGTTTTGCACCGATCAGTGCCGCTTCGATTGTTCCTACCGTGAACACCAGCGGGGAGGGATATGTCCTTTCGGAGGAGTGCCGCAAAGAGATTTTGGACGATTTCAGCTAGGAGCAAAGGAATATGCAGTATCATTCTATTTTTGACAGCCACTCCCACTACACGGACGATGCATTTGATGCAGATCGTGACACGCTGATGGCATCGCTGCCCGATGCGGGCGTCTGCGGTGTGATGCTGGCTTCGGCGAGTGCGGATAATTCCGTTCAGTCTGTGCAGCTGGCAGAGCGGTATCCGTTCTGCTGGTGCGCGGTGGGTGTACATCCCGAAAGCGAGGCGGATACGCCTGATGATTATCTGCATGCTCTGCGTTCGCTTGCGGCGCACGAAAAAGTGCTGGCGATCGGCGAAATCGGTCTGGATTATCATTACGAAAATTACTGCCGAGAGCGGCAGATCCGACTGTTCCGCGAACAGCTCATGCTTGCGCAGGAGCTTGATCTGCCTGTGATTATCCACAGCCGCGACGCAACTGCAGATTGTATGGAAATTCTGCGTGAATTCCGTCCCAGAGGCGTGATGCACTGCTTTTCCGGATCGGCAGAAACCGCACGGGAGCTGGTTGCTCTGGGGATGTATGTCGGTTTTACCGGTGTGCTGACGTTTAAGAACGCGAGAAAATCCATTGAAGCAATGCACGCCGTTCCGATGGACAGACTGCTGCTGGAAACCGACTGCCCTTATATGGCACCTGTTCCGTATCGCGGTAAACGCTGCGACAGCACGATGATTCCTCTGATGGCGGAACGCGTCGCAGAAGAACGCGGCATTTCTGCGCAGGATGTGCTGATTCAGACAGCAGAGAATACAAAACGGCTGTTTGGAATCGGATGACGCTTGCAATTACGCTGCGTTTATGGTATAATCTACATATGTGAATAATCAATCGAGAAAGGAACATCAGAACATGATCGCAATTGGCTGTGACCACGCAGGATTCCCCTTGAAGGAGGCACTTGCGGCACATTTATATGCAAGAGGAATTTCCTATACAGATCTGGGGTGTGACGGCTCGCCCTGTGACTATCCCGACATTGCAGAAGCTGTCTGCAAGGAGGTGCTTAACGGTAACTGCACCTGCGGCATTCTGCTCTGTGGTACAGGAATCGGAATGTCGATGGCGGCAAATAAGATCAAGGGAATCCGCGCTGCTGTCTGCTCGGATGCATTCAGCACAAAATTCACCCGTCTGCACAATGACACCAACATTCTCTGCCTGGGTGCAAGAGTCATCGGCTCCGGTCTTGCAATGGAGCTGGTTGATATCTTCCTGAACACAGAGTTTGAAGGTGGAAGACATCAGCGCCGCGTAGATATGATCATGGCGCTGGAAGAAAAATAAACTGCGGAAAGGATAAGATTATGGGAGTACATTATATTGAGCACCCGCTCGTACAGCATAAAATCACACTGATGCGCGACAAGACTACAGGTTCCAAGGAATTCCGTGAACTGATTGCCGAAACCGCTATGCTGATGTGTTATGAGGCAACGCGTGATCTCCCGACCAAGGAGATCGATATCACCACACCGATTGCAATGGCAAAGTCGAAGATCATCTCCGGCAGAAAGCTGGCTTTTGTTCCGATCCTCCGTGCAGGTCTGGGTATGATGGACGGTGTTATGAGCATGGTCCCTGCGGCGAAGGTTGGCCACATCGGCGTGTTCCGCGATCCCGGCACCCACACACCTGTTGAGTATTATGTCAAGCTCCCTGAGGATATCGCTGAGCGTGACGCGATCCTGCTCGATCCGATGCTTGCGACCGGACAGTCTGCGATTCATGCGGTTGATCTGCTCAAGCAGGCAGGGGTTGTAAGAATCAAGTTTATGTGCATCATTGCATCTCCGGAGGGTCTGGAAGCGCTGACTGCGGCACATCCGGACATCGACATCTACTGCGGCGTTCAGGATGCTTGCCTGAATGCGGACAAGTATATCGTTCCCGGTCTGGGCGATGCAGGCGACCGTATTTTCGGTACGAAATAACACATACAGAAAAACTGCGCAAGAATTGAATTGCGCAGTTTTTTCACTTTGTGCGAATATACAAATTATAGATCGGTTTATTGACATTCTGCACAAAGTGTGCTATACTTTCAAATTGTGCTTGGCATAATTTTGAAGGATAGAAGGGTTTATTATCAAAAAGTTTATCTCTGACCTGAAACGTGAGTTTGCAGGCTATAACGGAAAGAAATTCTCCAAGGATCTGATGGCGGGACTGACCGTTGCCGCCGTTGCTTTGCCGCTTGCGCTCGCATTCGGTGTCAGCTCGGGTGCAGACGCTGCTTCGGGACTGATCACCGCAATTTTTGCCGGTATTTTCATCGGTGTGCTTTCTGGTGCGTCTTATCAGATCTCTGGTCCGACCGGCGCAATGTCTGCAATTCTGATCTCACTCTCTGCCAAGTTCGGCATGGAAGGTGTGCTGCTTGCAGGACTCCTTTCGGGCGCGATTCTGATTCTGATGGCAATTCTCAAAGTCGGCAAGCTGGTTTCCTATATTCCTGCGCCGGTCATCACAGGCTTTACATCGGGTATTGCTGTGATCATCGCGCTCGGACAGATTGATAATTTCTTTGGCACGGCTTCGGAGGGCGAGAATGCAATCGAGAAGCTGATCTCCTACGGACGGCTCGGTTTTTCGCCGAACTGGTGGGCAGTTGCATTCGGCATGCTTGTTGTGATCGTTATGATCGTTTATCCGAAGAAGCTTGCGGCATATTTCCCCTCGTCACTGGCGGCAATCATTCTTGCGGTCGGACTGAATTTTATTCTGAATCCGGATGCGGATGCTTCCAAGGTGGCTGAGGTCGGCGCAATTCCCCAGACGCTG
>SVNN01000120.1 GCA_015066905.1 Ruminococcus sp.
TCTGCGGTGTAACCAACTGCCCCATCGCTGCAATGCTGATCGGCATCGAGATGTTCGGCGCAGACGGACTCCCCTTCTTCGGAACTGCTGTTGCAGTGTCCTATCTGATTTCCGGCTATACCGGTCTTTACAGCGAGCAGAAGATCCTCTACTCCAAGGTCAGACCGCATTATATCGACCGCCGCATCGGCGACCGCCGTCCGACCACGCTTTCTGAAAAGCTCCGCCGCACGGAGGATGCTGAACCAAAAGCGGCTGAAAAATAAACCCAATCGGCAAAAAATGCGTGACAAACCAGCGGCTTTCCTGTATAATACGATACAGCGGAGCTTTGACACAACATCAAAATAACAGAAAAACTGGAGGAATTACAATCATGTCCAAGAAACCGTTTTATATCACGACCCCGATCTACTATCCGTCGGGCAATCCGCACATCGGCCACTGCTACACCTCGGTTGCGTGCGACTCGATCGCGCGGTACCGCAGAATGCAGGGATATGATGTCATGTTCCTCACAGGTACAGACGAACACGGACTGAAGATCGAACAGAAGGCGGCGGAAAAGGGCGTTACTCCGAAAGCGTATGTAGACGAGATCGTTGAGACCTTTAAGAAGCTGTGGAGCTATATGAACGTCGATTACGACCGCTATATCCGCACCACCGACGACTACCACATCGAAACCGTACAGAGCATCTTCAAGGAGCTGTACGACCGCGGTTATATCTACAAGGGCGAATATGCCGGCAAGTACTGCGTGCCGTGCGAAAGCTTCTGGACCGAATCCCAGCTGGTGGACGGCAAGTGCCCCGACTGCGGCCGTGATGTCATCGAGGCGAAAGAGGAAGCATATTTCTTCAAGATTTCGTCCTTCGCGGACAGAATCGAAAAGCTTCTGACCGAAACCGATTATCTCTGCCCGCGCACCCGTGCGACTGAGCTGGTCAACAACTTCATCAAGCCGGGTCTGGAGGATCTCTGCGTATCCCGCACCACCTTCAAGTGGGGCGTTCCCGTCAGCTTTGATGACAAGCACGTGGTCTATGTATGGATCGACGCGCTTTCAAACTACATCTCCGCGCTCGGCTACCGCAACGGCGCATTCACCGACTACGACAAGTTCTGGCCGGCGGATGTCCATATGGTTGCAAAGGACATCATGCGCTTCCACGCGATCATCTGGCCTGCAATGCTGATGGCGCTGGATCTGCCGCTTCCGAAGCGTCTTGCTGTACACGGCTGGATCACCTTCAACGGACAGAAAATGTCCAAGTCGATGGGCAACGTGGTCGATCCCTTCGTGCTGGGTGAGCGTTATACCCCCGACGCGATCCGTTACCACATCCTGCGTGAGATGGCACTCGGCGCAGACAGCTCCTTCTCCAACGAGATCATGATCCACCGCATCAACGCCGATCTTGCAAACGGTCTGGGCAACCTCGTATCCCGTACCGTGGCGATGGCGGAGAAATATTTCGGCGGCACCCTGCCGCAGGAGCAGGCAGAGGGCGAATTTGACGACTCCCTCATCACGACTGCAAAAAATCTCCGTGCGGCTGTGGACAAGTGCATCGACGAGGTGCAGATCAGCAACGCGCTGGCGGAAATTTTCACGCTGGTCAACCGTGCGAACAAGTATATCGACGAAACCGCACCGTGGGTGCTGGCAAAGGATGACGCAAACCGTCCGCGCCTTGCCCGCGTGCTGTATAATCTTCTGGAGAGCATCCGTATCGCCTCTGCGCTTTTAGCACCCTTTATGCCTGCAACCATGCCCAAGGTGTGGGAGCAGATCGGTGCGACCGCAGAGGATGTATCCTACGACAATATCGGTACATTCGGCGTTCTGCCTGCTACCGTATCCGTCAAGCGCGGCGAGGCGCTCTTCCCGCGTATTGATGTAGACAAGGAGATTGAAGCGCTCAACGCGATCATCCAGGCAAACGCACCCAAGGAGGAGGCACCTGCTGAGCCGATCACCCTTGCACCTGAGACCCCGATCGACGACTTCTTCAAGGTAGAGCTTCGCGCCGCAAAGGTGCTTTCTGTCGAAAAGGTCAAGAAGGCAAAGAAGCTTCTCTGTCTCCAGCTGGATGACGGCATGGGCGGCAGACAGGTCGTTTCGGGCATCGCACAGTGGTACACGCCTGAAGATCTCGTCGGAAAGAAGATCATCGTTGTCGCAAATCTCAAGCCTGTTACCCTCTGCGGTGTCGAGAGCAACGGTATGATCTGCGCGGCAGATATGCCCGACGGCAGTGCGCGTGTCGTATTCCTGGACGATGACATCCCCTGTGGTACAAAGCTCCGCTGATTACAGGAAGGAGAATCTGAAATGCGTACAAAGAATATTCTGCGGCAGGGGCTTTCGCTTCTGACCGCGTTCGGACTGATGGCTGCACAATTGATTCAGCCTGCCTCCACGGCATATGCGGCAGACGTTGCATATGTGATGGAGCCCGACAAGACCGCCATCACCGCGGAGGAGATCGCGCAGGGCGACGTGACTGTTCATGTCACATTACGGATTGAAAACAATCCCGGTCTTGCGTCGATTCTGCTGACCTTCGGCGTGCCGGATGGCTTCACCTTTGCAAACGGCGCCTATTCCGATCCTTACTGCTTCGGAAACGGTTCTGTATCCAGCGCAGGTGCAACCACAACCTTCAACAGCGGCGCAAAGAAGCTGCTTTGGAATTCCGGACAGAACGGCGGCGTTGAAAACGATCTGGTCTATGACGCAAGCCTGCCGTTTGCCGAGTTTGACGTCATCGTGCCGCAGGGCACACCCGAAGGCATCTATCCGGTTTCGTTTGTCACCGAACCGATTCTTGCCGGTACTGACGCGAACGGAAATCCGCTCTACACCTCGACAGCGGCGACTTACCGTATCGAAAATAAGACCAGTATTGTTGAGGTCACACCGACCTATCGGGGCTTTACGATCACGGTTGGTGATCCGGTGGTGCGCGGCGATGTGAATATGGATGGAATTGTAGACGGCGTTGACGCCCAGCAGATTCTCAAAGCATATTCCAACGCGCTGGTCGGCGCTGAGTACGGTCTGACAGAGCAGCAGATCAGAAATGCTGACGTGGATGCGTCGGGCGTGATCAATTCACTCGACGGCGTGTTCGTGCTTCGTTTCTATGCCGCACAGCTGGTCGGACAGGGCACGACGTGGGAGGATATTCTTGCAAAATAATCCGTAATACAGTATAAAAAATACAGGATCGGTTCTGATCCTGTATTTTTTTGCCTCGATGCGTGAACAATTTGTGAATTTTTCTTGTCGAAACCCCTTGTAATTTGCGAAGATATTTGCTATAATGAAATGTACATATATTGCACATCTACCAAATCACGAAGAGGGGTTACTGAATGATTGGGTTTTATAATTATACCGTGATCCTCACCTACATCGGCTTCTGCTGTGCGGGTGCAGGACTCTACGCGTCGATCGCAGGCAAACAGGGGACTGCCCTGCTGATGCTGATGCTCGCAGGTCTCTGCGATATGTTCGACGGAAAGATTGCCCGTACACGCGAGCGCACCGAGCAGGAAAAACGCTTCGGCATCCAGATCGACTCGCTTTCTGACCTGTTCTGCTTCGGCGTTCTGCCTGCCGTCATCGGCTATAACACAGGGCTGCACCGCGCACATGAAGTCGTGGTTCTGATGCTCTTTCCGCTTGCTGCACTGATCCGCCTTGCCTACTTCAACGTCATGGAAGAAGAACGGCAGGAGCAGACCACAGAACGCCGTAAGGAATATGAAGGTCTGCCTGTGACCAGCGTTTCGCTGATTTTGCCGCTGCTTTACTGCTTCCGTCACGATATCGGCAAGCATTTCCCGCAGGTTTACGCCGCGTTTCTGCTGATGATCGGCATCGCCTTTATCACAGGCTTCCGCGTGAAAAAACCCGGAATGAAGGTCATGCTTTCCTTCATTCTCGTCGGACTGCTGGAGCTTCTGTTCCTGATCTACAAATCCAAGGGAGGCGCCTGAGCGAGATGAACCGCATCCTCACCCGAAACGGCGAAGTCCGCCCCTCGGATGCTGCACAGGACAAGGCGCTGTCTGCGCTTTACCGTACCGTGCCCGGCCGCGCTGTGCTGTCTGTGCTGACAAAACCGGTGATATCCGCGCTTGGCGGTGCTGTGCTGGATTCTTCCCTGTCCACAGCGGTAATTCCGTGGTTTGCAGAGCGATATCAGATTCCGCTGTCGGACTATGAACCGACGGAATATACAAGCTACAACAGCTTTTTCACAAGAAAGGCGCGTGCAGATGCGCGTCCTGTTGACTCTGGTCCTGATGTGCTGATCAGTCCGTGTGATGCCAAGCTCAGCGTTTACCCCATCACCTCGGATTCGCGGTTTATAATCAAGCAGAGTTCTTACAGCACTGCTGACCTGCTCGGCTGCAAGCGTCTTGCAAAACGCTTTTGCGGCGGCCAGTGCCTGATTTTCCGCCTCACGGTCGAGGATTATCACCGCTACTGCTACTTCGATGACGGCACCAAGGGAAAAAACCGCTTTCTCGGCGGAGAGCTTCACACCGTCAACCCCATCGCGCTGGAGCACTGCAACATCTACAAGCGCAACTGCCGCAGTGTGACGCTTTTGCATACCGCACGGTTCGGCACTGCCGCACAGATCGAAGTCGGCGCGCTGATGGTTGGCAAGATCATCAACCACCACGAGGGCAGCCACACCTTTGTGCGCGGCGAAGAAAAAGGAATGTTTGCGTTCGGCGGATCCACCGTTGTCCTGCTTTTAGAGCCGGGCCGCGCGGAAATTGATGCCGATATTCTCCGAAACAGCCAAAACGGAGATGAAACAATTGTGCGATATGGCAGTCGGATCGGTACTGTCGAAAAAATCAGATAAATTATACAGGAAAACGACTTGCAATTTTGAATAAAATGTGCTAAAATGATAGCGAACGATTGATTCAAGAAGGAGAACGATACTTATGAACACAACAAAACAGATCGAATGGAATGGTACTCCCTGTATCGAACTCTGTGCCGGCGGATACCGTGCGTGGGTCGCTTATGAGATCGGCGCAAATGTGATCCGGCTCCGCAATGAGGAACAAGGAATTGAAGTATTTCGTTTCAAGGAAACCACGACCGCAGATGAGATCAAGCAGTCGGCTGAGGTCTGGGGACTCCCCACGCTTTATCTGCCGAACCGTTTTGCAGATGGCGTACTGAAGACCTCCGACGCAGTATATCAGCTGCCCGTCAACGAAAAAGCGCCTTATTCCAACCACATTCACGGCTTCATCCACAAGCGCGTTCACACCGTTGTGGAGCATCACGCGGATGAAAACTGTGCCGTTCTGAAAACCGAATACCGCTATGACGAGAACGACCCGTTCTATGAATATTTCCCGGTGAAGTTCCTTGCGGAATATACCTTCACCCTCAGTGCACTGGGCCTTGAGCACAAGGTGCAGCTGACCAATCTTTCTGAAAAGCTGATGCCGATCTCTCTTGCAACCCACACCACGATCAACACACCGTTCGTGGATGGCGGCAAGGAGGCGGATATCCGTCTGACTGTTCCGGTCGGAAAGCGGTGCGAGCTGAATGACCGCTGTCTGCCGACTGAGCGTCTGATCGACCTCAAGCTGTATGACCTCGAATATAAGACCGGCACCAAGTGCCCCGTTCTGACCGACATCTCCAACGATATGTACTTTGGCGAAACCACCGAGCTGGACGGACAGGCATTCCACGGCGCGATTATCGAGGACACCGCAAGCGGCCGCAGAATCAGATCGGAAGAGCA
>SVNN01000121.1 GCA_015066905.1 Ruminococcus sp.
GCCTCTGCTTCAAGAAGTTTACCGACGAAACATAAAATCAGGAGGAACTACCGATATGGCACTACCGATTGAAGAGATCGAGCGTCTGGCCGCTCTGATCGGCAAGGATAAGCTCGGTGAAATCGAGATCCGCAATGACGATTTCAAAATCAAGCTGTCTGCATACCGCGATTGTCCGCCCCCGCCGCAGATGCCGATGATGGCACCCCCGGTGATGGCTGCGGCTCCCGTATCCGCCCCCGCTCCGGCTGCTCCTGCACAGGCAGCACCCGCCGCTGAGGCTGAGGACGGCAATATCGTGACCGCACCGCTGGTCGGCACCTATTACAGCGCCCCCTCGCCCGACAGTGAACCGTTCGTAAAGATCGGTCAGCAGGTCAAGCAGGGTGATGTTCTGATGATTATTGAGTCTATGAAGCTCATGAACGAGGTCATCTGTGAAACCGACGGCACCGTCGCTGAGATTTATGTCAAAAACGGCGAACCGGTTGAATTCGGACAGAAGCTGATGAAGATCAGCTAGGAGGAAAGCATGGCTGTATTACTGACAAAAGAACAAATCAAGGAAATCATTCCTCACCGCGATCCGTTTCTTCTGATTGATGAAGTAAATGAGATGGAAGCAGGCGTGTCCTGCGTTGCAACGAAATACATCAGGGAGGATGACTACTGGTTCGAGGGACATTTCCCCGGATATCCCGTCACCCCCGGCGTGCTCCAGATTGAGATGCTGGCGCAGGCAGGTGCCGTTACACTGATGTATCTCCCCGAAAACCGCGGCAAGATCGGTCTGTTCGCAGGCATCGACAAGGTGAAATTCCGCCGTCAGGTCGTACCGGGCGATGTGCTCCGTCTGGAGACACAGATCACCCGCAAGGTCGGTTCGATCGTGATCGCGACCGGAAAAGCAACCGTCAACGGCGAGGTTGCTGCAACCGCAGAAATGAAATTCGCACTCGCTGATACCAAAAAGGATTGAACGATATGCTCAACAAGGTTTTGATTGCCAACCGCGGCGAGATCGCGGTTCGTATTATCCGCGCCTGCCGCGAGCTTGGCATCCGCTGCGTCGCTGTCTATTCCACAGCAGACCGCCGCGCACTCCATGTACAGCTGGCAGACGAGGCGATCTGCATCGGCGGCCCTGCCGCAAAGGACAGCTATCTGAAAGCCGACGCGCTGCTGACCGCCTGCAAGCTGACGGGCTGTGATGCACTGCACCCCGGTTTCGGCTTTCTCTCTGAAGATGCAGAATTTGCACAGCAGTGCGCTGACTGCGGCGTGACCTTCATCGGTCCGACTCCCGAAGCGATCTCGCTCTTGGGCGACAAGGCGCGTGCAAAGCAGACCATGATCGCCGCTGGTGTGCCCGTTGTGCCCGGTTCGGACGGCACGGTGCATACACCCGATGAGGCAAAGAAAATTGCTGAAAAAATCGGATATCCGCTCCTGATCAAGGCTGCTGCCGGCGGCGGCGGACGCGGTATCCGTCCTGTATTCAAACCCGAGGAGCTGGAATCCCAGATGCTCGCGGCAAGCGCTGAGGCAAAGGCGTGTTTCGGCTCCGACGCGCTGTATATGGAGCGTTATCTCCAGAACCCGAAGCACGTTGAAGTACAGATCATCGCTGACCAGTTCGGCAATGTCGTACATCTCGGTGAGCGTGACTGCAGTATGCAGCGCCGTAACCAGAAGCTTCTGGAGGAAAGCCCCTGCCCGATTCTGAATGACTCACTCCGCGACCAGATGGGTCAGGCGGCAGTCCGTGCGGCAAAGCAGTGCGGATTTGTCAGCGCAGGAACGGTTGAATTCCTCACCGACGGAAAAGAATTCTTCTTTATGGAAATGAACACCCGTATTCAGGTGGAGCATCCCGTGACCGAATCTGTCACAGGAGTGGATCTGGTTCAGGCACAGCTGAGAATTGCCGCAGGAGAGCCGCTTGGTCTGACGCAGGAGGATATCGCCTTACGCGGTCACTCGATTGAATGCCGCGTTCTCGCGGAGAATCCGAGCCTCGGATTCCGTCCCTGTGCAGGCACAATCCAGTCCTTCCACGCGCCCGGCGGTCCGGGAATCCGAATCGATTCCGCGATCTATCAGGGCTGTGATGTCCCGCCGTTTTACGATTCTATGCTTGCAAAGGTGATCGTCCACGCGCCCACCAGAGAGCAGGCAATCGCGAAAATGCGCTGGGCACTGGCGGAGTTTATCGTTGAAGGAATCGACACCAACATCGACCTGCAGCTTTCGCTGATCAAGACCGATCAGTTCTTGTCGGGCGACTATAACACCGGTACACTTACCGCGCTCGGCATCACCGAGCCGAAAAAGGAGGGATAAGCTATGCTGGATGATCTGTTCCAACAGGTGCGTGCCCGTCTTTCTGACGACACCCCGAAGAAAACAGAAGAAACCTATAAATGTCCGCGCTGCCGTGCGGTATCGGCACTTTCGGAGTTTCTTGCCAATCAGCGTGTTTGTCCCGCCTGTGCATTCCACGACCGTCTGCCGTCGCATGAGCGCATTGCGCTCCTCACGGATCCAAACAGCTTCACAGAGCTGAACGAAAATCTCCGCAGCGCAAATCCGATTGACTTCCCCGGATATGAGAAAAAGCAGATGCTGCTCCGCGCCGAAACAGGGCTTTCGGATGCAATCATCACAGGAACCGCCACCGTAGAGGGCATCCCCTTCTGCCTCGGCGTCATGGATTCGCGTTATATGATGGGCAGTATGGGCAGTGTGGTCGGCGAACGTCTCACCAGGCTGTTTGAATATGCAACAGAGCGCGGTCTTCCTGCTGTTGTCTGCACCGCTTCCGGCGGTGCAAGAATGCAGGAGGGCGCCGTTTCCCTGATGCAGATGGCAAAGACCTCCGGTGCTGTCAAGCTGCACAGCAATGCAGGCCTGCTCTATATCACCCTGCTCACCGACCCGACCACAGGCGGTGTTACCGCATCGTTCGCGTCGCTCGGCGACATCATCCTCGCAGAGCCGAAGGTGCTTGTCGGATTTGCCGGCAGACGCGTGATTGAAAACACCATCCGCCAGCGGCTTCCCGATGACTTCCAGCTTGCGGAGCATATCGTCCGCCACGGCTTTGCGGACGCCATCGTCAGCCGCAGCGAACAGCGAGAAAAGATTGCAGAGCTTCTGCGTCTGCACGGATATGAGGAGGTGGGCGCATGAACAATCTGACTGCATGGGAACGCTTACAGCTGATCCGCACGCCCGGCCGTCCGACTGTGCAGGATTATCTTCCCAGACTGTTCACCGATTTCACTGAGCTGCACGGCGACCGTCTTTATGGCGACGACGGCGCGATCTTAGGCGGAATCGGACGTCTGAACGGCACTCCCGTTACGCTGATCGCACAGGTCAAAGGCAGAAACCTCAAGGAAAATCAGGCATCGAATTTCGCAATGCCCCATCCGGAAGGATATCGCAAGGCGCTCCGTCTTGCAAGACAGGCGGAAAAATTCCACCGCCCGGTCATCTGTCTGATTGACACCCCCGGCGCATTCTGCGGCATTGACGCAGAAAACCGCGGACAGGGCGAAGCGATCGCCCAGAATCTTGCAGAATTTATGACGCTTCGCACCCCTGTGATCTCCGTGATCCTTGGCGAAGGCGGCAGCGGCGGCGCACTTGCACTCGGCGTCTGCGACACACTTGCAATGCTCGAAAACGCACTCTATTCCGTCATCTCTCCGCGCGGCTTTGCGTCGATCCTCTGGAAGGACGGCAGCCGTGAGAAGGATGCATGTGCGCTTTTGCATATGACAGCTGAGGAACTCGTCAAGCTTGGTGTGAACGATCACATCATTCCCGAGCCTGCCGGCGGCGCACACAACGATATAGACAAAATTTCCGCAAATATTCATGAATATTTGTCTATGCAAATTGAAAGAAATTTGCAAAAAGATATTGACCTTTTACTGCAAGAACGCTATACTAAGTTTAGAAAAATCGGAGCAGTACGCGAATAGCACTGCATTGATTTGAAAAATATGAAATATGGAGGACATTATCATGAGCACTTTTGAAAAACTGAAGGGTATTATCATTGAGCAGTTTGATCTGGACGACGACGCTGTTACCATGGAGGCAAACATGCAGGAAGACCTCGGCGTTGACTCCCTCGACGTTGTAGACCTGATCGTTGTAATCTCCGAGGAATTCGACATCGAGATTCCGGACGAGGCTGTTGATTCTATCAAGACCGTTGGCGATCTCGTAAACTATATTGAGTCCCAGCAGCAGTAAGCTTTTACAGACAAAAAAATCACCCCGATGGCTTCACACCATCGGGGCTTTTTGTTTCTATTTCGCCGCGCTCACACGCCCCTCCTCCTCAGAAAGGATCGTACCGCGCGCCAGCGCCAGACGGATGCCTGTTTCTGCTGCCGCTTCGATGACATCGCCCACACGGGGATAGCCAAAGAGCTTGGCAATCTCACGAATCAGATCCTCCCGCTGCAGACTGACCTGCCGCGTCACAATTTTCTCTGCGGCATTTGCAATCTCTTCCGGACAGATCTCGTCCATTGCGCGTCGCGCACCGCCCTCGGCAGGAATGCGGCAATCGGAATAAGAATCCACCGGCTGATCAGCTCTCCACAGGAAAACGCCATTTTCCGTCTCCTGCTCCACTGCGCCTGCTGCGGAAAGTGCCGCTGCGAATACCTGCTCTGTTTTGGCACTGCTTCGTGTGATGCCGTAGGATGCCAGAAGAAGATGCTGCGCTGCCTTGCGGCTGACAGGCGCTTCCTTTGCAAGGATCGCTTGTACGGTTCTGATAATATTGCGCTGCTCCTGCGGCAGATAAAACATCTCCGCGTCGCCGTGTACCTTCGGCTGATACGGTTCATAGATCTGGCAGGTGTCCGCAATTGCCGTCTGCTCTGCGCGTTCAAACTGAATCGGCTCCGCCGCCGCGGGCTGCGCCTCGGTGCGGATATTGTCCGGATGCTCACGATATTTCACCATCGCAGCTTCATATGCCGCGTCAATCTGCCGGAGCACCTGTTCGGGGTGATCCAGCCAGTCAAGAATGCGGAGCGAGAACACATTCCACCCCAGCCCCTTGAGAATCGAAGGCTGCAACAGATTGCGGTCGCGCGCATTCGTTGCCTCGAAATGCTTTCTGCCGTCGCAGAGAATGCCGAGGATGTAACGATCCGGCTGTTCGGGGTTGATAATTCCGATGTCGATTTTATACGCGGAACAGCCGATCTCACAGCCGACCTGATAGCCGCGCTGCTCCAGTGCTTCTGCCACAAGTGCATTATATCCGTTTTCCTCTGCCGCAATATCCTGCGCCCGCACCGCGAGTGCAGATTTTCCCTTTGCGGCAAATTCGAGGAAGCCCTTGAGTCCTGCAACACCCTCAGAGCGGGTGCGCGACAGATTGATCTGCTCAGGCCGCAGAACGGAATAGACCTGCATTCCCATCCTCGAACGGGAGATTGCAACGTTCAGTCTGCGCCATCCGCCGTCACGGTTGAGCGGACCGAAATTCATCGACACATTGCCGTTTTTGTCAGGACCATATCCAACCGAGAACAAAATGACATCGCGCTCGTCACCCTGTACGTTTTCAAGATTCTTGACCAGAATCGGCTCGTGCATCTCGTTTGCATATCGCTCCAGCTCAGGCTCCTTGCGGAACGCCTCCGCGATCAGATCGTCGATCAGCACCTGCTGAACCACGCTGAATGTAACCACACCGATGCTCTGCCGGCGCAGCGTTTCCTCCAGAAGTCGTCTGC